>DAQY01000031.1 GCA_002503105.1 Methanomicrobiaceae archaeon UBA206
TTTCCGTCTGCGTTTTTTTTTTATCCAGGCCGGAAGACACGATGCGCCGTCAGGAAAAACGTGCTGGAATCCGGTCCCGTGCAGCGGGCCGCCGAACCGGACGCCCGGGGCGGTACCCGGCGCATGCGCGCCCGAGACAGGATACTTTATAGTATCTAAAACAGAAAGTACGGTACTGCATAATTGGGAAAATATCCGATAACGCTGAAAAACGCGAAAATTACGGTGCATGCAAAGGCAAGACCCATTCACCCTCGCGACAGAAGTGAGTGAACCATGAAAGTCAACCTCATGCACGGTGCCGGGGGCGAGGCGATGGCCGAGCTGCTCAGGACCATCACCAACCTCAAGCAGAACAATGCCGGCGGGATAGGGCTCGAATCGCTGGACGACGGCGCGGTGATCCCGCTCAACGGGCAGAATATCGTGTTTACGACCGACAGCCATGTTGTCTCGCCGATCTTCTTCCCCGGGGGGGACATCGGACGCATCGCCGTCTGCGGCACGATCAACGACCTCGCGATGATGGGCGGTCGCCCCATCGCGCTCTCCTGCGGCATGATCATCCCGGAAGGGTTCGAAGTGGCCGATCTTGAACGGATCGTGCGCTCGATGGACACTGCGCTCGAGGAATGCGGCGCGCACCTGGTCACGGGCGACACCAAGGTGCTGGAGCGCAGTGCTCTCGACAACATCGTCATCAACACCGCAGGCATCGGTGTCGCCGAGAGGGTGGTGCGCGATTCCGGGCTGCAGGAGGGGGACCGCATCATCGTCTCCGGCACCATCGGGGATCACGGCATTGCGATCATGGCGCATCGGGAGGGATTCGATTTCGGCGGCCAGATCCTCTCCGATGTCTCACCCATCTGGCCCCTGGTGGAGCGGGCGCTCGCCGCAGGGGATATCCACGCCATGAAAGACCCCACCCGCGGGGGGTTCGCCGGCGCCATCAACGAGCTGGCCCGCAAGAGCGGAAAAGGCGTTCTGATCGAGGAGGAGGCGCTCCCGCTCAGGAAGAGCGTTCGCAGCGCCGCGGGCATGCTGGGGATCGATCCGCTTGAAGCGGCGAACGAAGGCAAGGTGATCATGGGCGTGGCGGCAGAGGACGCGAACGCGGTCCTCGAGGCGCTGCGTTCACATCCCTACGGCCGGGATGCGGCGATCGTGGGCGAGGTCGTGGAGGGTGCGCACGTCATCATGCGGACCGCCATCGGAGGAGAGCGGTTCATCGAGCCCCCAGTCGGCGATCCCGTACCCCGGGTGTGCTGACACGCTCCCCATCACGCCTTTTCACCCCCGACACCGTCCCGCTCAGCCGGGTGGCGCCTCCAGGAACACACGAGGGGAATGAATGCTGTGGCTCCAGCAGCAGAGATCGAGATTCGGACGGTGACCGCCTGGGACGAGGAGGCGATCGCCGACCTCTACCGTGCGGGCGGCTGGTGGAACGAACGCTGGGACCCGTCGAGGCTGAAGGATCTGATTCGGGGAAGTTTCGCGTTCGCCGTGGCGATCGATACCGCGAGCGGAGAGACCGTCGGCATGGGCAGGGTGATCTCGGACGGAGTTTCCGACGCCTACATCCAGGACCTCGTCGTCCTCCCCGAGTACCGGAGGCGCGACATCGGAACGATGATCCTATCAGCACTGCTGGAGCACTGCAGAGCAGCGGATCTCGGATGGGTCGCCCTGATCGCCGAACCCGGGACAGAAGATTTCTACCTGCCGCTGGGATTCCGGAGAATGGAGGGCTACGTTCCCATGCAGTGGTTCCGGGGGGAGCGGTGAGCATGCTGACATGGAACGACTTCAAACCGGTAACGCTGAGAGATCGGGAGATATTTGCGGCGCAGTACGCCCGGTATCCTCAGGTGCACAGCGACAACACCTTCGCCAACATGCTCTGCTGGAACCACTACGCGAACTACCGGTATGCCCGGCTCCGGGACAGTATCGTCATCTCGAGCACCATCAACGGAAAGACGACGTTCCGGGCACCCATCGGCCCGCGCGACACCGATCTTCTCCACGAGGTCGTCGAGCTCGCCGTGCGGGAAGGCGGCGATACCCCCCTTCTGGTGCTGGATCCCGGCAGCAAGACATGGATCGAGGAGACCTATCCGGGGCTGACCCTCCACCCCGACAGGGACTTCTTCGACTACATCTACCGGGCGAGCGACCTCGCAGACCTCTCCGGCGGTGATCGCCTCTCCCTCCGGCGGCACCTCAACCGCTTCCGGCGCGAATTCTCCTACACGGTCGAGCCCCTGACCGCGGACAACATCGTCGAGGTGCTGGAGTTCCTCCTCGTCTGGTGCGAATGGAAAGACTGCGATTCGGTGCCGATCCTCTCGTACGAGAGAGATGCGATCCTCTTCGCCATCGACCACTTCTTCTACCTCGGCCTGCGCGGTGTCGTCATCAGGGTCGGCGATACCGTCGGCGCCATGTCTGTGGTCGGAAGACTCAACGAAACGACTGCGGTCGTTCACTTCGAGAAGGCGCTGCCCGATGCGTACCGGGGGATCTACCAGGCCATCAACGCCGAGACCGCAGCGAGCCTGAAGAACGAGTACGTCTGCATCGATCGGGAGTGCGATATGGGAATCCCCGGGCTCCGGGAGGCGAAGATGCGCTACCACCCGCATCACCTGGTCGAGGTGTACCATGCGGAGAAGGACGACCTGAAGGCGAACCTGCCATGAGAACCGCCGTCGATCTGCTGCTGCGCAATGTGACGCTGCCGACCGGGAGATGCGCCGATATCGCCGTCGCCGACGGCATCGTCAGGCACGTCGGCGCGCCGCTCCCCGCCTACGAGGCGGTCGACTGCAGCCGCCTGCTCTGCCTGCCGGCGGCCATCGACATGCACGTCCACATGCGGGGCGGGGGCCAGTCGTACAAAGAGGACTGGGCGAGCGGGAGCAGGAGCGCCGTGGCCGGCGGGGTTACGATCGTGGTCGACCAGCCCAACACCGTCCCGCCCATCACCACCCCCGATCTCGTGCGGGCGCGCGTTCGGGAGGCGATGGAACACGCGGTCTGCGGTTTTGCTGTCAACGCCGGTGTAACCCCCGGTGCCGACCTCGAAGAGATGTGGCGGGCAGGCACACTGGCGTTCGGGGAGATCTTCACCGCACCGTCGAGTTACGGTGACGCACTCGACTCTGCGGCGCTCGAGCAGGCGCTCGTGCGCATCCGCCGGCTCGGAGGGCTCGCCGCCATCCATGCCGAGGAGGTCCCCGGCGGGCGTGCCGCCACTCTCGCCGGGCACGACGTCGCGCGCTCCGCCGACGGCGAGGTGCGCGCCGTCGAAGCGGTGCAGGAACTGGCGCCGCCGGGGATGCGGCTCCACATCTGCCATGCGAGCACCGCCGCCACAGTAGATGCCGCCCGCGGGACGGTCGAGGTCGCCCCCCACCACCTCTTCCTCTCCCGGGAGTCGTTCCCAGAGGACGACGCCCGGGCGAAGGTGAACCCGCCGCTCCGCGACGAGAAGACGCGGCGGGAACTCTGGTCGCGCTGGAACCGGATTGACGCCGTCGCCTCGGACCATGCACCCCATACCCTTGCGGAGAAGAGCGCCGGTTTCGCGGCCGCCCCCTCCGGCATTCCCGGGGTCGAGACGATGGTGCCGCTGCTGGTGGCGGCGGCGCGCCGCCGCCGCATCCCGCTGGTGTCGGTCATGGAGAAGACTTCGTGGAACCCGGCATCCATCCTCGGTATTCCGCGTGCCGGGTTCGAGCCGGGTGACCGGGCAGACTTCGCCCTGTATCCCGACAGCGTTATGCGGGTCGATCCTGACTGCCTCCACTCTCGCTGCGGGTGGTCGCCGTTCGAAGGATGCGAGGCGGTATTCCCGGAAGAGGTCGTCATCCAGGGCGTGCGCGTCTACCGCGATGGCGACGTCCTCGATGCACGGCCCCGGTGGTATCCGGGCCAAGGATATATATTGTCAGAAAAGAAATAAATATAAGCCGACATATGCGCACCATATAGGTCCCCGGGTGATCGCATGGCGTATGGTCTGGATATGATCCGCGGGACAACCCGGGTGCGCGACAGGCACGCCCGGCACGTAGGGTACATACGGGTGAGGAACAGTGGCAGCCGCCGGTGATCTCGTCTGTTCGTGCCGGGCGACACTTCTGACGGTCGTATGCCCCATGAACTCGTGCGCCGATGCCGTATCCGAATCAGGACAGGGAGTCCTCATCGCACTCGACGTATCGGCGGGGGCGAAGAAGAACGCCTTTCCTGCAGGCTACAACACGTGGAGAAAGAGCATTCGCTGTCGGGTGACCGCACCCGCCGTCGGCGGACGAGCGAACCGTGCCGTCGTCGACCTCGTCGCCAGCGTGCTCGGCGTTGCACGTACCGATGTGAGCATCGTCTCAGGAGCGACGTCGTCGTCAAAGACGGTCTTCGTCGCCGGACGATCCCGAGCCGAAACTCTGGCGATTCTGCAGTCGTCAATCTGATGCCGCACTGCCCGACGGCATGTCGCGGACGGCGACCTCCGTGCCGGATACCATAAATACCCATGATTCTTAAAAATCGACCCGCAGCATGCAATTTTCGGGGACCGCTCGATTAAATGCGTGACATTTATCCTGCCATTCACTTTAAGTAATCTCACTATACATATGTAACTGAACCTATGTCCGCGCTTATGAACGCTTGCATGGCATACGGTGTTCAACTTCCCATGCTGTTGGGGGGATTTCCATGTACTCACCAGAAACTACAAAGTATCTCATCCATCTTACCCTGCAGGCAGAGGGGGTGGTCGATAAACCCGACGTAGTGGGCGCAATTTTCGGCCAGACCGAAGGTTTACTCGGCGAAGACCTCGACCTGCGTGATCTACAGAGAACCGGGCGTATCGGAAGGATCGACGTCCAGATTAACAGCAAAAAGGGCGAAACCAGAGGAGAAATACAGATCTCCTCTTCGATCGACCGGGCGGAGACCGCCCTCCTCGCCTCGTCCCTTGAGACGATCGACCGGGTCGGACCGTGCGCTGCGCGTGTCACCGTAGACCGGATCGAAGACATCCGCGTGACCAAACGGCGCAGGATCGTCGAGCGCGCGAAGGAGCTGCTCCTCGAGCACTTCGATGAGGGCACGATCAACAGCGACGAGCTGCTGAACAAGGTGCGGGAGGTCATCAGGATCGAAAAACTCGCGCTGCTCGGCGAGGAGAAGGTACCGGCAGGCCCGAACGTGATGGACTCCGATGCGATCATCGTCGTTGAGGGACGGGCCGACGTCGTCAACCTCCTCAAATACGGTATCAAGAACGCGGTGGCAGTCGAAGGCACCAATGTCCCGAACATCATCATCGACCTCTGCTCCCGCAAGACGGCGACCGCGTTCCTGGACGGCGACCGTGGCGGGGAGCTGATCCTGCGTGAACTGCTCCAGGTCGCCGACATCGACTTCGTGGCGTACTGTCCGCGGGGAAAGAGCGTCGAGGAGCTGAGTCGCAAGGAGATCATCAAGGCACTCCGCAACAAGGTGCCGGTGGAGGTCGTCGGCGATCTTCCCGCCGGGGAGGGACCGGCGCAGCAGGCGGTAAGACCCGGCACCTCCGAGACCCGCAGCCACGCATCCGAACGGGAACCGGCCGAAGAGAAGGTGCCGCAGGACCAGAAAAAGAAGAGGTATACCGTTACCACGGAGCCCCTGACGCTCGGATACCATATGGCCGACGTGCGGGACCGGAAGATCGCGCGCTTCCTCTCTCCCGACTTTACGGTCGTGATGGAGTCGCCGGCATCGGAGATCGAAGACGCTCTGCAGAACCTGAACGGCGATATCGGGGGGCTCGTGGTGGATCGGGTGATCGATCAGAAGCTCCTCGACCTGATCGGAGGGAAGAATCTCGAATTCGTGGCAGCGCGGGATTTTAAGGGGATTATCAAGCGTCCGCTCTCCGTCAGGCTGATGAAGATCGGGTGATCCTGTCACCCGTGCAAATTTATATATGTTTACATTCACCATTTTTACCCTTGGGATAGAATATGCACAAGGAAGAGCTTATAACGTTACACAGGATTCTTACCGAGATTAAAGACTTTTTTGAGATAACGAACTCGGATCTGAAATTCTCGCAGTATTACGCTCTGAAGATCGACCCGTCACAGGTTCATAAGAGCAAGATGGAGCACAAATACGCGATATTCGTTCTCGGAACGGAACTTGCGAACGCCATGAAAGACCTGGAATTTTCATCATCGGGAAGAATATCGGCCCGCATGAAGGAACTTGCGGAGAAAACGCTGAAAGAGATCGATTATCTCCAGCAGTGAGCCCACCCCTGTTTTCCATCCGGCCGCACCACCCCGGCACCCTCCCGTGCGCCGGGTGCCGAATTAAGGGAAGATCAGGCCGCAGTACAGGGGCGTCACGCCCGCATCCCCCGTTCCTGCTCGATGAGGTACGCCGCCAGGAGCTTCGGTATCGGCGCCGTCATGCAGTGCCAGTTCGGCGTGCCGTTCACCTCGAGCACGGTATACTCCCCCTGTCCATCGATCAGGAGATCCACCCCGCAGTACTCGATGCCGACAGCCTGCGCCGCAGCTTCCGCCACCGCCCGCATCTCCGCATCGATCTCGATCGGCTTCCCTACACCTCCCTGGTGGATGTTATGCGTCAGAGAATCGGAAACGCGCGATATCGCGCCCACCGCCTCGCCGTCCAGAACAAAAACCCGGAAGTCCCGGTCGTTGGGGACGTACTCCTGCAGGTACCACGGCCCTTCGCCCAGGTCGTCGATGCTGCCCACAAGCCGGACTCCGTTTCCGTCAAAGCCGTAGAGCGGTTTGTAGACGACCGCCCCGTGCGCCTCGATGAACCGGCGCGCCTGCTCCCGGGAGGCGGAGAAGGTCGTCTGCGGCGTGCGGACGCCGTGCCTGACGAGGAGCGCCGAGGTCATCACCTTGCACGCACAGGCGGCGATGCTCCTGGGCGTGTTGATCACGCGGTTATTCAGCGAGAGGGCATCGAGGATCTCGAACTGGTGACCGTCCTGCCGCATCCCGCAGACCCAGATCAGTTCGCCCTCCAGTCCGGAATCCAGGGGATCGACAGCACCGAGATCGAGGATCGCAAACAATGCTCCGGCCTGTTCAAGCTCGTGCATGACGGCACCGGTGGAGTTGTCGTCCGGCGCATCGGTCGGTTTCGGGACGATCCGGATCATAAGCTCTCACACCATGCAGGAGACGGGCACGACACCCCGGAAGGTTTTCGTACTCTTTTTCTACCCTTCAGGGTAAAAAACAGGTGGTGGGGAAGAACGTGCAGAACAAGCGCATACGCGTGATCGCCTGTGGAAACCCGCTCATGGGGGACGACGGCGCGGGGCTTGCGGTGCTGCGGCTCCTGCAGGAAAGTTCGCCCCGGGATCGATGCGGTGGAAGGAGGGGTCGGGGGGCTCGGCCTCATTCCCCTGATGGAGGGTTACGACAAGGTCGTGATCGTGGATGCGATGGTGGGTATCGGAGATCGGGCCGGAGAGGTTCGCGTCTTCCGCTCCCCGCCTCCCTCGCGCCGGTCGTCGCTCTCCCTCCACGAAGTCGGAATCGCCGATGTGGCCGAAATCGCACGGGAACTCGACATGGATCTGGAGGTGGTGACCATCGGCATCGAGGCCGGCACCGTGGACCGGTACTCCCGGGACCTCGACCCGGCAAGTCGAGGAGGGCGTGCAGGTGGCACACCGCTGCGTGCTGAAAGAATTGACGCGTTCAACCCGATCCGCCGAAGGTCCTGCAACGGCGCACGCAAACCGCCCGAACCTCTCCATCCACGTCATCGAAATTAAAAAGGATTAAATAGCAATATTTATTTAATCACAGGCGTCTGAAGAGGATGTATGCAGTTGCCGCATGGTCGATTTCACCGCATTTTCAAGTCGATTACCCTGGAGTCACTCATACGTGAGCTGCAGGATACCCGATTCACCGGCTCCTGCACCATCGCCTTCGGCAGCCAGAATGCGGTCCTGGTGCTGAACGACGGCCAGGTACTGCTTGCCGAATATGGAGATGAGAAGGGGCGGCGTGCACTCGACGTGGTGCTGCAGAGCGGAGACGATGAGGTGACAGCAGAGCTGAACACCCTCACGTCCGAGCAGATGAAGCTCGCCCGCGAGTTCAACCGCCCGTTCGTTCTGGATGGTCACCTGGAAAAGAAAGGCCGAAAACCCGCCCTTCAGGGAGGCGGCAAGCAGACAGCGGGATCTGCAGCGGGGCAGCAGAAACCTGCACCGGGGGCACGGCCGTCCCCGCCAGGGTGCACGGTTCAGGATGCCGGAGCATCACCTGCGAAGAGACCGGCAGCCGTCGATTCGCCGTACCAGGGCGAAGATATCGACACCATCGTACAGACGATGGAAGATATGGATGTCGAGAGGCTCGTCAGCAGTTTCAAGGAAAGCTGCAAGGACATGCTCCGGAGAATCCATCTGGAGCACCTCATTCGGGACGGGGACGCATAGGAGCTAAATTGAATGGGTATGTTATGATGTCGCCCTCGTACTCCTCTCTCCATCATCACGGTCGTGGTGGTGGTCGGGTTTGCGATCGTGCTGTACTTCCTGACGAACATTCACCAGATGCTCGCTGTTCAGACAGGGAAGGAGACTGCGGAAGCGGAACCGCAGCGCAAGAGCGGAAGCGCGGTTTCCTCCCCTGCAGAGGCGGTGAAGGCGGTCGATCTGAGCGCGGCCGGAAGCCTGCAGGAGTACCTCGTCGCACTCGGTGAGAAGTACGACCTTGCATCGCTCACCCTCGCGACAGCGGACGGCCTGGTCATCGGATCGACCAGACCCGACCCCCAGGAGGAGGCCGCAGAGTACAGCTACCTCTACGTGCAGGGCAAGCACCCGGAGGATGCCGGCGTCCGACTAGTCGGCGTAAGCCACCGAGGGGAGACGGTGGTGGGTATCGCCAGATCTGTGCGGGATCTCTCCGGCGATGCGGTGAACGCACTGGAACAGGATATCAGGAATGCCCTACGACAGTGGATCTGACGGGCAGCACAGCACACAGAACAGAGATAGAACAGAGATCGGAAAAACGGGTGGTTGAATGATTAAGGTATACACGATTGCGTCCGGGAAAGGGGGCACAGGCAAGACGACCGTCACGGCCAATCTGGGACCGCTGCTGGCGCAGTACGGAAAGAGAACATGCATTCTGGATGCCGATGTCGGGATGGCGAACCTGGGGCTCATACTGGGCCTTGAAAACCTGCCCGTCACGCTCCACGAGGTGCTGGGAGGCAAAGCGCGTGCCAGAGACGCGATCTACGACGGGCCCCTCGGTGTGAAGGTCGTCCCGTGCGGTCTCTCGCTACAGGGGTTCCAGCAGTCCAACCCCGACCGGTTGAAGGACGTCATGACCGATCTGGTCAGCGAGTTCGAGATCCTCATCATCGATGCTCCGGCAGGCATCAGCAGGGACGGAGTGATTCCGCTCACCGTCGCCGACGGCGTCGTGCTCGTGGTGAACCCGGAGATCTCCTCCATCGTGGATGCGCTGAAGACGAAGATACTGACCGAAACGGTCGGCGGACATGTGGAGGGGGCGATCATAAACCGCGTCACGACCCACAACGACGAGTTCAACCGTGCACAGATGGAGAAACTGCTTGGAGTACGGGTTCTCGGCGTCGTCCCCGAAGATCCGAACGTGAGACGGGCGTCTGCGAGCCGTGCGCCCATCGTGGTGAAATACCCGACATCCGAAGCTTCGCGGGCTTTCAAGCGCATTTCAGCCGATATTGCAGGGATCGAATACCAGGAGGAGGTGACAGAGGGAACCGCCCGGGAAGGGTTCGTCGATCGGCTGGCGCGGGCACTGTTCCGGGGGAAGAGATGACACTGGCAGAGTACCTGCTCATCGTCTTTCGGCGCCGCACTGCTCTTCCAGCTCTTCATCATAAACTCATCCCAAAATTGCCCG
>DAQY01000093.1 GCA_002503105.1 Methanomicrobiaceae archaeon UBA206
ACGTAAAAGTGCTCTAAACCATATGGATCTCCAACCACAAGGTACTTTTGGGACGACTTCACGGGGGAAAAAAACGTGCCGCCGGGCCTGTACCGCCGGTTTCAGCGGACTCGCTGCAGGGATATTCTCATACTCCCCTCACCCGCGCATCCCTCCCAGGCGGTGGACCGGGATGCGGATCGCCATAGGGTGATGGGTGCGACGGTCCGACAACCATCCCGGAAAGAGTTTTCTGTAGGGCCGTTTCACCAACACTATGCAGTGGTGGTCCGCTTGAAGGTGAACTTCGGCGGTTTCGTCCCGATCAGCACCGTTGACTGGCGGGGAAGAGCGGTATGCACGGTATTCCTCAGGGGATGCCCTGCCCGGTGCTACTACTGCCAGAACCCCACCATCCGCGATGGCGAAGATCTCCGGGACGAGGACGAGATCATGGCAATGATCGGGTCGTCACGCCGGCTGGTGAGCGGCGTCGTATTCTCGGGCGGGGAGCCCACCCTGCAGAAGGAGGCGCTCCTCTCCCTGGCCGCCGCCTCCCGGCGGATCGACCTGCGTGTCGGCCTCCATACGAACGGCATCTTCCCCGAGACCCTGCAGGCACTGATGGAGCGGGGGCTCGTCGACAGGATCGCGCTCGATGTCAAGACACGATGGGATCGGTACGACGACCTTCTCGGAGTGCCCGCGGTGGAACAGGTCAGGCGATCCCTCGCTCTCTGCAGCCAGGCGTACGCGGAGGGCGTCCTCACGGAGTTCGAGGTCGTGGTCACGCTCTTCCGCGGGCACGAAGACGACGTCCCCTCGATTGCACGAGAGGCGGCGGGGGTAGACCTGGTGCTGCAGCAGGGCATCCTGGACACCATCCCGCCGTTCACCAGAACCGAGCTCGAGGATCTGGCAGCCCCGCTCTCCCGGCCGGTCAGGATCCGGACGCGTGAGGACGGTGAGTTCGTCTACCCCCCTCCTTCAGAATAGCCGCCCGTTCCCATGCAGGCATGCGATCCTGCGCATGTCCGGGCCCGGGGAGCGCAGGGCGGCCCGGCACCCCTACGTCAGGAGATGCGTCGTTAAGCATAATATGCTCCGATGCGCACACTATTGAATGTACGCGTACATAACCCCCATATGCCGATGCATACGGGGCTCCGGCGAGTCAAAGTGCTGTGGGACTCCAACGGTTCTATGATTCGTTCGCGTTCCGACATACGCCGCATATCTGATGCGGCACGGATCCGACCTGCGCGTCACACATGTTCGCCGTACAGACAGTTTATTCTGGCAGATATCACACAGGCAGGAGAGAACCAGTGATGAAGGTCATAGGGGTCGTCGGGTTGCCGGCAAGCGGGAAGGGGGAGATCTCCCGGATTGCGGAGGGGATGGGGATTCCGGTCGTGGTGATGGGCGACGTGATCCGCATGCGTGCGACGGAGGCGGGGCTTGAGCCGACGGATCTCAATCTGGGAGAGATGTCTCGACGGCTGCGTTCCGAACAGGGCATGGACGCCATCGCCCGCCTCGCCATCCCGGTCGTCGAATCCCTGGACGCACCGGTCGTCCTGGTGGACGGCATACGGGGGGACCGCGAGGTGGAGACGTTCCGGGAGCACTTTCCGGATTTTATCCTGATCGGCGTTACGGCCTCGTTTGAGACGCGTCTGCAGAGGCTCGGTGAGCGGGGCCGACCGGATGATATGCTCTCGGCTGGCGAGCTCCGCAGGCGGGACGAGCGTGAGCTCGGGTGGGGGCTATGGCGTGCGCTCGAGCAGGCGGACTATATACTGCAGAACGAAGGATCGCTGGAGGAGTTCACCGCTGCGGTGCGTGATCTGCTCCGGCGCGTGGGAGGCGCCAGATGAGCCTGACTCCGTACTTCTCGTCCTCGTCCAAGGTGTGGGAATCAAGAGACTGGATCTTCGGCATCGAAGAAGTCGGGTACGCCGGCTGGGAGATCGTGGCAGATGGCCGGTACCGCCTGGACAACCCCGAATCCTATCGGGAGATTACGGAAAACCTTGCAAGCACCGGGCTTTCGGCGACAGTGCACGCCCCGTACAGCGACCTGAACCTCGCCTCGCTGAACTACCCGATCTGGCGGGAATCCGTCAGACAGATCTGCACCTGCATCGAGTATGCGGCGAACCTGACCGACCGGGTGACGATCCACCCCGGGTTCGTCTCGCCGGTGGGCAGGCTGGTGCCGGAAAAGGTATGGGAGATGCAGAAGTCCGCGCTCGTCGAGATCGGCAGAGTCGCCGCCGACTGCGGGGTGCTGGGGTGCCTGGAGAATATGATCGACATCAAGGACTTCCTCTGCCGTTACCCGGAAGAGATTTTCGGGATGACGGAGAATCTCGAGGGGATCGGGATCACGCTCGATGTGGGGCATGCGAATACGAACGGAAAGGTCGCAGAGTTCCTTGTGCAGATCGGCAGGGTCGACCACCTGCACATCCACGACAACCATGGACGGCAGGACGAGCACCTGGCGCTGGGAGACGGCATCATCGACTGGGAAGTGGTGGGGCGTGCGGTTGCCGCCGCGTATTCCGGCCCGGTCGTAGTGGAGGGGAGATCGCTTGAGGAGGCGAGGCGGAGCCTCATCGCATTCAGGAAGTGGTTCCTATAGCCGGAGAGACGCTTCACGTCTATTTTCTCGGAACGTCGGGGGCGCTGCCGGCGCCACAGCGCAACCCCTCGTGTATTCTCATCCGGCGAGGATCGGATACGATCCTCTTTGACTGCGGGGAGGGTGCGCAGCAGCAGATGATGCGGGCCAAAACAGGGTTCGGCATCGATGCGATATTCGTCACTCACTGGCACGCCGATCACTTCCTCGGCATCTTCGGGCTCATCGAGACGCTCTCGTTCATGGGGCGGAGTGAACCGCTGCCGATCTACGGGCCGGAGTGGGTGTACGAGTTCGTCGAGATCGCCAGGACCGTCAACCGGCGCGCAGCACGGTTCCCGATCCGGGGAATACGCCTCGAACACGGCTCTGTGGTGCCGTTTGAAGGCTATACCGTCCGGGCGTTTGCCACGCACCACTGTATTGCGGGGCTCGGGTATGTGCTGCAGGAGCACGACCGCCCGGGCAGGTTCAACCGCGAACGTGCGATCGAGCTCGGCGTCCCCCCCGGCCCCCTCTTCGGGCGGCTCCAGCGCGGTGAGACGATCCACATCGAGCGGGACGGCAGGGAGATCCGGGTCCGCCCGGGCGACGTGATGGGCGAACCCAGGCCCGGGCGGAAGGTGGTGTACACCGGCGACACCCGGCCGCTGCACCACCTGTCGGAGCACGTGAAGATGCTGCGGGACGCGGATCTTCTGATCCACGACGCGACGTTCGACGACCAGGAGAGCCGCCGGGCGCGGGAGGTGCTGCACTCCACCGCCGGTGAGGCGGGTGAGGCGGCGAGCGCGCTCGATACCCGGATGCTGGCCCTGATGCACATCAGTTCCCGATATACGAGCACGGCAAACCATATACGGGATGCAAAGAAAAGTTATGGGGGAGATGTGATCGCACCGGCCGATCTCACGGTGCTGGAGATACCATACAGGAGCTGATACCGGTGGACGGTGATATCGATGCTGCAGGGCATAGGAGGCCAGTGGAGGCTGGTTCTGACCGGTCTTGCTGCCCTGCTCATCAGTACCGTCACCGCCAGCACGGCCGGGATGTACCTCGGCAGTTCAAGTAATCTGCTCGAACGGATTCCCGGCCTGATGGTGCTGCTCCCGCCGTCCATCGATATGCGCGGCAACATCTCAGGCGTGCTCGCATCGCGTCTCTCGTCATCCATGCACCTCGGCGAGTTCGAGATCGACTTTTCCAGAGGGAGCCTCCTCAGCAGCAACCTGATCTCTTCGCTTGTCATCACCCTCCTCACCGCCTTCGTCCTCGGTGTCTTCGCTACCGCCATCAGCTGGCTGATCGGCCTGGCGACGCCCAGCATCTCCGATCTGGTGCTGATCTCGGTCGTGAGCGGCATCATATCCGGGGTTCTGGTCATGGGAATCACGCTCGTCGTTGCTCTTGCCAGCTATCGGTACGGCCTCGATCTCGACCTGATCGCGGCACCCGCCGTTACAACCGCAGGGGATCTCGTCACCCTGCCGGTGCTCATCCTCTCCGCCCCTCTTGTCCTGGCAGTCCCGCAGACGATCCGCACGATCGCCTGTGCAGGTATTCTCCTGATCGTCATCGGAGCGATCGTGTTTACGAGACGCCAGACCGAATACTTCAGGAAGATCGTTGCCGAGCGCACGCTGCTCCTCGTTCCGCTCGCGTTCATCGGGACCCTGGCCGGTGCGGTGTACGGTTTCGATATCGAGCAGCTGGTGGACGTGGCCGCCTTCCTGATCCTCCTCCCTCCGTTCATGGGGGGCCTGGGATCGATCGGCGGGATTCTGGGGTCGCGCCTCTCGACCGGCATGCACATGGGCGAGATCAACCCGTCGGTTCGCCCCGAGCGAGGCGTCGTGCATCAATTTATTATTTCGTATCTTTATACACTGGTACTGCTACCTTTGATTGCTATCATCGCACATGCAGCCGCCGTGCTCCTGGGGCTGAACAGCCCGGGGCTGTCGGTGCTGGTTGCGATCAGCCTTGTGGCGGGTATGGCGATCATGACACTGGTCAACGGTGTGGCATATATCACTGCCAGCCTCTCGTTTCAGTACGGTCTTGACCCTGACAACTTCGGCATTCCTGTTATTACAAGCCTGATCGATCTGATCGGCGCGATAACGCTGGTTGCGGTGATAAACCTGCTGCTGTAGCGAAGAGATATATGAAAAGAACGTTAAACAGACCTATGATGGAACACGATTATCAGCCGATCAGCTTCAAGGATGTCCTGATCGAGATGAAGGACATCTCGGAGCTGATGGTTGACCTCTCATACTCCGCGATACTGTTTGAGAGCAAAGAGATTGCGCTTGAAGTGACCAACCTCGAAGAGAGCATGAACAAACTGGTCTACCAGGCCAGAATTCAGAGCCTCCTCGGCGCCCGGCGACTGGAGGAGGCGGAGGCGATGAGCGGGATGCTGCAGGTGGCGGAGGCTGCAGAGAAGATCTCAAACTCGGCCACAGAGATCGCAAAGCTCATCCTGAAGGACGTGAAGTTCCCCGCAGAGCTGAAACGTGTTCTTCCTGAAGCCGAAGAGGTAGTGGCACGCGTGATCGTGGGATCGGAGAGCGAGCTCGACGGCCGCACTCTCGGCGAGCTGAAGCTCCAGAGCACCACCGGCATGCAGGTGATCGCGATCCGGCGGGGCAGAGGGTGGATCTACGATCCCGACAAGAACACCCGCATGCTCGCCGGAGACATCCTGATCGCGAAGGGGCCCGAAGGCGGAGCCGAGCTCCTCTCCAGCATGGCGGGCGCCGAGCACCCCCGCCGTCAGGAATACCGTGCCCGGGGTGCAGTCGACTATATGGACCGGGTGGTGCAGCTGATCGTCGAGATGAAGAACCTCTCCGAACTCTCCGTCGGACTTGCCTATACATCCCTGCTCTTCAACAACAAGGAGGTCGCAAACGAGGTTGTCGCCCTGGACTCGACTCTGGACGACATGCGCTACGATCTCGACCTCTGGATCCTGGAGGCAGCGAAGAGGATCGAGGACGTCCGTTCTCTCCGCGGGCTGCTGTATATATCTTCGTTTGCCGAGGCCATCAGCAATGCGGCCCGCGCCATCGTCGACGTCCTGCTGCGGGATATCGAGATCCCGCCGGTATTCAAGAAGATAGTGCGCGAATCCGACGAGATCATCAGCCGCATCACCGTGGCGTCGTCGTCCCCTCTGATCGGCAAGAGCCTGAAGGAGGCGTCGCTCGCCACGGTAACGGGGATGGTGGTGCTCGCCATAAAACACGGCGACCGGTGGGTGTACCATCCCGGCAAGAACATCCGCCTGGAGAACGGTGACGTGATCATTGCGAAGGGCAGACGGGACGGTGAGTGCCGACTGTACGAGCTCGCCGGCTATAAACACGAAGAACCCGACGAATAGTCTGGAGAGGAACAATGGTTGATACTACGGCAGATACGGTTGTCTACCGCCTCGGGGTGAACTGTGACCTGGAAGAGGTGGAGGAGGGGAAGACGTACATCGGACGAGTGCAGGGGTTCGCTCCATTCGGCGCCTTTGTCCAGTTGAACGACCGGGTGAAGGGGCTCGTTCACAAGAGCAACGTGAAGATGCAGCACAGGGAACGGGACCCGATCATCGTCAGGGTCATCCAGATACGCAGCAACGGAAACATCGATCTGGAGGAGGTGACGCCGACGGTCTATCACACGCAGACCGTCGTGAAGAAGATGCCGGCAGTCCGACTCTCCGAGATCGGGAAGAAGATCGGCAGGACGGTGCTGATCGAAGGCGAGGTTGCGCAGATCAAGCAGACATCGGGGCCGACCATCTTCACCATCGTGGACGAGTCAGGCACCGAGAACGCGGCTGCATTCGTCGAGGCGGGTGTCAGGGCGTATCCGGAGGTGCAGCTCGGAGATATCGTCGGCATCGTCGGCGAGGTGATGCAGCGGAACAACCAGCTCCAGATCGAGGTGGCGTCTCTCGCAGTCCTGGAGGGCAAGGATGCGGAGCGGGTGAGGGCCCGGATCGATCAGGCGCTGGAGGAGCGTGCAGAACCCCCCGACCTTCCGTTCCTTATTCAGAGCGACGTGCTGGAGCGGCTGAAGCCGGAGATGAGGAGTGTTGCGCAGCGCATCCGGAAGGCTGTCTTCACCGCCCGGCCCATCGTGTTGCGCCACCACGCAGACGCTGACGGCATCTGCGCGGCGGTTGCCATCGAAACCGCGGTTACCGCACTGATGCGGGAGAACGGCGACGATTTCGATGCCGAGTATTTCCTCTTCAAACGGGCCCCCTCGAAGGCGCCGTTCTATGAGATCGAGGATATCACCCGGGATCTCGACTTCGCGTTGAAAGACCACATCCGCTATGGCCAGAAGATGCCGATGATTCTGCTGATGGACAACGGCTCTACCGAGGAGGATCTACCGTCGATGCGGGTCGCACAGATCTACAACCTGCCGGTCATGGTCGTGGACCATCACCATCCGGACGAGGTCGTGGATCAGTACCTCGTCGCGCACGTGAACCCGTATCACGTGGGCGGCGACTTCGGCATTACGACCGGGATGCTGGGGGTGGAGATCGCACGGATGGTCAATCCGGCGGTCGAGGCCCGGATCAGGCATCTACCGGCGGTTGCGGCGGTCGGTGACCGGAGCGAGGCGATAGAGCGGGCGCTGTACCTGGCGGTCGCCGCGCCGGCCTACTCCGAGGACGACTGCCGCGATATCGCTCTCGCGCTCGACTACGAACAGTTCTGGCTCCGCTTCAGCGACGGGAGGGAGATCGTCAAGGACATCCTCAACCTGAGCGGCGACGCGGAGCGGCACAGGAGGCTGGTCAGGCTGCTCGCGGACGAGGCGAATAGGGCTATCGAAGAGCAGATCGAGGCGGTCATGCCGCATGTCGAGGCTCGGATCCTGCCGAACGGAGTGCGGCTCTTCATGCTGGACGTCGAGATCCATGCGCACCGGTTCACCTTCCCGCCGCCCGGGAAGACGTCGGGCGAAGTGCACGATCGGCTCGTCTCCCGGTATCCCGACGAACCCGTCGTTACTCTCGGGTACGGGCCGGACTTCGTCGTGCTCCGTTCACGAGGAGTCATGATGAACATCCCGCAGATGGTCCGGGAGCTGCGCCAGGAGATCGTCGGCGGCGGCGTGAACGGAGGAGGTCATCTCGTCGTCGGGAGCATCAAGTTCGTCGAAGGGATGCGGAACGACGTGATCGAGTCTCTGATCAGGAAGATTGGTAAGGCCCCGATCTGATCACGCGATCCTTCCTCTGCCCGACTCTTCTCTGCGGGCCCGGCACGACCCGAATCCCGGTTAACCCGCCGGTGACCGCCATGCAGCAGCGCTCAAGAATGCGTTCACCGTCGTACGGGGTTTCTCATCGGCATTTTGGCGATCTATATGACGTACCAGCCGTAACCCCATCTGTCATAAAAACCGAAACGTAATTATACCAGTATGGATGAGGGGGCTCTCATGACAGGAACAGGACTGGCGCGGAGAGCGCTCCTGGTGACCGGTCTGGTGGTGGCCGCTGCCTGCATCGCATCGGCGACGGCGGCACCGTTTGAAGACATCGCAGCGACCGGAAACGTCACCACCCCGACGGGGAACGCGACGATGAACGTCACGCCCACAGAGACGACCCCTGCAACGTCCACACCGACACCGCTGCCCGAGATCGTCGTCGTCGGCGCGCTCTGCATCACCGGCTTGCTGATCGCTCTGAAGAGGAGGAGATGATCGACAACCACCTCGCATTTTTTCCCGATCGGGTTCCGGCGCCTCTCCCGGCATCGCTCTGCACCGTCCGCGATTTGGGGTGTTTTTGGAATCCAGCGGCGTAAAAAACCTGTTATAGCCGATACCGGGAACATCAGCATCAATATATAATTATAATTAAATACGCTGGATCAAACCCGGAAAATGACAAATAGTTAGTTATATATATCGGTTTGTATAAACGGCACTTGCTTATGAAGGAGTAAAAGATGTCGACGAAGGGAGGTATCAGGGAGAGGTACAATGAAACCCAGCGCCGGATACTTATCCATCTCAAATCAGGATTGAAGATGGGGAAATCGTACTTTAAGTCGAAGTACATCGCAAAGGACCTGGGACTCTCACCGAAGGAAGTCGGGATTAACCTGGCAATCCTGTCTGAAATCTGCGACGAACTGGACATTCGACGCTGGAGCTACTCCAACAGTACGACGTGGCGCGTCACTCCCCGGGCATCATAATTTTATCGTCTGAAGTCCACTCTTTTTGGCTCTGTTGAAACCCTCTTGC
>DAQY01000016.1:0-1336 GCA_002503105.1 Methanomicrobiaceae archaeon UBA206
GTTTTGGGATGACCTCAATATCAGGTTAGCCGAAACTGTGCGGACAGTTGCGCAACTGTCCGGACAGTAGAAAGGAGAAGAGAATTATGGCGCGCAAGCGAAAAGAAGAAAAATACGAGCGAAAGAGGAGAAGATTGCACATCACCATATCGGATCAGGCGCATGAATTTCTGGAAAACAGGGTCACGAATGCGTCCCGATTCATAGATGAACTGCTAAGAGGTGCTGAAAATGGGAATCCAGCCCTCGATTGTGACTGTTTCCCCGATTGGGAGTGGGCCCGGCCGGATTCGAACCGGCGACCTCCGCCGTGTGAAGGCGACGTCATGACCAGCTAGACCACGAGCCCAAGATGCATCGACCGGGAATTGAACCCGGGCTATTGGCTTGGAAGGCCAAAGTCATACCACTAGACCATCGATGCATTCAGCTATTGCGCCTGTACTTTATAGAGGTGCTGAATATTAAATATTGTATCCGGAGGAGGTCCGGAGGAGATCCGTGGGCTCCAGCCGCCCTAATACGGCCGGACCTCCGCCTCCAGCGCCTCCAGCGCCGCCACCCGCTTCTCCAGCGGCGGGTGGGTGGAGAAGAGCTCCATCAGGGTGTTCCCGGAGAGGGCGGGGATGATGAAGAAGGCGTTCGCGCCCTCCACCTCCTGCTTCTTCTCGGCCGGGATATAGTCCATTCTGCCGCTGATCTTCTGGAGCGCCCGGATCAGCGCCCGGGGGTTCCCTGTGATATAGGCGCTGCCGCGATCCGCGGCGAACTCGCGGTACCGGGAGAGCGCCCGGATCAGCAGGGTGCTCACCACCCAGACGATGGTCGAGACGATCAGGGCCAGGACGAGCGCCCCGGCGTTGCTGTCCCGCCGACCACCGAAGAGACCCATGAAGAACCAGCTCCGCATGACCAGGAAGGCCATCATGGAGATGAAGCTCGCCACCGTCAGCGTCAGCATATCGCGGTTCTTCACGTGGGAGAGCTCGTGAGCGAGCACCGCCTCGAGCTCTTCCCGGGAGAGGAGGCGCATGATGGAGTCCGTGACCGCCACCACCGCGCGGCCCGGGCTCCTCCCGGTCGCGAACGCGTTGGGCACGGGCGAATGCATGATCCCGACCCGAGGCTTCGGCAGGTCCGCCTCCGCAGCAAGGCGTTCGACCGTCCGGTGCAGCTCCGGATACTCGTCCTCCTCGACGATACGCGTGCCGGTACTCCAGAGGACCAGTTTGTCCGAGAAGAAGTACTGGAAGAACGCCATCCCCGCCGCGACGACGAGGAGGAACTCGAAGCCGAACCCGACGGCCGAGAGTATGCCCAGGAAGATCAGGTAGAC
>DAQY01000016.1:1654-20994 GCA_002503105.1 Methanomicrobiaceae archaeon UBA206
ATGAGGAGCAGGAATCCAGTCATCCACATCCGCAGCGTCAGCCCGAAGTCGCGTCTCCACTTCATTCCGATACCCATATTGTCCGGAGGGGATATAAATGCATCCACCACCGAACGCCAAAAAGAACGCTGTCGCACCGCTGCCAGCCAGGATCCACGACGGCCGCGCCACTGCTATTTATGTGGGTGCAGCGACAACTCCTATGGGGGGTCAAACGGATGGCACTGAACGAAGTGACGATCAGCAGGGCGATCCTCGCGGAGCAGAGCAGGGTGCTCCTCGACTATATGGAGACGGACGCGGCCGTCGTCGGCGGAGGACCGTCGGGGCTGACCTGCGCCGCGCTGCTCGGCGAGCGGGGGATAAAATGCGCCCTCATCGAGAAGAAGCTCTCCGTCGGCGGGGGCATGTGGGGCGGCGGGATGATGTTTCCCCGCATCGTCGTCCAGGAAGAGGCGCGCCGGCTGCTGGACCGGTTCGGCATCACGTACCGGGAGTACGGGGACGGCTACTATGTCGCCCGGTCGGTGGAGGCAGTCGCGAAGATCGCGGCAGCCGCGTGCGACGCCGGCGTCGAGTTCTTCAACCTCACCACCGTCGAGGACGTCATGATCCGTGGCGACGGGAAGGTCAGCGGCCTGGTGATCAACTGGACGCCGGTCGATATGGCGGGGCTGCACGTCGACCCCCTCACCATCGCCTGCAGATACACGGTCGACGCCACCGGCCACGACGCGACGGTCGCCCGCATGGTGGAGCGCAAGAGCGCGCGTCTCTCCGTGAAAGGCGAGAGCTTCATGTGGGCGGACCGCGCGGAGTCGCAGATCCTCCAGCACACGCGGGAGGTCTATCCCGGGCTCGTCGTGGCGGGAATGGCGGCGAACACCGTTGCCGGCGAATGCCGGATGGGCCCGATCTTCGGTGGCATGCTCCTCTCCGGCGAGCGTGCAGCAGAGCTGATCGCCGCAAACATCCCCAGATAACACTTCACAACATTTTTACAGCCCGGTAGATACCCATAAATATATATGAATGATATCGATCCAGAGTCCGTGGCTGACGTGGCGTACGGTCTCTTCGAGATCTTCCTGAACCGCGAGCTGCGCACGTGGGGCGCGTACCTCTTCGAGCTCGTCGAGCAGGGGATCGACTTTCGGGACGATTTCATGGAGATTTTCGGGCAGTTCGAGGCGGATTACCCGGTACTTGCGGAGGCGCTGTACCGGCGCTTCGGGTCCACAGACACCATCTACTCGCTGCTCCTGCAGGGGGAGGGCGTCGTTCCGTCGCGGACGACCCAGATGTACTGGATCGTCCAGGACGCCCCCCAGTTCCCGAGCGAGGATATCGATACCGAGATGGGCGGGAAGTGGCTCATCTTCGTCTCCCCCGACGAAGCGGACGAGGCATGGCGGAAGGTGCGGGCCGAGACCTGCGCCGGGAGGCTCGGGATCTCCGCAAAGGTCAGCACCGCCAAACCGAATCCGGATGCGAAGGACGATCGGGCCGTCATCTACGTCTATACCCGCGACTGGCGCGACGAGGAGGACGTGATGCGGGTCCGCGAGCGCCTCCGCGAGATCGGATTCGTCGAGCGGATCGGCTATAAACGCAACATCGAGACCTACCATGGCGAGTACAGCGAGAAGGGAAAGAGGGTCACGTTCTACAGCGCGTAACCGCCGTCAGACCCGAGAGGGGTCGGAGCGGCAGTATCTGAATGTTTTTCTCCGATCGCTGTTATCGTCCCCTTCCTGGAAAAACTTCAAATCACCGCCCGGAAAGAGTCCTCCACATGGGAGACTCAGATCCTGATGCGGCATCTTCTGATCGTTCCTGCAGCCCTGACGACGGGTGCTGTACTGCTGTTCGGGACCGGGATACCGCCGGGTGCGACCTCACGGACGACCTCGACGAACTGCGCGGCGCCGTCCTGGCGAGGTACGGGGACGGGAACGCCACCGAACCGGTCACCGACATCCGGCTCCTGGAGGGGTAACGATGCGATCCGGCGGGGCGCCGGCGACGACGAACTCCCCACTCTGTATGGAGTCGACCATGCCGCCGGCGGCAGGCAGGGCGACCTGCTTCCAGCTTCAGGCTCTTCGGCTCGAACCACCAACATTCTGGGAACCGCCGAGGAGCACCTCCCGAACGATCCGAACGCGTGGAGAACCGCACGGCGTCGACCTGGACTAGGACGCAACCGGTGCAGGACCGAACCGGTTCGAGCTCGTGTACGACCGCGTCGTCAAGTTCAGCCCGCACTCGTAGAAGAGGGAGAGGAAGCTGCCTCCAGGCACCCTCTTTTCAGATTCTAGCCATGCGGCAGGCGAAGGCGGGGTACAGAGAGCAAAAAAGAAAACGGAAGCTCCCGGCCCGTTGTTTACGTATTCGCGCCAGGATCCTGCGTTCGATCGTTATTTCGGGTGCCGTTCGATGAAGACCGCACACGGACGCAGCGCTTTTACGCCTTTCGCTCCCGGGACTTGGTGCGGAGGTGCTGATATCCGCACTTGCGGCAGCGCGTCGCACGGATCGCATTCCGTGCGTTGCATCTCATGCATATCTTCACATTGAGCAGTCGTGCCTCAGCTTCAGGAAATCGTGCCATATTGAAAACACCACTTGTCAGCCCTATCCTGTTCGCCGTCTGCCGTATTAACAGTTCCGTCGGGGAGACGCCCTGCCGGCAATCTCACCCTCGATCCAGGTGCGGAACGCCTCGAGCGCCCGCGCCCGGTGCGATATCCGGCTCTTCTCTGCGAGCGGAATCTCGGCAAGCGTTCTGCCGTCCCGCTCAAAGATGGGATCGTAGCCGAACCCGCCGCTCCCCCGGGGCTCGACGATCACGCCCGGCAGGACGCCGCGGAATACCCTGATGCCGTCCTCCCGCGCGAACGCGATCGCGGTCTCGAAGCGGGCGCTCCGGTCGGGGACACCCTCCAGCAACTTCAGGATCCCCTCGTTCCCGATGGTGTCGTGTACGTAGGCGGCGTACGGCCCGGGGAACCCCCGGAGCACATCGATGAAGAGCGCGGTGTCGTCGACGATCAGGGGGCGTCTCAGTGCCTGGTAGGCATATCTCGCCTTCTCCCTGGCGATCTCTCCGACATCGGCATGGCGGAACTCCGGGCATTCGAGCGGGACATGCTCGACCTCCAGCAGGCCCGAAAGGTAGACGGCCACCTCCTCCGCCTTATGCGCATTGCTGGTCACCACCGCCAGCCTCACAGGTACCGCCCCCGCCGCTCCACCTCGCGCTCCCGGGCGAGCACCTCCTCCGCACCCGCAAAGACGCCTGCATACCCCCTGAAAAACGCCTCCTTCAGCTCGGCATAGTTCTCGGTGGTGCTCTCGAGCGTCTGGAAGAAGACGTGGAGATCCACGCCACGCGCCTCGAGCTCGGACGAGACGTGCGCCAGCCCGAAGTCGATCAGCACGCACCGCCCCTCCCGCATGATCATGTTGCTGGTTGTCAGGTCGCCGTGGATGATGCCCGCACGGTGGAGCCTCCCGACCGCCGCCCCTGCGAGGGCGACGTTCTCCGGGGTCATCGTGTACTTCAGCACCTCACCCTCGATCCGCTCCATCACGATGGTGTCTGCGGTGACGTCCCGGATGATCGGCGTCGCCACCCTCGCCCGCCGCGCCGCCGCGATCAGGCGCGCCTCGGCCCGGGTGCGCTCCGCAATGAGCCTGCGGTCAAGGCCGGGGTTCCGGTAGCGCTTGCTGCACCGCCGTTTGATCACGTCGCCGCCGTGCAGCTCGACGACCGCCTCGGCGCCCCGTTCAACGCCCTGCCCGGCGGGCAGCCTCCGGAACATCTCGCCGGGCTCCGGGCGCCACGTCACCACCACCTCGTCCGCCCGGAATCCCGGTCTGATCCGGGACTCCTCGATCGGGAGAGAGACGCCGCTCTCCAGCATGATCCTGCCCGTATAGGCGATCATCGCGCCGTTGTCGCCGAGGTACTTCTTCTCCGGGACCGCAAACGAGGCGCCCCGGTCCTCGCACATGATCCGCAGCATCTCCTGCAGACGGCGGTTCGCACCGACTCCGCCGACCAAGAGCACCTCGTCCTTCCCCGCATGGGCGAGCGCCCGCTCCGTCACCTCGACGCACATCGCAAAGGCGGTCTCCTCAAGACCCCTGCAGACGTCCTCCAGCGGCGCCGTGCTCTCCTGCGCCGCGCTGACGAGACCGGAGAAGGCGAGATCCATCCCCTTGACCGTATAGGGCAGTTCGATGTAGGTGCCCCGCTCCGCGAGCCGCTCGACGGCGGGGCCGCCCGGGTGGGGGAGGTCGTGGCTCCGTGCAAACTTGTCGAGCGCGTTCCCGAGGCCGATATCGAGCGTCTCCCCGAAGATCCGGTACCTGCCGTTCAGGTACCCCAGCACCTGCGTATTCGCGCCGCTCACGTACAGCACGACCGGGTCGTCGAGTCCGGTCGCAAACCTGCCGATCTCCACGTGCGCCACGCAGTGGTTGACCCCCACCAGGGGCACATCCAGCGCGATGGCGAGCGCCCGGGCCGCCGTCGCCACCGTCCGGAGGCAGGGCCCGAGGCCCGGGCCCTGCGAGAAGGCGATTCCCCGGATCCGGTCCGGATCCGGCATCACCCGTGCGATCACCTCCTTCATGACCGAGGCATGATGCTGCGCCGCCTCGCGCGGGTGGATGCCGCCTTTCGGTGGGACGTACGGGGACGAATGGAGGGCCACGAGATCGTCGCCGAACACAGCGGCGCTGAGGTTCCACGCCGTGCCCTCAAGCCCCAGCACCAGCCCCTCATCAGGCATCCTCTCTGGCATGAAACGATCCTCGCTCCCTACTGTACCGGCCCAGGGAAAGGGAGGCGGGTCAACGGCAGGTGGATTCCAAAAAACCGTTCAGACGTCCAGACAGAATCCACGTTGAAAGAGACCTATTTTTTGAATTCGGTATACCCGCACCTGCCGCATGCAGAGCGGTCCTCATGCTCGGCCATCAGGACGCCCGGGCCGCACCGCGGACAGTGCCGCTTCCGCAGGATCGCCCTGCCGTCCTGAACCGTGTAGCAGGACCCTCTCCTGACCCCCATCTACGCCTCACCCTCCTCCTTCGGGGCGCCGCGCCTGAGCAGGTACTCCCGCTCCGTCCGCAGCTTGCTCGCCTCATCGTCGTAGATGCGTGCGACACCCGTCAATTCCTTCTTCCCGAACCTGGTCTTCAGGGAGGCCAGCACGACCAGGGCCGCATCCCTGTTGAGGAGCGCCGCAAGCTTCTCCTGGATGCTCTTCCGGGGCGGTGTGGCACCATCGAACGTGAGGGTAAACGAGAGCTCTCTCCGGTGCAACAGCTCGTTCCGCTCATCACGTGTGAATTCGAAATCCATCGATATCCCTTAAGTATAGTTGACGGATTTATTTAAAGCATGGGGGTGGTGGGACTCCCGCCGCCGGATCAGCCCGGAACAAAGAGGTTCAGGAGGTATTCAGCCTCGCGCTTCGCCTCTTCGTCGACGATGCGGAGGACCACGCCTTCGCCGGGCTGGCCGTAGAGGACGGCGGCGCCGATCGGTGCGGCGAGGACGAGCGGGATGACCGCCAGGTCCTCCTCCCCGTCCACGAAGATCAACCGCGGCGGATCCGCCACCGCCTCCCTGATCGCGCGGATCAGATCCTCCGTGAGCGTTCCTGGGGGATTGTACGCGACGACTCTCGTTGCGATGAGGAGCGGTGAACGCTTGCAGGGAACCCGCATCGTATAACCGTCGATGATGGCGATCTGCGGGACGACCCCCCGTTTGAGGAGGGTCTGCGTCACCACGTCCCCGACGGTGTAGACGGCCCGACCGGCGAGCTCGGGGAGGAGGTCGTCGATGCGGGAGTACAGGGTGCCGAACGGCCTTCTGAAGAGACCCCTGAACGCCTCGGGCAGCCTGAGCATCAGCGGACCTTCAGGGCGTACCGGCCGGGCAGGGTGATCCTCAGCTTCTGCGCGATCTCCGAGTGCTCGGGATCGATGACCACGAGGTATCCGGCCCAGTCCTCACTCAGATTGGCCGTTCCGCAGATGGTACAGGCTTCCCCTTCGACCACCCGGTGGCATTCCCGGCATACCCGGATCTGCTTCCTACGCACTACCTACCCTCCCTCTTCTCCTTCTCGCGATCCAGCTCCTCCTCCAGCCACCGCTCGGTGCCGAGGCCGGACTGCCGCATTGTCAGGCCGATCTTGCTCTCCCGCGGTTCCCGCTCATTCAACGAAAGCGCCACCACCCGGGCTCTGATGCCGTCGCCCACGGCGATGTAGCGCTTCGAGTCCTGGCAGATCAGCCGCCCGTTCCTCTCATCGTAGTTGATGTATTCGTCCGATATCTGGCTCACATGGAGCATCGCATCGATGGGTCCGAGGCTGACGAACGCACCGAAGCTGGTGGTCTCCACCACCACACCCTCGATCACCTCCTGGAGCGACAGGCGGAGCACCACCGCCTCGAACCGGACGTCGTAGTAGATCGCCCCATCGCCGGGGATCAGTTCCCCCTGACCGACATCGAGCACCTTCGTCACCGCGATGAATATCCCGATCTCCTTCGTGATGCTGCCTTCGAGCTGCTCCTGCAGCACGTTCAGAATCACCTTCTCCAGATCCTCCCCAAGGCGGTCCGGGGGAACCCTCACCTTGTCTTCCAGCGTCATCCTGTAGTACATGCTATCATCTATCCCCGAATCAGCTCCAGTCTCTTCTGTTTTCGCATCGACACCACATCAATACCGCGCTTCAGGAGCGCGTCTCTGAGATTCCGGTCGTTGGTCACGACGATGCAGCCGCTCCGTTCGGCATACTGGATCAGCCGTTCGTCAACCCGGTCCTTGTCGCACCCGCCGGGAAGAACCGCCACCCGTTCCGCCATCGCCAGGCCGACCCGGGCGGCCGCGGCGTCCCTGCCGCGCCCCCGGGCGATGCCTTCGAGCTCTCCGACCACATCCTCGAGCGTCACCGGTTCATAGTCTCCGAGCAGGAGGTGCAGCTCTTCGTAGATGTCGATACCGAACTGCACCGGCATCATCAGCGCGTTGGCGTCCAGCAGGACCCTCACCCGGTCAGGATGCCCATGCCGATCAGCCGCCACCGTCCGCCCACCTGCCGGCTGATCGCGATCCGTGCACCCACCTCGACGCATACCGGCCTCTTCAGCACCACTTCAACCTGGCTCTTCCTGGCGTTCACCACGACGCCGACCGTGACCGCAGTCCCCACAGAGAGCATGAGCGGCTCCCTGTGCTTCAGCGGCTCGATCACCTGTTCGCTGTCCGCACCGACCACCCGTTCCATGAGGGTCACGTTAAACTTCATGCGGTCCCACACCGGCGGGAGCCTGCCGATGTGTCCGGCCACCTGACCCGCGAGGGCGTCACTCTTGGTGAGTGCGGGATCGAGCTTCGTCCTCACCCCGAGCAGCCCGCCGGGGGTCGCCTCGGTCACCCTCGTCGAACCCGCGTTGATGGAGGCGATCTTCGTCGTGATCGGCTCCCATCTCACCCGATTCTCCGCCTGGATCTGCCGTCCGGGCCGGATCTCGATATCGTCGCCCTCTCTGAGCACACCGCGTACGAGCGATCCGCCGATGACTCCGCCCTTCACGTCCCGCCAGCTGCACCCCGGTTTATTGATATCAAAGGAACGTGCGATGAGCATGAGCGGATCCACCCCGGGGTTCCGTTCCGGTTCGGGGATGGTCTCGTCGAGGGTCTGGACCAGTGCGCCGATATTGATCCCTTTCTGCGCCGATACGGGGATTATTGGAGCGTTCTCTGCAACGGTCCCTTTTACAAAGCGTTTTATCTGATTGTAATGCGCCAGGGCCTGCTCCTGCGCGACCACATCGATCTTGTTCTGGACGATCACGATCTTGTCGATTCCGATCAGCTCAAGCGCCATCAGATGCTCCTTCGTCTGCGGCTGGGGACAGACTTCGTTTGCTGCGATGACCAGCATGGCGCCGTCCATGAGCGCGGACCCGCTCAGCATGGTAGCCATCAGGGTCTCGTGACCGGGCGCATCGACGAACGAGACCGTGCGGAACGGTACAGCCTCGGTTCCGCATACGGGGCACTCCGGCCGTGTCGTATAGGCATCAGGCCCCTCGCACCTCTCGCATTTATAAAAGGTGGTATCTGCATAGCCGAGCCGGATGGATATACCCCGCTTGATCTCCTCGCTATGCCTGTCCGTCCATACGCCTGCCAGCGCGCTGACAAGGGTGGTCTTGCCGTGATCGACATGACCCACAAGCCCGATATTGACGCCAGGGATGAATACATCACGCAAAAGTACTCGAACCTCCTTATCTAATATATCGTGACACTACTTATACATAATCGGTGAGGGTAACGTATCCCTCCCCTTCTCCCTGCATTCCGCCGACGGCCGGCCGGATATGCAGCCTGCTCTGTGTGGCATACTTCGTATGAAAAAGTATCTCGTAAATGATAGAAAAATTAAACATTGCATATCCATATACAGAAAAGGTGATCACCGTATGACCAGCGAGACTGAACTGTCACGTATCGGGATCTCGCTCCCCAAAAACCTCCTCGAAAAGTTTGACGAGATCCTGCGTTTGAGGGGTTATTCATCCCGATCCGAGGGTATCCGGGACTCGATCAGAAGCTACATCACCCACTACCAGTGGATATCGGACGTCAAAGGGGAACGGCAGGGCGTGATCACCATGGTCTACGACCACGACCAGCGGGGACTGCTCCAGACGCTCACCGATATCCAGCACGAATACGCCCACATCATTCAGGCATCCCTGCACTCGCACGTATCCCGCGACAAGTGCCTTGAGGTCATCCTTCTCCGCGGCGACGGAACGGATCTCAAGACCATCACGGAGCGGTTGATGGCTCAAAAGGGGGTGGAATCGGTCAAGCTCACCACGATCCCGATCGAAGGTTAACCTCCGCCCTCGCAGCTCTGGTCGGTGGTGAACCACGCCTCTTCCATCTGCTCGGCGAACTCCTTCTCCTTCTCCAGGTACTCCTCGAGGCTCCTCCCTTCTCCATACGCCTTCTCCTTCGCCCGGTCGATACCGACGAGCCCGTCCACCCGGTAGAGGAGGTGGGTGCTGTCGAGCTCCGCGAACGTCTGACCGTCGATCCTCTCTATCCTCACGATCTTTCCGGTCGTCCCCGTACGGGGGTACCGGACCACCGCGCCCACGGCGACTTCGTCGGCGTTCATGAACGTACGGTACGTTCCGCCAAACTATTAAAATGTCATCCATGACGAATCATAGATGATGACGTGCACGATCCGCCCGGTAAGGAAGCGGTATTTCGACGGCACTCACCGTTCCAGGCCGCCCGAAGAGACCATCGCCGACATCCGGCCCCTCATGAGCCGGATCGGCGTGGCCGAGATCACCGATATCACCCACCTCGACCGCATCGGGATCCCCGTTTTTTCCGTGTTTCGCCCCGGTGCGGCCCCGGGAGCGGCCAGGGTGCACACCGGCAAGGGAAAAGAGCCCATTCACGCAGAGGTCTCGGCGATGATGGAGGCACTTGAACGGTACTGCGGTGAATACCACGGCGATCAGATGGAGTACGCGAGTTTCGAGGAGATCGGGCCCGGCCGGGCGGTCCATCCCGAAGACCTCATCACCCCTCGCCGGATCGGGCAGGGCGAGAAGATCCACTGGACGCCCTCCTGGGACCTCCTCAGCGGCGAAGAGGTCTACGTGCCCAGCAACGCCGTCTTCCACCCCTACGACTCCCTCGGCATGGCCGTCTCCCTCTTCCGGAGCGACGCCGGCGGCCTGGCGGCGGGCAACGTCATGGAGGAGGCGATCCTGCAGGGGATGCTCGAAGTGATCGAGCGGGACGCGCTCAGTATCGCCGAACAGAAACGTTCGCTGGGGCGTCGCCTGATCATCGAGCACGACTGCGCCACCCGCAGGGTGATCGACCGATTCGAAGAGAACGGCGTCCTGCTCCACCTCTGGCTCCTCGAAGGGCGGACCGGCGTACCCACCGTCGCCGCCGCCGCCGACGATACGGTCACAAAAGACCCCGCCATGCTCGTCATCGGGTCGGGGGCGCACACGTGCCCGGATATCGCGGCCCTTCGTGCGGTCACCGAAGTCGCACAGAGGCGCGGCAGCCACCTGCTGGGCGGGCGCCCGAACCCCCGCCGGGAGGCGATCCTGCAGAAGGTGGGGTACGAGCGCTTAAAAAGGATCAACCGCATCTGGTTTGCAGACGGTGCGGCGACCGTCGACATCCGGGACGTGGAGGATCTCAGCACCCAATACTTCGATCGGGATATCGAGCGGATCCTTGAGGAGATCCGCCCTCATGCGGATCGGGTCTGCGTCTGCGATCTCTCCAGAACGCCGGTGCCGGTCGTGCGCATCATCATTCCCGGCCTTGGGATCTTCTGCATGGACAGGGACCGGCGCCGGTGCGGCACCTGATCGCGGTCACAGGAACCGGACCTTCTTCAGGATCCCGACGACCTCCTGCGTGCTTCTGCGCACGGGCCGATCGCCCGGTTCGGCCCGATCGCCCCGCAGGGCGCGGAAGATGTGGGAGACCGCCCTCCCGTGCGACGGGCCGTACCCTCCCTCGAGCACCAGAGCGAGCGGGAGATCGGTGGCGTCGATCAGAAGACCGGTGAGCACCCCGAAGTCGGCCGGCTCGAGGTTCATGTGTCCGCGGCGATCATCGAAGAGCGGGTCCTGCCCGGCAGAAACGATCACGACGTCCGGCCGAAAGCGGATGATCGCCGGTATGAAGACCTCCTTGAATATGGAGAGGTAATCGGCGATGGTTGCACCCGGCTGGAGCGGAGCGTTCAGCGTGTACCCCCGACCCGGACCGCTGCCGATCTCGTCCACCCAGCCGGTCTTCGGGAATGCGTCGGCCTCGTGCACCGAGCAGTAGAGCACCCGGTCGCTCCCGTAAAAGATCGTCTGGGTGCCGTTTCCGTGGTGGAGGTCCCAGTCCACGATCGCGACCCGGTCGACCGCTTCAAGCGCCTTCGCCGCCGCCACACCGGCATTGTTGAAGATGCAGAACCCCATGGCGCGATCGGGCTCTGCGTGGTGACCCGGAGGGCGCACCAGCGCAAAGCAGTGTTCTCCGTCGAGCGACCGTTCCATCGCGGCACAGGCGGATCCCGCCGCGTAGGATGCGACGTCGAACGAGTGGGGGGTGATGTAGGTGTTCGCGTCCAGGTACCGGGTCCCGTTCGAGATCTCCCGTATCCACCGCACGTGCTGGGGGCGATGCACCCGCTCCAGGTCCGCAACGGAGGCCCGAACGGGATCCCGCCACCGCAGCCCGGCGGGAACCCCCCCCAGGACCGTCCGGAAACGGCTGCTGGACTCCGCATGGAGATCCATGTCGTGCCTCGCGAAGACGTCGCCGTAGATGACCGAGCATTTCATCGCGCTTCAGTTGATGTATCGCCCATGCAGGATATCATCTTCGGTGACGTCGAACGTCAGATCCGTCCCGGCTATCCGGTACGGTCCGGTCGCCTTCACCTCTCCCGAACCTCCGTCGGTCGCATACGGCACGACGAACTCGCCGTTCACGCTCTCCTGCCGGTACGTGAATTCTCTCCCGGTATTGGTGACGACGGGCACCTCGATCACCCCCTCGCCCCTGATATGTGCTCCGGGTACGTACTCGAAGATCTTGACGTATTTGATGTCAGGACCGCCCGCCCCCGCGTTCGTGAAGACGTTCTGCGGCGATTCATGGACCAGCCGGAAGTGCTGCAGTGCAGGGACGCGTGCGCTCGGTGTGTAGATCGTGCTGGTCAGCGTGGTCGCATGTGAGCCTGCGGGAGCGGTCGCATTGTACTGCGCCGCTGCAGCCGCGGCGGCAGTTGCGTTCATCTGCTCCACCCGGGTCATCACCGGCACCGACGTCCGAGCGGCAGCGGCATCGCGGTACTCGATGTACCAGACGGTGGACGGATCGGTCATCGAGCCGTCGAAGTTGTGGAGGCGTGAGATCATCGTCTGGTAGTACCGCTGGTTGTAGAGCGTCAGGACGTTGTATGCGTTCGCCCCGGTCGAGTAGAGGAAGCGCTGCTCATACGCAGAAACGCCCACGTCGGGATCCGCCCAGGTCGCCATGGCCCAGAACTTGCCGGTGACCATCTCGATATCGGTGATGACGTACCGGGTGCCCAGCACGTCGAGGATCTCGCACGCCTCCTCCTCCGACGACGTCATGAAGAAGGCCGCCGATCCCGTCGGCCCCGCAACGCCGTGCTGGAAGGGGTTCGCGTTCGGGATCCGCTTGGCGACGAAGGTGATCCAGTGGCCGTAGTCCCACCAGGACATCACACCGTACGCCTCCTGCGGATACTGGAAGGTGTCCCGGTCATAGATGGCCAGGTAATCCACTCCCGTATCGGGCGTATGTGCGCCCATCCACTCCAGCGACTCCTTCCACTGGGAGTTCATGCCGCTGTACTGCGCGAGGGCGACCATCCCGTAGTCGCTCTGGAGGGATAGGCCGGCAAACGTCAACGCCACGAGCGCAACGACGGCAAACGCCCCCACCTTCAGGTAGTTCGGCTGGTTCCTCGCAACAGCTTTCGCCTTATGCTGTTTCTGCGTCCTCTGCCCCTTTTTACTCTTTTTTGGGGACTCGGGCGCGACATCCCCGGCCGAAACCGCGGTATCGCTGCGGTGCAGCCTGGTGCCGACCAGAAGCCGGACGTCATTCCAGCCCAGGTTCAGAACGAACCCCACGAAGACCGCGGAGAGGAGTGCGACGTTCACCGCCATGTAGTACTCGTACCGGACGTGCGATATGGTGGAGAGGACGATGACGGCCGACCAGACGAGCACGAAGATCTGTGCGGGGTCCTCGTCCTTCCGGTTGCGGTAGATCAGGGTCGCGGCTCCTCCCGCCATCAGGAGGAGCCCCAACTGGAACGTGTTCCAGGCGCTGTCCAGGCTCCACGGTTTCGCCTCACTGACCGTCATGGTGACGGCCCGCGATGCAAAGAACATAAAGAAGCTCGAGACGAGGAGATCGTAGACGGCAGGAGCGAGCGCGAGGAGGGCCACAACGCCGACGAGGGCGACGCCGGCGATCGAGAGGGGATAGTAATGCTTTGGCCTGTCCTTCAGGCAGACGGACAGCCCGTACAGCACGAACGTGCCGGCAATCACACCCAGATAGACGATGATGTGCCCGGCCGTATACTGGGAGAGGCTCAGGCCCGGATGCGGCAGCCCGAACACCAGCAGTCCTGCCGCTGCGACGCCGAAGACCGCCAGGTTCAGCAGCACCAGGTATTGGCTGGAGCGGTTCCGGTAGAAATCCCAGACGAACTGAACCAGGGTGAAGACCGTGACGATCAGGGCGAAGAGCACCATCGTCGGCATGGTGAAGAGGCCCAGCAGGTAGGCGAACCCGGCCAGTACGGCCATCGCACCGGGTATTTTGATCGTCTCGAAGCGCCTCAGATCGATCGACCGGCTCCGCGCAGACGCGAGGGCGATGACGTAGACCAGGGCAAAGAGCGTGCTGAAGAGCACCTCTGCGATATGGTGGTCGACAAACCCGAAGAGAGAGCGATAGACGTAGTTGCCGGCCACGACGGTTATCAACCCTGCAGCAAGGAGGCCCGTCTTCCAGTCGGCGATCTTCGAACCGAGCAGGTAGACGATCGGCACCATGGCGGCCGCCATCAGCGGCGGCACGCAGGACGCCACATACATCATCTCCGGGCGTGCAGTCGCGCCGGCCAGGACGGACAGCGCTGAGATGATGTAGATGAACAAGGGGCCCCAGTAGATGGTGTCTCCGTGAGGGAAGAGCGTCATCGCATCGAACCACGCGTATTTCCCGGAGCTGGCGACGACCTGTTCGACCAGCCGGAGGTTGTACCAGGGATCGTTCCCGAGGAGGTTCACGCCGGTCGGTGTCGCGATCGTCGCCGCGGGCAGCATCCTCATCCAGAACGTGAACAGCGCGAAGGCGGCAACAAGGCCGACGATCATGTAGAGCCGGTTATTCCAGGGTTTCAGCTGAGCCATCTGACCCTCCTGTGTATGATTCTGTTTCATGCTGAACCAATAAGAAGGTTGGCGTATGCAGAAAACCGGTCAGGCCACGGTCGAGGTCGGGTCTTTCCCGTACCGCGCCCCGACCGCGTTTCACGCTCTGCCGTCCCGCAGCACCCGTTCCGCGTGGATGGTCAAGACCGGGCCGCCGATCCGTCGAGGTGTGCATGCTTTTACGCTGCCACGTCCATACATTGTGTCGTATCACTCTGCGGATACGGATACGGTTACGGAGTTACGTCGGGTGTACCATCATGATGGTTCCAGAATCGCCGCATACGATGACGGTCTGCGTCGTCGGGCTCGGATACGTGGGTTATCCGCTTGCAGAGGTCTTCTCCCGCCACGTGAAGACCATCGGATTCGACATCGATGAACGGAAGATCAGGGCGATCCGGGAGGGAGGGAGCGCGATCATCGCCACGAGCGATCCCTCCCTGATCCGTGATGCGGACGTGATCATGATCTGCGTGCCGACGCCCGTCACCGGGACCAAAGAGCCCGACCTCTCCTTTGTCCGCTCTGCAGCGGAGATCGTCGGCAGGCATATGAAACGGAACGCCATCGTCGTGCTGGAGTCGACTGTCTATCCCGGGGTCACCGAGGATGTTGTGAAACCCATCCTGGAGCGCGAGTCGGGGATGGTCTGCGGGCGGGACTTTGCGATCGGATACTCCCCGGAGCGGATCAACCCCGGAGATGAGGAGCATGCGCTCTCCCGGGTCACGAAGATCGTCGCGGGAATGGACCGGAGGACCACCGAGATCCTCGCCTCCCTCTACGGCCTGGTGACGACGGTCTACAGAGCCCCCGATATACGAACGGCGGAGGCGGCGAAGGTGATCGAGAACGTCCAGCGCGACCTGAACATCGCCCTCATGAACGAGCTCTCCATCATCTTCCATCGAATGGGCCTGAGCACGAAGGCGGTCCTGGAAGCGGCGGGTACGAAATGGAACTTCCACCGGTATACGCCGGGACTTGTAGGTGGTCACTGCATCCCCGTCGACCCGTACTACCTCGTGTACAAGGCCCGGGAACTGGACTACCATCCGCAGGTGATCCTCGCAGGGCGGGCGATCAACGATTCCATACCGAAGTATATCGCCCAGACGACCATCAAGTACCTGAATAAATCGGGCAGACCCATCAAGGGATCCAGAGTGCTGATCATGGGTCTGACCTACAAGGAGAACGTGGCCGACACCAGGGAGAGTCCGGTGGTCGAGATCATCCGCGAACTGAAAGAGTTCGATATCGACGTCTACGGCTACGATCCGCTCCTGTCCGATGAGGAGATCGAGCGTCTGGGTGCGATTCCCCTCGATGCGCTGGAGATCACCGTGGACGGGATCATCCTCGCCGCGCCGCACGATCAGTTCAGAGAGATGAACATCTCCGACTTCACAAAGATCGCGGCGCCGGATCCGCTCTTCGTCGATATCAAGGGCGTTTTCGCAACCGACGCAGATATGCAGAGGGCCTTCAGGTACTTCTCCCTGTAGGCGCGAAGAACTGCCGGAGCCAGAGTTCGGTGCAGACGATGCGCCAGAGCTCCGAGGAGTAGGGCGCCTTCCCGTCCAGAAAGTCCTGATAGTTCTGCCGCACTCGCTCCGCATCCCAGTACGGCCGTTCACCGAAGTGATCCGATGCGAAGATCTCGAGGATCCTCTCCTTCATGTCGCCCTTCATCCAGACCTCCTCCGGCGTGGAGAAACCCTTCTTGTCCATCCTGCAGCGGATCGCGTCCGGAACGATGCCCTTGACCGCCTTTCTGAGCACGTACTTCGTAATGCCGTTCCGGATCTTCTGGTCCTCGGGGAGCGAGGACAGAAACTCCACGACCCGGTAATCGAGGTACGGCACCCGCGCCTCGATGGAGAACGCCATCGACGTTCGATCCTCCCAGTGGAGCATGTAGGGGAGGTTTGCCGTTGTCAGGTCGATCTTCAACGCTTCGGAGAGCGTGCCCCGGTAGCGCGGGTACTCGTGCGAACCTGCGCGGAGCAGGTTGCGCCGCTCCCTCCGTGCGAAGAACTGGCTGACGGCATATGCAAGAAAGCTCCGGTGATGCCTGAGCATCCCGAGCAGTTCCCTGAGTGCCTGGATGAGGAGGAGCTGCCTGATCATGCCCCTGATATGGCAGAACTGGTAGGCGATGTACCCTGCCAGGAGCTCGTCGGCCCCCTGACCGTCCAGCACGACCTTCACCTCCTTCCGTGCCTCCCGCATGACGCAGTACTGCGAATAGATGGTCAGGGCAGCGAAGGGTTCGTCGTTGATGTAGAGCAGGTGCGAGAGATCGTCCCAGATGGTCCGGGTATCCGGGTACGTCAGGTGCGACCTGACATTCGTATGGTCCACGACGATGTCGATGAACGGACTCTCGTCGAACCGATCGTCGTCGAAACAGGCCGAGAAGGTGTTCTGCAGCTCCGTGCCGCCGTCCGTGTTATCCTCTCGGAGCAGCCGGTTGATCAGCACCGTCAGCGTGGATGAGTCGAGACCCCCGGAGAGGCAGGTGCCGACCGGCACATCGCTTCGCAGGTGGAGGCGCACCGCATCGGTGAGGAGGTCGAGGAACGCTCCGGCAACCGCGCCATCAGCGTGCACGTCCGAGTGCAGTGCGGGATTGAGCGTTACGTCCCAGTACTCCTCGCACTCTTCGATACCGGTGTGCGTGACGATCATGTAGTGGGCAGGGGGCAGCTGGCGCACGCCGTCGAACATCGTCTCGTCGGTATGGTCCGCAAGCCCCCATGCCAGGAACGCGAGCAGCATCGCTTCGTTGGGCTGCCTCCCGACGGCCGGATGAGCGCGCAGCGCCTTGATCTCCGACGCGAACAGGAACGATCCGTCCGCCACTGCGTAATAGAACGGCTTGATGCCCAGCCGATCGCGTGCGCAGAATAGTCCCCGTCTCCGGGAGTCCCAGAGGGCGAACGCCCACATCCCGTTGAACCGGGTGAGGCAGTCGGTGCCCCACTCCTCGTAGGCGTGGAGGACCACCTCGCTGTCCGTCTTCGAGCGAAACCGGTGGCCTCTGGATGCGAGCTCGTCCATGAGCTCCCGGTAATTGTAGATCTCGCCGTTGAAGACCAGCCAGAGGGTGTGGTCTTCATTGGGCATCGGCTGGCGGCCGGCGTCGGAGAGGTCGATGATCGCCAGGCGGCGGTGTGCGAGGCCGACGTTCCCATCGATGTAGATGCCGTCCCCGTCGGGACCGCGATGGACGAGGAGGGCGGACATCCGCTCCAGCAGCTCCCGATCGACAGGGTTTCCTGACAGGACCACCTGTCCGGCAATCCCACACATGCAGTAGGGAATTACTCCCGCGAGATGATATAGTTCTCCCTTGGAAAACGCACCCGTTACGATTCCGGTGAGCGAAAATTTCCGGAAGAGAACGACATTTGACCGGCTTTCGCATTGGAACCGGGGAGAGAGGGAGGCGAGAAAGGCCTCAGCCCGCCTTTGCCTTGGTGGACGTGCTCTCCCAGACCCGCATGTCTTTTCCGAGGTTGAGCAGCCCTTTGAGGAGATAGACCTGGTTGATAGCAAAGGATGTGAAGATATTCTTCTGCCAGACGATGCTGCCGAGGAGGAACAGGCCCAGCACCCCTGCACAGAGCACGGGATCTGTCAGGAATAGCCCGATGACGAATACGATGGTCCCGGCAACGAAGAGGAGCGGTGTCGCCAGATACATGTAGATGCGCAGAGGGTAGATGAAGCGTGAAAACGGGCGATCCTTCCTCAGCAGGTCGAGGTTTGCAAGGGTCGCTTCGATGAGCCTGGTCGCCCTCCTGACCTTCTGCCGATACTGCCGCCCAAAGTCGCCCGGCACGTCTTCATACACCGCTGCGCCCGGCTCATAGACCGCCCGGTATCCGCGCCGTATCGCCTCAAATGCCGTGTTTGCGTCGTCTGCACCCCTCCTATCGTCGATGCGGTTCACAAGGTACTTCTTGAAGGCAACGAGGGCGCCATTGAAGGCGTAGGTCGAGTCCACCGTGCTCTCCCAGCTGCACATCCGCCCGTAGTAGTTCCGATACGCGCTCTCCACCTGCGCAGGATGCGATGCGTCGTGAGGGATCGGCTGGAGGTCCCCGCACACCGCCGCGATACGGTCATCGCTCACGAGTCGCGCAATCAGGTTCGACAGCGCATGTCGCTCGAAGAACACATCCGCGTCCGTGGTGACGATGATACTGTGCCGGGCCTCGCGGATCGCCTTGTTGTACGACCTGTTGGTTCCCAAACGCTCGGTATTGGCGATGATCCGGTGTGCAATACCCGCCTCCCGGAAGGCTGATTCCGCACGCGAGCAGGTGTTGTCCGTCGAACAGTCGTCCACGAAGATCACCTCGTACCGGTCGTTCGGATAGGTCGACTGCAGGATATTCTCGACGCGCTCGCGGATCACCCTCTCCTCGTTGTACGCCGATATGATGATGCTGATGTCGGGAAACACCGCCGGCATGGGTGGGGGATCGGATCGCCTTCCTGCCTGGATCTCGATAAAGTATATAATATAGGGAAAAACAGCCACGATGAGAAGGATTATGCCCGCAAGCAGGAACATATGTATGTTTTTTATGTCGGTTGCTATTTATGGTTTGGTACGGGCGCCGGTCGCGGCGTAACCGGGACCGGCGCCCGCCCTCGCACGCAGTCCGCGAACGTCTTCAGCTCGATCGTACAGCGGCTCCAGTGTATAGTTCCGGGCGCAACCTCTTTGATGAACGGCAGACGCGATCAGCGTCTGGCATTCGTTTCTTCAAGAGATGGATGCGTCCGGGACTCTACGAGAGAGATGCAATGTTCTGTGAGGTTTTGCGTTTTTGACTGTATCGACCATTCCCCGTTCGATGATAGTCCCCTGGATATATCGCTCGTTTTCCATGTCGTACTGCGGTGGTTCCCGATAGAGAAAGGTCTCCTGGCCCATAAAGTCTCCTTCGACGGAGCGCTCCTCCTGCCCATGTACATCGCTCGAACCTTTTTCTGAAGCCCCTGGTGCTCGCAGATACATGGAAGATATCCCAACACTGTGCAAGGCCTTTACATACACTTGGATCGCAGTACTGGGATTTTTCTGATATACGCCATGAGCAGACTCAAATCCTGAATCCAGGCATATCCCGGTTATCACATCTCGGGGGAGGGGGCAGGGAGGTGCGAGCGATAGCGAGCATGAGCAGATGCGAAAGCATCTTCGATGTGCGATGGTCCGAAGGACCGGAGCT
>DAQY01000016.1:21328-23564 GCA_002503105.1 Methanomicrobiaceae archaeon UBA206
CGAAGGACCGGAGCTTGAGAAGACCGCCAGGTCTTCGATATGTCCCCCTCCCGCATGAGAGGTTCCCGAAATTTCAGGACGACCTCATAGGCAACCATCCGGTCAACGTTCATCATCAGCGCTCCGTCGAGCTCATCGCCGCCAATCCCCTCCATCATACGCGGACCGGGAACGATGGCATCGAACAGAGGATATCGATATCATGGACCATCGAGTCTTCCACGACCGGGGCATTCCGGGGTTGCGCCGCTTTTATCTCCGCGTACAGGAGGGTTCCGAATAATCCTGCCGATCTCGTCCGCAATCTGATTGAAGCGCTCGATGTGCCCGACACTGATGAGCCCGTTTCCCTCCGCTGACGAAGAGATGGGTTGTTCGGCAGTGACCCGGTACATAACCGATGCTGCACTCGGCTCTGTAGAAGACCTTTTCTGGGGACGGTTGTCGGATCTGGCGCAACTCGAAGATGCGAAAGCACCTTCTCAAGCTCCCGGTCCTTCGGACCATCGCAACTCGAAGACCTTCGGTCTTCTGGTGGTCCTTGATGGACGGGAGGTGAACATTGGTCTTGTTGTACCACCAGTTGAGTGATTCGACTACCTAACACAGAGGATCTGTGCAGTTCCAGTAACGGTATCAACACACGTAGCAAAACTGTCAAGAACTATTCCCTGCTCTCCGGGGCAACCCGTCAGATATGATTACGAATACCGCTGCCATGGCATGTGCAATATCTTTCCTCGCATATATACCGTTCACCGGGAATCGGAAGGTGAAGATTACCGGACGGAGAACCAAGCGGGATTTGGCGTTTTTCTGCAGAAGAGTGCCGAACACTTTACGAGGTCGTCCCAAAACCCTCCGCCGGGAGGGGGAAGACCCTCCCAAAGATGCGAAAGCATCTTCTCAAGCTCCGGTCCCTCCCCGCGAGATGATAGCCCCGACATGCTCTGATTGAGGTTTCAGTCAGTATTCAGAGATTATTCGGAGAAATAGTCGACCCTGCTGCTCAGATCCAGATTGATCCCGAACGTCGGGCAATTTCACATGAAAATCGATGTGAAAACGGAAATGGAAGCTCGGATTACTGGCTTTGCAGAAAACCTCTTGCAGGTGACTGGCAGTTTTTCGATCCCTCATGAGCCTTTTCCGACGCGGATGGCCGATCGAATCGTGGGGGAGACGCTCTCGAAACCCTTCGGGTTTCTCATGCTCCGCTTACCCTTCGGGCAAGCGTCGCACTACGAAGACCCTTCTTGCGGTCCACTTCCCGAACATGTCGCAGCGAATCCGGGCAACATGTGGAGAGAGAATTTTCTCGGAAAAATTCAGCAGGTCGTTGTCGGTATGGGGGGTTTAGAGCTGAGCTGGATTATCGATTTTCATCAGTCGAGCCTGTGGCCGACAACCTCATGGGCGTTTTGGGATGTGCTCTCCGACACCGTCTACATCAGCCTCCTGAACAAGCTCTTCGACTACATGTTCTGCGCCCCCCGAGTTGTGAGCGACTTTCCGAAGATCCAGAAGGTGGTCGGCGAGGCGCAGCGGGGCTGGTCGACCCGCCAAATACGGATGCGATCGCTTCTGCGATCGTCCCTAATGGAGCACCTGGAAAGGGCGCGGAGGATGGGGGAAACGGACGAAGGAGGTTGAGGAGAGGTATAACATGGAAGGAGATGGAGACAAGAATACTTGAGCTGTATCAATCTCTCGCCTCCATCAGGCAGAATTGAAGGACACTATAACCTGATGGTTACGAGGAGACCACCCCTGCTGGGGGGCCTGTGAGTGTGCATTGGAAACTGAGGGTATTACCCGAGCGGCAGTTAGACACATTAGTTTACAGTTGAACCCATGAGCCTTCCTGAACTTGAATACAACCGCAGAATAGTATACGTGGACGTGAACATGGCCGGGGCGTACCGTTTCGGAGCTGGATGCCTCATCTCATTGCGAACCCTACGGCCTTTCGTTATCGCCGCGTGACAGTTACCTCACCGGCCTCCCTGAGGGATTTTTTTTTTGTGTGCAGTTCGTAGCAATCTACCCGCTCTGGAGTCTGCTTGATTGCTCTCTATACATCACAACCTTTTTTTACACAGCCGGGAAACACCTCTCTGTTAGAACATGAATATCCGCACAAAAGCAATGGATTTTCAGGATGAAATCCACATATGGCAGGAGAGATCAAAGGCGGTCCAGATTGACGATCTGTTGCATGCTTACTATAACCCCT
>DAQY01000034.1 GCA_002503105.1 Methanomicrobiaceae archaeon UBA206
AGAGTTTTGGGATGACCTCTATCATATTCAGTCGGTAATCTGGGGCACTACCCGAAGATCCATCGATCGCGTCAGGGCCGGTGAAGCGAATTAAAAGCGTTGCAATGAATCCAATTTAATAATATTTATTAAATGATCAGTCACACTTATTGGTGGTGGAATTTGCAATGGTATTACTGCATGACCTCTCCCAGCTGCCCCCTGCCGATGCCGGAGCACTGCACGAACTGGCCCAATCGGTCGAGACGTTCCAGCTGCTGGCATCCTCGCTCCAGCTGGGACTCTTCGATGCGCTGGAAACTCCAAAGAATGCGGAGGAACTTGCAGACGAACTCGGACTGAACAGCGTTATCACGAGGAAATGCTGCGATGCGCTCACAGGTTCAGGCTTCCTGCTGCGTAAGGACGGGAGCTACGCCCTCTCGGATCTCTCAAAGACATTTCTCCTGAAGACTTCGCCCTACTATCAGGGGGACCTCATCGGGTTGCTGAAGAAGACCAGAATCGAGCGATGGGGACGGATCTCGGACGCCCTGAAGAGCGGGCCTGTCGGTCTTGAAAGGAATTTCGAGAGCGTATTTGACGAACGCTTCATTCGTGCGATGGCCCAGGGCGCGATGAGAGGGGGCCTGCAGAAGACCATCGAGATTCTGGGAGGACACCGGGAGTTCATGAACGCCCGGAGACTGCTCGACCTGGGCGGAGGGCATGCCCTCTACTCCATCGCGTTTGCGCAGCTCAACCCTTCGCTCGATGTCCGTCTCCTCGATCTGCCCCCTGTCGTGGAAAACGTGGCCCGGCGGAACATTTCAGCATACCGGGCCGACCGGGTCACGGCGGTTCCCGGGGACTTCACGCAGGACGATCTCGGCGAAGGGTACGATGTGGTCTTCGCATCCGACGTCCTGTACAGGCCCAGGGAATCACTGGGCCCCGTTCTGGGCAGGATACACTCAAGCCTGAAGGACAACGGACTTTTCATATCCAAACACTGGCACATCGACGATCCTGTAAAAGACATCACGGCAGTGTATTTCGACCTGATGTTCTCGATCACCGACGGGGCAGAACGCATCTATTCAACGGAAGCATTCTCGAAGATCCTGGAGTCCCACGGTTTTTCGATTGAAGAAGTTCATGATTTCAACCACCGGTTCCATCCCTCACGCATGATCATTGCACGGAAGGTGAAGCCATGATTATCTCACGGTTTAATGAATTAAAGGAATTTCAGACGCCTGAAGGGATCATGAAACCGCTCTTCGTATCGGAGGAGCTGAAGGTGATCCATCTGAAGATCCCGGCAGGGCTCACCGTCCATCCCCACTCCCATCCAAACCCGGGAACCATCATACTCCTGAAGGGTTCGGTCAGGCTGAACGCAGAGGATCCAGTTCTCCTGCGGGAGGGTGATGTGGCCCACATTCCCGCAGATTATACGGTGGGTCTTGAGAGCGAGATCGAAGCCGAGGCGCTCCTGGTCTCGTCACCGTCCGGCTACAGAAATATCGAAGAACTTTATAAGAGACTGGAAGGGTTCCAGAAATGATTCTGACAGAGGAGCATCTGGACGTTTTCAGGGAGAATATCCGTTACCTGGCGACATCGTCGGGAGACGGCAGGCCGAATGTCGTCCCTGTGGGGCTTGTCTCATCATTAGATGGTGGCAAGATGGTCGTCGTCGACGTCTACTTCAACAAGACGCGGAAGAATCTCGAGGCGAACGATCAGGTCGCCGTTGCCGCGACCGATCTTTCCAGAAGAAGATCGTTCCAGCTCAAGGGAAAGGGAACGATCGTCACGTCAGGGAAGTTCTTCGACTTCGGTCTGGAGACGATGCGGGAAAAGATCGAGAAGATAAAAAAGGAGGGCAAAAAACCCCATTTCCCCGAAGGCGTCAGCGTCCGTCCGAAAGGCGTTCTCGTCATCGATATCGAGGAGATCTACTCGAACGTGCGGGGGAGCGGATCATGAATCGCGGTCTGATCACGGCCACGCTGCTGCTCGCCGCACTGCTCCTTTCATCGGGCTGCACGGGCGTCCCATCTGCTGTCGGCGAGCAGCAGAAGACGGTACGTATCGTCGATGCGGTCGGCAGGGAGGTCCAGGTCCCGGCCACCATCGAAAAGGTCGTGAGTCTCGGCCCTGACAGCACGCGTATACTGGTGGCTCTCGGGGACAAGGAGAAGATCGTGGGTGTCGACGGTTACTCGAAGCTCTGCCCGGTGATCAAGAAGATCTACCCGGAGGTAGCGTCGGTCCCTGATATGGGGAACCCCTATCAGGGGACGCTGTCCCTTGAAAAGATCGCCGGGGCAGATCCGGACGTGGTGTTCATCCGCGGCAACCATATCGATATCGCAGACAAGATCCAGAACGAGATGGGAATTCCAGCCGTCTGCATCTACGACACGGTCCGCGACTACGACGACTTTCTGCTGACGATAGACGTCATCGGAAGAACGATGGGCAGAGAGCAGCAGGCAGAAGCGCTTGAGGAGTATGTCGACAGTAAATTCAAAGAGATCATCGCCGTCACGTCGGAGATCCCGGATGCCGAGAAACCTGTGGTTCTGATCGTCAACCCGCCTCACACGGACGATCCCCTCACGGTCATGCCGTCCATTCATCCGTCCACGCTGCAGTACGCGGGCGGCAACAATGCCGCCGCGGGCCTCGCGGCCTCTCCAGGCGGCAGTCCCTGGAGGTCGGTGAGCCTCGAGCAGGTGGTGCAGTGGAACCCGGACTGTATCCTGATTCACGGGATGGGGCAGCTCTCACCCGAAGAACTGATGGCAAAGACCGACTGGCAGGAGCTGCAGGCGATACAGGAGAAGAAGGTGTATAAAGTCTTCATCGGCTACGTAGGATACGATCCGGCGCTCCTCGTCGTCCAGACCCTGCACATGGCAAAGATTCTCCATCCCGACAGATTCGATTTCGACTTCGAACGGGACGCAAACGATGTATTTACGGTGATCTACGGTGTCGACGGAGTATATTCAGCACTCGAGGACGAGCTTGGATTATCAGAAGTTTAGGGCAGCCCTGATCCTGGTACCCATCGTATTTTTCTCCGCCTACCTCTCCGTCGGAAAATACTACATCCCCCTGGAGCATATTCTGAGTCTCTCGTTTCCCGAGCCCTTCGAATATACCATCTTCTTCAATGTGAGGTTGCCGCGGGCGATCGAGGCGGCGGTCTTCGGGGCATGTATGGGGATATGCGGTGCGGCCCTCCAGACCACGCTGAGAAACCCTCTGGTAAGCCCGTATATCCTTGGCATCTCGTCAGGTTCAGCCTTCGGAGCGGCACTGGCGATCGCTCTCCTCGGGCAGGGATTCTTCTTTCTGGTCCAGCCGTCCGCCATCATGTTCGGGCTTGGCGGGATATTCCTGACCCTGCTGGTCTCCAGGTTTCGGGGGCAGTTATCACCGATATCGCTCGTGCTGGGCGGTATTATCATTTCGGCCCTCTTCTCCGGTCTCCTGTCACTGGTCCAGATCCTCGTGGACCCCGAAAAGACCCAGACCATCGTCGCATGGATCATCGGGAGGCTGAATGTCGTCACCTGGGACGATGTGACGGTCTCCGTCCCGCTCGCACTCCTGGGCATCGCCGGTCTGCTCATCTTACGGTGGAGGATCTTTACGCTCTCGATGGGCGATGAAGAGGCCAGGTCGCTCGGGATCCATGTCGAGAAGGAGCGGCTGCTCACCATTCTCCTCGCATCTGTTGCAACCGCGTCCGTTGTTTCGGTCACCGGGATCATCGGGTGGGTCTGCCTGATATCGCCGCATATCACACGTTTCATCGTGGGATCAAACCCCAGGTTTCTCCTGCCGGCATCGATATCCGTCGGGGCGTCCTTCATGCTGGTCGCCGACCTGATCTCGCGCACCGTCTGGACATTCGAGATCCCGGTGGGCGTCATCACGACGATCGTCGGCGCACCGCTGTTTCTGTACCTGATGAGGAGGAGCATGCATGAATGGAGGAGTTGAGGTAGCGGATCTCTGTTTCAGCTACGCCGAACAGAAGATACTGCACGAGATAACGTTTGATGTCCGGTCCGGCCAGCTTGTGACCATCCTCGGGCCCAACGGCAGCGGAAAGACAACGCTCCTCAAATGCATCAACCTGCTCCTGCAGCCCGAGGGGAGCATCCTGGTGGACGGGATCGATATCTCGGAGATCAGCAGCAGCGAGCTGGCAAAGAAGATCGGGTACGTTCCCCAGCTGCATACGCCTGCGTTCCCGTACCGAGTGCTCGATGTCGTTGTCAGCGGCAGGATACCGTATCTCGGTCTTTCGGCACCGCAGAAGGAAGACTATGAACTTGGCTGCCGGATGTTGGCGCAGGTGGGCATCGATCATCTGGCGGAGAAGCCCTACATTCACCTGAGCGGCGGGGAGCTGAGGCTCGTTCTCCTGGCGCGTGCCCTGGTCCAGCAGTCGCGCATCCTGCTCCTGGACGAACCGACCTCGAACCTCGATATCAAAAACAGGATCGTCGTCCTCAAAGCGCTGAGAGGGATTGTGGAGCAGGGGATCGCGGTGATGATGACCGAGCACGATCCCAATCTGGCATCCCTCTTCTCGGACAGGGTGCTGCTGATGAACAGAGGAAGGATCCTCAGGTACGGGCGTGCCGAGGAGGTCCTCTCCCGGGAGAACATCATGGAAGTCTACGGCATCGACGTCGAGATATTCAGGAGCAACGGAAACCATTACATATTCCCGGTCGTGTGAAGGGGGGGTCGTCCCGGAACCCTTCAGATCGTGAGCGCACGTGCCGGATGAACCAATCCGGGAAATGGTTACTGTTTCCCGGAATGACCATCCCCGGATGCCCCGATCCAGCTGAAAGATCGTTCAATCCCGCTCCGTCCATGATAAACCCGTTTCTCTGCGCCCTGCGGGAGTGCCTCTGCGATCGGGATGCCGGCGGCGCCAGGGCCCGTGGAGCCGCACCCCCGTCCGCCGCGCCGAGGCGCTCTAGAGATCCGAACGGATCTCCGGATACCCGATCCCCCGTAGCGCATCGCCTATCTCGTCGAGGATGGCGGGATCGTCGATCGTCGCGGGGGTGCTGAACGGAACGCCGTCCGCGATCTTCTTCATCGTTCCCCGCAGTATCTTGCCGGATCGGGTTTTCGGAAGACGATTGACGACGACCACCTTTTTAAAGACGGCGATGGCGCCGATCCGTTCACGGACCATCTGGACGAGCTCCCTGACAACGATCTCGTGCTCCCGGCTCACACCCGCCTTGAGGGTGACGAATCCGAGCGGGATCTCACCCTTGATCGGGTCGGCCACCCCGGTAACGGCGCATTCCGCCACGTCCGGGTGCGACGCGAGCACCTCCTCGATGGCGCCGGTGGAGAGCCGGTGGCCGGATACGTTGATGATGTCGTCGGTCCGGCTCATGATCCAGAGGTACCCGTCGTCGTCCAGGTAGCCCGCGTCGGATGTGTAGTAGTACCCGGGATACCTGGAGAGGTAGGTCTCAACGTACTCACCGTCCTTCTGCCAGAGCGTCGTCAGGCACCCGGGGGGCAGAGGGAGTCTGACGACGATGTTTCCGATTCTGCCCGGCGGGAGAGGTGTGCCGTCGCCGTCCAGTATCCGCACGTCGTAGCCGGGGACCGGTCGCGTGCACGACCCCGGTTTGACGGGCAGCATACCGAGTCCAACCGGATTGCCTCCTATCGCCCAGCCGGTCTCGGTCTGCCACCAGTGGTCGATGACCGGGATGCCGAGCATCTGCTGTGCCCACCGGAGCGTCGGCGGATCGCAGCGTTCGCCCGCAAAAAAGAGCGTGCGCAGCGAGTCCAGATGGTACTTCCTGATATGCTCCCCCTCGGGGTCCTCCCGCCTGATCGCACGGAACGCGGTGGGCGCGGTGAAGAGCGCATGCACCCCGTGCTGCGCGATCACCCGCCAGAACGCGCCCGCATCCGGCGTGCCGACCGACTTCCCCTCGTACAGGATGGTGGTGCAGCCCTCAAAGAGCGGCGCATAGACGATGTACGAGTGCCCGACCACCCATCCGATATCCGAGGCCGCCCAGAAGACCTCCCCTTCGTTCATGCCGTAGAAGTGCTTCATGCTCCATTTCAGGGCGACGCAGTGGCCGCCGTTGTCGCGCACCACGCCCTTCGGCACCCCCGTCGTGCCCGATGTGTAGAGGATGTAGAGCGGATCGGTCGCGTCGAGCGGGGTGCATGGTGCTGCATCGGCGTCGAGCAGGGCTTCCCACACCAGATCCCGCTCCGGCGTCAACGCCGCCTCCAGCTGCGGGCGCTGGAGGATCACGCAGCGGTCGGGCGGGGACGGCGCCATGCCGATGGCCGCGTCCAGTATCGGTTTGTACGGGATGACCCGGCTCACCTCGATCCCGCACGAAGCGGAGACGACGACCTTCGGACGGGCGTCGGCGATTCGTTTGGCAAGTTCGTGCGCGGAGAAGCCGCCGAAAACCACGGAGTGAACCGCGCCGATCCGGGCGCAGGCGAGCATCGCGACGACCGCCTCCGGGACCATCGGCATGTATATCAGGACACGATCTCCCCTGCCCACGCCGAGCGAGAGGAGTCCGCCGGCACAGCGTTCGACGAGATCGAGCAGCTCGCGGTAGGTGTATCGCCGGATGGTGCCTGTTACCGGGCTGTCGTATATCAGGGCGTTTCTGCTTCCGTTTCCCTTTTCAACGTGAATGTCGAGGGCATTGTAGCACGTATTGAGCGAGGCGCCCTTGAACCATCGATAGAACGGCGCCTCGGCATCGTCCAGCACGCGGTCCCATCGTTTGAACCAGTGAACCTCTTCCGCCGCCGATCCCCAGAACGATTCGGGATCATCGATCGATCGGCGATATACCTCCTCGTACGGTGTTGTCTCCGTCATAGTCATCAACCGTGCCGCGTCATGCCGTATCAAGACTTTATACAGAATATTTGGGGTGAGGATCATGTATATCTTCTGCACGACGCCTGCACGCCGGCGGAAGCCGGCAAACGGTCCGCGCCAAGGCCCCCCTCCGCCGCCGGCACTGCGTGAGCGGGGGACGGGATCTTCTTCTATCCGTTGCCGCGGGAAAAAAATACGCCTTTTCAGCCGAATTTCTGAAGTTTCTCCATCCCGCCGACGCAGAGGGGCCCGCTCCCCCGGCTGAAAACCGGGGCCTGCCGATATCCTGCGGCTTTGACCGATCTGTTGCGATCTTTTCAGGAGGCTGGAACGAGGTGCCCAAACCCGCTGGTACGACGGATCGTCCCACCGAACCGAAGACCGGTCGCCGCAAGGCAGCGATCGATGCAGAGCGTGGGGCCATGGAGCCATGGAGGGAGGGTGCACACCCGATTCTATCCCGTCCGATCCGCAGCCGGCGCGAAGCAAGCGAGCGAGAACGCCGGAGGTGCGGAAGCAGGACGGCCCGCAGATGACGGACGTTCCGTCCATGCCCCCTCCCCCGTGAGGCACTCCGACCTCCGCGCTCATCTGCTCCGGTGGGGCGGGTAAGGCTTAAGTAATCCGGGACATACTGGTGGATACCACAGAAGAGGGATGAAATATGATGGATCCGTTTGAGGCGCGATGTCGGGAGATGGCCGAATGCACGCCGGAACAGCGGAGGCAGATGATCGAGGAGCAGCAGTCGCGGTGCATCTGCCCCACCTGTCCGACGTACACTAACTGCGCCAGGAACAACAACGAGCGGCTCTTCTGCGATGCAGGCTACAGCCCGCGATGCATCACTTTTGAGGTCTCCTGCCTCTGTCCGACCTGCCCGGTTCATAGCGACCTGGCAATGAAGCACCAGGTCTACTGTATCCGGGGTGCCGAGAAGGCCCAGCGGTACGAACGTGAAGTCTGGGGCATTCAGTTTTAGCGTCGTGCGTGATGAGCGGGCGGATCGTCCGCTTCATCCGTCCCCGGCAGCCGTCCCGGACAGTGGACCGGGACGGGAATCGCCCGGAGATGCGAGCTTGAGAAGATACGAAGGGTTTCGACTCTCTCCCCCGGTACGATTGGCCCCTCGGTCCCCAACTTCAGGAACGAGCTCTCATCCCAAAATTGCCCGGAGCTCTGGGGCCGATCCGGATCTAAAGCAGTAGAACGCCTATCCCTTCGATGTGCTCCTGGCGGAAGGCCAGGAGCTTGAGAAGATCAGAGATTTTGAGATGACCTCACGGACCGTATGGCGGTGAACCCCCCGGTGTTGAAGGTCGTCCCGACGATGTCACAGCGAATCCGGGCAACATGAGAGAATCTTTCCGGAAAGTTCTGAGCCGAGCCGGATCACCGGATCACCGAATCTTCACTACTGGTCGGGTCTGTGGCCGACACTCTCTCGCAACTGTTCTGGAATGCGTTCGTACGGATCCTGAAGAGCGATCGGTGCGGCGGAGTTTGAGGTGCAGTCCCGGACGCAGCGTGCAGAAGGCCGCTCACCGCATCGATCGCGCCGGGCGGAATAACGGGAACATCCTCTGCATGGATATCAGGACCGCCTGCGGAGCGTCGAGAAGGCACAGCGATTCGGGTGCGGGGTGCGGGAACGGGCAGTTTTCCGGTTGTGCGCCCCCCCCGTCACCTGTTGAGCGCGGCCTGGCACTCGGGACAGAGGATCCTGGGCAGTCGCCTTCGTATGTGGTGCGCCGGGAACGGGTAACCGCCTTCCCAGAGCTCCTGATCACGGCGTACGGTGTGCTCCATGCAGAGCCCCATGCCGCAGATGACGCAGACGCCGACCGCGTCGCTCATCCCTCCCTCCTGTGCGCATACGTGGCATCGCATACCGTTTCACCTTCCCGCCGCGGGCCCTGAAACCCCGCCCGGGTCCGCCGTACAGCCTACCGTGAGGCGATCCCCTATATAGGCATTGTGGTGCCGCCGGGGCATCGGCTCAGCCGCCTGGAGGTTCCCCGAAGGCGCGGGAGGGCGAGATCGGCGCCTCCCGTCAGAACCACCGGTCCAGCGTCTTCTGCTTTGTCCTCGCCGAGAGCTTCTCGAGCGCCCCCCGGACGCGCTCTTCGGCAAAATCGTAGCGTCCGCTGAGCATCTCGATGAGTCCGTCGCCGTCCGGCGCCGACCATTCCAGCATATAGTCGTCGGTCACGGGCGGGTGTAAGAAGAACTCCTTGATGGGGGACGGATCGAATCCGGGCAGCTTCTCTTCGATGGTCGCCTCGAACTCCCCGTTCCGCACGATCTTCAGCGCGGTCTTCCCGCCGATGCCCCTGACGCCCGGGTTGTAGTCGGTGCCCACCAGAATGCCGATCTCGACGAGCTGCTCGCGGTCGATGCCCAGGTAGTCGAGCAGGCCGGCGAGCACGATCCGCTCCGGATTCACGGTGATCGTCCGCCCCCGAACCCTGCGCCTGCCGCTCACCGTGAGGTTCCGCACCAGCACCGGCGACCCGAAGAGCAGCGAATCGTAGTCCTGCGACACGGCATAACCGGCACTCCCCTTCTGCGCCATATGCGCCGCCTGCGCCTCGCCCTCGCTCGGCGCCTGCACCCAGGGGACGCCCATCAGGTCCAGGAGCTCCCGGGACGACTCGAGGACGAAGCTGTCGACCCTCGACGCGGCGCTCGCCTGCCTGTACGCCTCCGCAAGATCGCCCACCCGCAGCGCCTCGATCCATGCCTCGCCGGCGCGGGTGCGCACCTCCCGCCGCTGCTCGACGATCTCCTGCTTGAACACCGGTGGTGTACCGTCGAAGACGTAGACCGGCCTGATCCCCCTCTCCATGAAGTTGACCGTCCGGAAGAGGATGCCCGAGAGGTGCGAGGTGATCCTTCCCTCGGCGTTCATGAGCGGCGTGCCATCGGGCTGCCGGATGATGGAGAGGAACTGGTACAGCGCGTTATTCGCGTCGACCGCCGCCACGCCGGAGAGGGCGTCCCATTCGAGCGCCTCCTTGCAGTCGACCAGGATATCGCGAATTGCAACGCCCATGCTACATACCAATGGGAGGGAGGGTATAAAAGTTGATGTCGGCCTATCGATACATCCGCCGGGAGAGCCCGTCAACGATGTCTTCGATATGCGTGACGGTGTTGTCGTATTTGGCATTCATCGTCCGCGCAATCTCCTCGAGATTGACTCGCATGGTGCGTTCTCTCTGGATCACATTCTGTTCGAGGCTCAGGACCTTGATGCCGAGGGAGATGATCAGCCCGCCCAGCGAGAGCATTGCGAACGTTGCCGCTACCGCGATGATGAGATCCTGCCAGAAACGCATCACCAGGACGACGGTTGAGACCACCATCACGATGGCGAGAACGATGTCGCCGATAAGTTCACGAATCTCCATGCCTTTAGATGATAAAAATGAATTAATTAACCTATCTAAAAATTACGGTGTGGTATGGTGCAGATACATGATGCGTTGCCCCTGCTCGGAATGCCGGTGCTGCTCCTGATCGTCCAGGTGGTCGGCATCCTGCTCGTTCTCCCCATGCAGGAGGCTGGATTTGCGGCGTTCGAGGATCCGACGTCAGCAGCGAACCCGTTCATCTTTATCGTTCTCCTGCTCGCGTTCACTCTCATCATGCTCCTCCTGATACGGATGGGAGGCAGGCGCATCATCGCGCTGTTCATCGGCTTTGCATTATTCCTGACCTTCGTCTACATCTTCGGCGCATTGAGCATCTTCGTGTTCGGGCTGACCGACGCCGCGGCAGTCCTCTCGCTGGTCCTCGCTGGCGCCGCGACGGCGCTCCTCTACCTCTACCCGGAGTGGTACGTGATCGACATCCTCGGCGTGCTGATCGCGGCGGGAATCGCCTCCATATTCGGCATATCGCTCGCAATCCTGCCGGTGCTGGTGCTGCTCGTCCTGCTCGCCGCATACGACGCCGTATCGGTCTACAAGACCAGGCACATGATCGCGCTCGCCGAAGGGATGCTCGAGACGAAGACCCCGATCCTCGTCGTCGTTCCGAAGCGGAGGGACTACTCATTCAGGAAGGAGGGCATGAACATCGGAGGGGGTGAGCGCGGAGCATTCGTGATGGGGCTTGGAGACCTGATCATGCCGTCCATCCTCGTGATCTCCTCCCACGTCTTCGTGGAGGCGCCCGCCCTCCTCTGGGTCCTCTCGGCACCGACGATCGGGGCCATCCTCGGATCACTCGCCGGGCTCGCGGTGCTGCTTTTCTTTGTCAACAAGGGCAGGCCCCAGGCGGGTCTTCCGCCGCTGAACGGAGGGGCTATTGCCGGCTTTCTGATCGGATCCGCGCTTGCAGGGTCGTGGACCTGGTGCGTCTTCTGTATCTGAGCAGCAGATCGAGTACCCCGTCCACACCCTCGCCGGTCAGGGTGGACATGGCGGGATATCCCTCAATCCCCCCGATATCCACCTTGTTCACGACCGGCACCACCGGCATATCGACCATCTCCCGGACCTCGTCCAGCAGATGCAGCTGGTCGTCGAGGGTGTAGCCGCAGTGTTCGCTGGCGTCCAGCAGAAAAAGCACCACGTCGGCGATGTTGATGAGCGCGCTCACCGCCTGGCGCTCGATCGGGTTGCGCTCTGCGGCCGGGCGCTCCAGCACGCCCGGCGTATCGATGAACTGTATCCGCTCCCTGCCGATGGCGCGGTGGCCGACGATGATGCCCCGGGTGGTGAAGGGGTATGCGGCGATCTCGGGCTCGGCGGTGGAGACCAGCCTGATGAACGACGACTTCCCTACGTTCGGGTAGCCCGCGACCACGACCGTGAACTCGTCTTCGCTCACGTGGGGGAGTTTCCGCAGCACGTTCCGGGCTTCGTTCAGGAACCGGAGGTCGGTGTCGACCTGATGGACGATGGAGGCGATCCGTGCGACCGCCTGCTTCCGCACCCGGTTCGTGTCGGGCGCAGAGCGCATGGATCGTGCATACTGGTAGCCGACGGACCGTGCCTTCTCCGCCGCCCACGACACGGCGCCGAGCGATCGTTTCAGGCGGTCGACGGAGAAGAGGATATCGGCGAGATCGCGGTAGAAGGGAGGGAGAAGATCGAAGTTCGGGAATCTCTGCACGACGCTTTTTAGCCTGTCGCTGATCGAGCTCGCGACCGCCCTGACAAACTCTTCGTTTGCCCTGTCCGCATCGATCTTCCGTTTCTTTTTGGCAGCTGCCCGGCGGAAACTGCGGTCGAGCACCTCGTCTGCCGTCGGAACCGTGGGTATCGTCTCAAACTCCACACAGAGCACAACCTAATGTATTTAAATAACGTACAATGACTGATCATTATGGATTTATCTCCCATCCAGAAAGATGTCCTGATTACTCTGATTACCCTGTACCATCAGTATTCCCGTTCTATAAAAGGTGAGGAGATCGCGGACGTGCTCAAGCGGAACCCCGGCACCGTCCGCAACCAGATGCAGGCGCTCAAGGCGCTGGGGCTCGTCGATGGGGTGCCGGGCCCCAAGGGCGGATACTCCCCGACGGCCCTCGCGTACAGGGAACTGAACCTGGGCAACCTCGAACATCAGTCCGATGTGCCGATCGTCCGCGACGGCGAGAAGCTGAAAGGCGTCAGGGTTGCTGAACTGGACTTCACCACGCTCTGTCATCCCGATCTCTGCCACGCCGTCGTCAAGATCATCGGCAGCGTGAGGCTCTTCAGGGTGGGGGATCTCATCACCATCGGCCCGACCCCGGTGAACAAGCTCCTCGTCCGGGGCGAGGTGTACGGCATGGACGAAAACCAGCAGGCGCTGCTCATCAGCGTGTCAGAGATGATCTCGCTGCCCAAACAGCCGATCAAAAGCTACATGAGCACGCCGCTTGCAACTCTGCCGCGCGGCGCGACCCTCCGCGATGCGGTCCACCTCTTCAACTCGCGGCACATCCACGGGGCTCCGGTGATGGATGGGAGAGACCTGCTGGGCATCGTGACCTTAAGCGACATCGCGCGTGGCCTCGATGAAGGGATGTCGCTCGACGAGCCGGTCACCAGCGTGATGACCGCCGACGTGGTGGAGGCGCCGTCCACGATCAAACTCTACGAACTGGTGGGGCGCTTTAAGGATCGGGAGATCGGGAGGCTGATCGTCGTCGAGAACGGCAGACCCATCGGCATCATCACACAGTCCGATATAATCAGGGTGTTTCCCTCACTTTGATACCCTCACTGTGGGGAATTCCGCCCCACGACCCCGCTGGGGACAGATAAGTATTTATATGAGAATACATATGGTGCTTCTGTAAACCGAGCTCTTGTATAGGGTACATTTTACAGAGCTCAGCAAAAAGGGGAGATGAGATCATGACCGATATACCTCTTGCACCGGTTGGCAGAATCGTAAAGAAGTCGGGAGCGGAACGCGTGAGTTCCGACGCAAACGAAGAACTCGCAAAATTGATGGAGGCGTACGCCGCACGGATCGCGAAAGAGGCCATCAAGCTGGCAGGGCATGCCGGGAGAAAGACGGTCAAGGCGACCGATGTGCGCATGGCAGCTGATACCGTAAAATAAATTCTTCTATTTTTTCCCGCATTTCTCGATTCAGGTAATTTTTTGGAACAGCTTATATAGTACAAAATCTTCATCTCTTTTTATGAGTAAAATCTTCTGCCGCGCCCTTGCCAAGAAGAAGGTCATGAGCAACGACGGAATGCTCATCGGCACCATCAAGAATATCATGGTCGATCTCGGTACGGGTCAGGTCGTGGATCTGATCGTCAAGCCGGACGAGTCCTTCAAGCCGGACGGGTACCGGACGGATGGAGACAAGATGTTCGTTCCCTTTGAGGCGGTCAAGGACATCAAGGACTATATCGTGGTCGACCGCTACCTGCTGAAAAAGTCGTCGTAATATTTTCTGACCGCTTCCACGAAACCGTCGCCGAATTTCTTTCCGGTAACCAGGTCTGCCGCCGATTTCGTCTCCGGCGTGGAGTTTGCGACGGCAACGCCGACGCCTGCGGCACGGAGCATATCTATATCGTTCTCGGAGTCTCCGACCGCCATCATCTCCGACAGTTCGATGCCCATAATACCCGCAAGCTCGCGGAGTGCCGTTCCCTTGCTGACGCCGGGCGACTGGAGATGAATGGCAAAGCCGGTATCCAGCACTCTGACCGGCAGGCGGCGGTCCCGCACCACCTCCCGGACCTCGCCGACATCGACGGTGCGGGCGAACGCGACGTCGGCGAACCGATAGTTCGGGCTGTAGAGCTCGAGCTCGACCCTCTTCGCCCTGAAGTGCTCTGCAAGGGCATGGAACGCCTCCCAGCAGACCTGCTGATTCCCGGCGATGTGGAGGGTACCGTCGAAGCCCCTGCGGTAGATCCCTCCGTTTTCGCCGATGATGGTGCCGTTCGTCCCGACCATCTTGCAGAGGCCGTCCATGAAGCAGACGGTGTTGCCGCTCGCCAGCACGACCTCGATGCCGGAATCCACGAGGGTGCGGATGCATTCGATGGCGGCGATGCTGATCCTGCGGCGTCTGTCGGTGATCGTGCCGTCGACGTCGGAGACGAGCGCCTTCAGCACGATTTGAGCCCTGCCTGCTCGAGCATGAACGCCGCCTCACCCTCGGGAAGGTTGGGGCTGTCCACCAGACGGGCCACCCGCTTGCCGCCCTTGCTCTTCCGCAGGTAGAGCCGGAACGTTGCGGTGTGCCCGACAATGTTGCCGCCGATGGGCTTTGTGGGATCGCCGAAGAGGACGGCGGGGTTGGACATCACCTGGTTGGTCACGAGACCGATGGCGTTGTGTTCGTCCACCAGCTTGAAGAGGTCATGCATATGGCGGTTCAGCTTCTGCTGCCGGGCGGCGAGCGTGCCGCGCCCGGAATATTCGGAGCGGAAGAGCGATGTCAGGGAGTCGATGATGAAGAGCCTCACCGGTCGGTCGGAGGTTCTGAGTTCGTTTGCGAGCTCCCGGGCCGAGTCGATCAGCAGCATCTGGTGGTCCGAGCTGTGCGCCCGGGCGACGTGGATGCGCTCCAGCACCTCTTCGATCGTGCCGAGATCGATATCGAGTTCCAGCCCCGCGGCCATCTGCTCGATGCGCTCCGGACGGAAGGTGTTCTCGGTATCGATATAGACGGCGCTCCCGTTCAGGCCTCCCAGATCCTCCGGCAGCTGGACGTTGACCGCCATCTGGTGGGCGATCTGACTCTTCCCCGAGCCGAATTCGCCGTATAGTTCGGTGATCGCCTGGGTCTCCATGCCTCCGCCGAGCAGTTCGTCGAACTCGGGGACCAGCGTCTTCAGTTTCCGGATCTCCTTTCGCCGGTCCATGATCTCCTTTCCGGTCTTGAAGCCACCGATGTCCGCCATCTTCCGGGCTGCCTGGATCAGCTTCTTTGCAGTCGACTCGCCGATCTCGGCCGCCTCGGCAAGGTCTGCGGTGGCTGCCGTCGCGACGCTCTCGACGGTTCCGTATCCCGCCTCGCGGAGTTTGTCGGCGGTGGTTGGTCCCACGCCGGGCAAATCTTCCAGATCAATCTCTACCATTGTGTACCTCACTTGATCTCTTGCAGTCGTCGTCTACACATTATGATCTCTGTACGGCATAATAAAGGTCGATAGCCCTGCGGGGTGAAAGTGAACCGATCAGGTCCCGACGAACCGGTCCAGACGCCGCAGCAGCGGCGCCGGATCCACGTCGACCGCCTCGCACCGGTGGACGGTGATCACCCCCCGGAGGGCGGTGCCCGTGACGCGCACCTCGAGCCCGACGGGCAGGGCTTCGTCCAGCAGGTAGCAGGCGGTGCCGGTGTCGAGGCAGGTTCCCATGCGGGTGGCGATCACCGTGCCCGATACCTCCACCGCCTCCCCCTCGGTTCCGCTGCGGACGATGAGAGCGCTCCCCCGCCCCAGGCTGAGCTCGAGATTCCCGTACCGGCCCCGCCGGGCGGCGGCGTTGTAGGCCTCGATCCGATCGCCGGGCACCAGGTGCTCCTGCGCCCGCTCACCCCACAGCACGAGCGGCATCTCGCTGCTTCCGTCGCTGATGACCAGGTTCCTCACCCAGGATGTCGTCCCTGCCCGGGTGGTGAAGCTGCGGGGGCTCTGTGCATGCACAATCGTGCCCGCCACCGCGTAGGAGCCGCCCTCCCGAACCGCTGCAAGCGGGGTGATCGGCACGTCGATCGTCGCATCCGACGGCGTCACCGTCCCCGTCTCGCCGAGGCTGTACTCGACGCCCTGCCCGGTGATCCTGGCGGCAGCGCCGGTGATGCGGATGCACGACCCCGGCTTGAACCCTGCGAGGAGATGCGGGGCCCAGCAGACCAGTCGCGCCACGCCGTTCCCGTTCCCGATCACCGCCTCGACCATCTCGCCACGGCTGCCGTCGCTGCGGGTGAACGTCCGCTGCGGGTCCATACCGATCAGCCGCACCTCGAGATCGCCCCCTGACGCCGGGACCTCCGGGACGCCGGCATCCTCGCCGCAGGTGATCTGGCACGCCGCCTTCTGCAGCGCCAGTGCGTGCACTTCCGGGCGGGCGCCGCCGTCCCGCACCCGCCCCAGAATCTCGAGCGCGTCTCCGGTCTCTATCTCATGCACCGCCTCCGCCTTTTCGCCCCAGAGCACCACCCGGATCCGGCCGGTCTCGTCGCCGACGATCAGGTTCGCGACCATCCCCTTCGTTCCGTCTGACCGCTGGAATTCGCGGGGTGCGCCGACGGAGAACACCCGTGCAAAAAAACAGGCGAGGCTTGAAGCCGGAGAGAGATCCCGGATCCTTACGTGCGAGCGCCCCATCTCCCGGACAACCAGCATCGCAGCGGTCTGATCGTCCAGCAGATCGCCTGATTCGGCGATCTTCTCCTCTACCCGACGCTCAAACTCGTCTCTGTCGATGAGGTCGTCGACCAGCGCGTAATGGAACTTCACCGGTCCGCTCCGTCACTCCTCCTGCCACGCAGGGGTCGTCATGGTTGTGATCAGGTCGTCGATCGTCTCCGCGCGCCGCATCAGCGCGACGTCGCCGTCCCTCACGAGCGCTTCGGGGCAACGGGGCCTGCCGTTGTACTGCGACGACATGGCGAAGCCGTATGCCCCGGCGTCCAGCACCGCGATGAGATCGCCGGCACTGAGCGCGGGGAGCTTCCGATCTTTAGCGAGCAGGTCCCCCGTCTCGCAGATCGGGCCCGCGATCGTGTACTCCCGCTCGGCGGGCGAGTCGGCTCTGTTCGCCGCCACGACCTCGTGGTAGGAGTCGTACATCGCCGGCCGCGCCAGCAGGTTGAACCCGGCGTCGACGTTGGCGAAGGTCCGGTGCGCCTCCTTGACCGAGTTGACGCGGGTGAGGAGGATCGTCGAGTCGCCGACGAGAGATCTCCCCGGCTCCACCCAGAGCGCCGGCTCGATCCCGAGCTCCTTCACCCCCGCCGTGAAGACCGGCATCACGGCGTCCGCGTACTCCTCCGGCGTCGGCGCCCGGTCGATACCGCGGCGGTAGGGGACGCCCAGGCCCCCGCCGATGTCGATGAACTCGAGGGGGACGCCTATATCCGCCAGATCGCGGGCGAGGTCGATCAGGACCGCCGTCTCCCGCGCGAAGGGTTCGACCTCCAGGATCTGCGATCCGATATGGCAGTGTATGCCGACGGGGCGGACGTTGCTGCAGGCGAGCGCCTCGCGGTAGGCGTCCAGGACCTGCCCGGCGGGAATGCCGAATTTGCTCGTCGCGAGACCCGTGGCGATCTTCGGGTGGGTGGGGACCTCGATGGCGGGGTTCACGCGGAAGGCGATCTCGACGGTCTTGCCCGCCGAGGCAGCGGCGGCGTTCAGCTGCGAGAGCTCGTCCAGCGAGTCCACGGAGACCCGGACATCCGTTGCGACGGCGAGCGCCAGGTCTCGCGGGCTCTTCGAGCTGCCGTTGAAGAGGAGTACTTCGGGGCGCATCCCCGCCTGCAGCGCGAGATCGAGCTCTCCTGCGGAGAAGACGTCCGCTCCGGCCCCCATACCGGCGAGGATCCGGAGGATCGCGAGGTTGCCGTTCGCCTTTGCGGCGTAGAGCACCTGCACCTTCGGGTAGCGGGCAGAGAGCGCGTCCGCGAGGCGGCGGTAGTTCTCCCGGATCCTGTTCTCGTCGGTCACGTAGAGCGGCGTGCCGAACCGCCCGGCGAGATCGACGGTGTCGTGCTCCCCGATGAAGAGGTGCCCGTCCCGGATCGAGAGGTGCGGCGGCAGGATCACAGGTCGAGCCCCCTCATACGCTCCAACGCCTGCTCGATCCGCTCCACCGGGCGGGTGATGGCGAACCGGACGTAGCCCGCCCCATGGGTGCCGAACCCGATACCGGGGGTCACCACGATCCCCGCCCGATCCAGCAGCATGGCAGCGAACGCCATGCTGTCCTCGACTGCCATCCAGACGTAAAAGGTTGCCTTCGGCGCCCTGACGTCGAATCCCAGTTCGGTGAGACCGGAGACCAGCAGGTCGCGGCGCTCCCGGTAGGTCGCGCACGCTTCACGGACGCAGTCCTGCGGCCCGGTAAGGGCGGCGATCGCTGCGTGCTGGACGGCGTCGAACGCCCCCGAATCGATGTTGGTCTTCACCCGTCCGAGCCCTGCGACGATCTCCGGGCTGCCGCACGCCATGCCGATGCGCCATCCCGTCATGTTGTAGGTCTTGGAGAGCGAGTGCATCTCGATGCCGATCTCCATGGCGCCATCCGTCTCCAGGAACGAGGGCGCCCGGTAGCCGTCGAAGGTGATCTCCGAGTATGCATTGTCATGGACCACCACGATGCCATGCTCCCGTGCAAACGTCACGACCTCCTCGAAGAACGACCGGGGGGCGACGGCGGCGGTCGGGTTGTTCGGGTAGTTGATGAAGATCATCTTCGCCTTTGCCGCGACCTCCGCCGGGATCTCCGCGAGGTCCGGGAGGAACCCGTTCTCTGCGAGGAGCGGCATCTCGTACACTGTCCCCTCCGCAAAGAGGGTGGAGGTCCTGTAGACCGGGTAGCCGGGGTCGGCGACGAGGACGACGTCGCCGGGGTTGACGAACGCCTCCGGGATGTGGGCGATCCCCTCCTTGGACCCGATGAGCGCCAGCACCTCGGTCTTCGGATCCAGATCGACCCCGAAGCGGTGCCGGTACCAGTCAGCCACCGCCTCGCGATAGGCGAGCATTCCGGCATAGGAGGGGTAATGATGGTTCTTCGGGTCGCGGGCTGCAGTGACGAGCGCCTCCACGATGTGGGGCGGCGTGGGAAGGTCCGGGTCTCCGACGCCGAAGTCGATGACGTCCACGCCCTGGCGCAGCTTCTTCCCTTTCAGCTCGTCGATACGTGCGAAAAGATAGGGTGGAAGGTGATCCATGCGTCGCGAATACATCACCAGATATTGCGCGTGAAGGGCTATGTACCTTCGTACTCCCCGCCGCGGTATCCGTCCGGGCACCGTGCAGCGTGCCGGCGCCGTCCGCCCTCCCCGGGCCGCCGCGCCGCGCGCATGTGAACCATGATATGGTCGGGGGTCCAAGTATCCGTGTATATGATAGAAGAGCATCAACGCCCGATCTACATGGATCATGCCGCGACGACCTATACGAAACCGGAGGTCTTCGCGGCGATGGTCCCGTACTTCTCTCAATACTTCGGCAACCCCTCGTCGCTGTACCGGTTTGCCATGGAACCGAAGAAAGCCGTGGAAGAGGCGCGGAAACGCGTTGCAGCGGCCATCGGTGCGTCCCCCGACGAGATATACTTCACCGCCGGGGGCACGGAGTCCGACAACTGGGCGCTGAAGGGCGTGGCGTACGCCAACAGGAAGAGGGGACGGCACATCGTCACCTCCAGCATCGAGCACCATGCCGTCCTCCACACCGCCAGCTATCTGGAGAAGCAGGGGTTCGAGGTCACCTACCTGCCGGTGGACAGGTACGGGCGCGTCGATCCCGGGGACGTCGCGGACGCGATCACCGACCGCACCGTTCTTGTCTCGGTGATGGCGGCGAACAACGAGATCGGCACCCTTCAGCCCATCGCGGAGATCGGCAGGGTGTGCCGTGACGCAGGTGTGTACTTCCATACCGACGCGGTGCAGGCGATCGGCGCCGTTCCCATCGATGTGGATGCGATGCAGGTCGACCTGCTCTCCCTCTCCGCCCACAAGTTCTACGGTCCGAAGGGGATCGGGGCGCTGTACATCAGGAACGGGACGCGGATCGACAGCCTGATCCACGGCGGCGGTCAGGAGCGGCGTCGGCGGGCGGGAACCGAGAATCTCCCCGGCATCGTGGGTCTCGGGAAGGCGATCGAACTGGTGACCGCCGATATCCCGGGGCACAACAGGCGGATCGCCGCGATGCGGGATCGCCTCCTCGCCGGCATCCTGGAGCGGATCCCGGATACATGCCTGAACGGCCACCCCACGGAGCGCCTGCCGAACAACATCAACGTCGGTTTCCGTTCCGTGAAGGCGGAGTCGCTACTCCTGCTGCTGGATGCCCACGGCATCTGCGCGTCCGCGGGGAGCGCCTGCTCCTCGGGATCGTCGGAACCGTCGCACGTGCTGACCGCAATCGGTCTATCGCCCGCGATCGCGTACGGCTCGCTCCGGCTGACGCTCGGCGATGCGAACATCGAGGACGACGTCGATTATGTCCTTGAGGTGCTGCCGGAGGCGATCGAACGCCTGCGGAGCGTCTCGCCGCTCACACCGCCCTGTTCACCGGGCGAGGAGGCGCCCTGATCTGCGGCGCGTGCGGACGACCGCCATCGGCAGGGCGGTTGTGAGGTCTGCAGCGCGGAGAATGAGTGAACTACCACGCCCTGAAG
>DAQY01000004.1 GCA_002503105.1 Methanomicrobiaceae archaeon UBA206
AGTTTTGGGATGACCTCGATCTCATCCAGGTCTTAGTTAGATATAGTCGGGTGGCTTACACTGAGTAATCACCTAATACGGAGACCTCACTCCTCGTTGCCTATGCAGATCGGCACACGCACCATGCGGAAAGAGGTTTATCGTGGACGTGAAGCGGGGACCGGGATCACGGAGGTGACCATTGCCCTGCGGGGCGATCAGAAGATCGATCGTCTCGAGCATCACCACCGACACGGCAGACCGGCTCACGCTTGCCAGGGGGATGGAGACGTACGCCGTCGTCAGGCCGACGGATGTGAAGATCGAGGTTGAATGAAGAGCAGAGCAGGCCTGCGCTCGGACAGACGGTGGGTCCGCCTGCGTTCGCGATGCCGGAAAAAGAGAGAAGGACCACCGACTATGCGACGGCGCGGGCGACGATCACCCGCCACTCCGTACCATGCAGCCCGACGGTCGTCCAGCAGATCTCCTTTCTGACGGCTGCTCCACTGCTCATATCGATGAACTCGTAGGTTCCCGTACCGGTCCCGCTCGTCGACGACCCGTCGCGCCGTGGCGAGCAGGTCCGGGTACGACGCATAGAGCGGATCGTCGAACGTCATCCTGCCGATCTGGGCGGAGTCGGAGTCATAAAGGATCCTCCCGTCGGTCTGGGCGACCGTCACCGAGAAGGGCGCCTCTCCGACGGCGGGCGCGACGATTGTGGAGAGGAAGTCCTCAGGCCTGAAGACGATGGACGCAAACCCGATGAACCGGCCTTCGTCCGAGAAGACCCCGCCGTTCGTGAAGACCGGAGCGCTGACGATCGCAGCCTCGAACCCTTCGGCGACCGTAACGACCTCGCTCATCACCGGCCGTTTCGTCGCCAGGACGTGCCGGACGTTCGGCTGGTTCCAGACATCCGCCCCCTCGACGCCGCGGTATGCCGCCGGTTCGGCGGCCGGGATCGTTCCGCTGGCATCGACCGTCGTGCAGTCGACGATGCCTCTGTCAGTCCGGCTTAGATTCAGGAGAACCTGACGTGCGGCATCGTTTCTGAGTCCTGTCTGCCCCAGGTCGTAGCAGGCACGTGCCAGATCGTTGTCCAGGCCATCGAGCCCCGCCTTGATCTCCGACTGCAGCCGGATGAGCAGGGCGGTCTCATCTCGTAGCGCGTCCGCGCATCGGAATCCGCGCCTGCGATCTCGGGGTACACCGTGCCGATGCCGATGAGGGCAAGGACCAGCATGACCCCCGCACCGGGTATCATCCACGTGAACGGTTTGGAATCCACGGCAATCACCGCAGATAAGGAATCTCGCATATATACCCACATAAAGTGTCCGATTTAGCTGTTCTGCCCCGAAAAAGCCTCCAAAAAAGCCAGCTCCCGCCCCGGCGATCGCAGTGCAGGCAGGGAGGGGCCGGGCGGTCCGTGGAGCGAGACCGGTATCGGGTCTACCGCACTCTCCGCTCCCGGAGCCTCCGTCTATAGATCCTCCACCCGGCGATCGCCGCCACCATCGCCGCGGCGAGCAGGACGAGCAGAGCGATCCCGAGCGCAGGATCCTGCCAGTAGACCTCAAGGATCGCGTCTGCCCCCAGCGATATCGTGAGACAGGCGGCGAGCGATCCCGCAGTCACGCAGGCGAATACCCGGTACCGGTCCATGCCCAGCAGCCTGCCCAGGATCGAACCGTTCATCGCGCCGGTGCCCTGGAACGGGAAGAAGACGAAGAGGATGAGGCCGATGGTGGAGAGGTCCCGGATCCGGGGGTGCATCTCGGCGTATCGCTGCGTCGCCGCAAGACCGCCCTCCAGCACCCGCCCCAGGACGGGAACTCTGAGAGCGAGTTCGAAGTTCCAGGCGATGAAAAGGGCGACTGCTACGTCCAGCAGCACGAGAACAGCGGAGATGAGCCACCAGGGCTGGCCCATCAGGATGACGGCGGGGATGATCGACTCCTTGCCTGCGGGGGGGACGAAGTATGCCGTGATGAGGCTGGCATAGAGAAGAAAATCCGTATACGGCAGTGAAACATAGAGGAACGCGAGGACCAGCGGAATGATGCTCAGCGGGAGGATGAACGCCAGGATGGACACCGCCGCGGGACCCGCCGACAGCGCATTCCATCCGCTCAAAACAGGACTGTTAGCCTTCTGGTTCATGCTGTTGCGTCCTCTGCGGCCGGTATCACTGCTCTCACGTAAGTATCCAAATTTGAGGTATCTGAATAAATAGGTTGCGAGCAGTGATCGCCCATGCCGGGGCCGGGGAGACCACATAGATGCGACAGTCGCCGCCACAGATCGGTGCCGAACGTGAAACCGGAGGACGGGGCGCGAGGACAGGCCCGTCAGGAGACTCCCGAGCAGCGTCGTGCAGCCCCGCCGGATCGCCGGGAAGGGGATCCGGCTCAATCGGCCGGGCAGGCCGGGCACGGTCTTTCACCCCCCCGTCGCCGGTACCCCGCCGGTCCGGCAGCACCGATGGGCGTCCGCGGCACGGCCAGCAGATTCAAGTGTATTCGTGCATGAGTTACCCTGTATTGCGCAGACGATTCCCATGAGTCCCGGCACCACGCAGCAGCGCGCAACCGGAGATCTGCCGGTCGTCGAGGTCGGCACGGAGGAGAGCGCCCCCTGCACCATCCTGAATATCAGCACCGCGCTGACGCGTCTGCAGGAGGTGCACAGGCACGTGAGAGGCGGTCACAAGCGCCGCCTTGACGATGTGGCGGTGATCCTCCGGGTGATCGCGTGAGATGCAGGCGGATGTACGCGATCACCGACGAGGAGGGCGAAGGCCTTCATCCAGGCGCATGCACAGGCAGAACCCTGATCACCCGCTCCAGAACCGGAGACGGTGCAGACCGCGGGTGTCGGCGGAGACGGGAACCGGTTTTTACCGCGGATCCGCGTAAACAGCCGGACCGGGATGCGTGATGCAGACGACCGCGTTCACCCTGCTCTCCTGCGCCTGCACGGCGGCCTTCATCTCGACTCTCCTCTGGCCGGCGGGACACCTGACGCGCCAGATACAGGACCTCGCTCTTCCCCGCCGACCCGGTCAGTCTGCCCGATGGATCGCCGGCATTGCGAGTCTCCTGTATCTGGCGCTGATCGTCGCCCTCGCGGCAGTACCTGCCGGCAGGGGACAGACGCTGTTTCCCCCGGGAGGTGCCGCCGAACCGCTGTTCGGTGCGCTCCTGCTCCTTGCCCGGATTGCCGCCGTCCTGACATTCGGCGCCGGGATCTATGCGGGGCTGGCATGGCGGGGCCGGTACTGGGCGATCTGGCACCGAATCCACTACACGCTCGTCGCGGCCGCCCTGATCGTCTTCACCGTATGGCTGGCATTCTTCGACCTGACGGGGTTCGAGTTTTAAATGCCCCTCTGCTCACCCCTGCATCGATCGTCTCCGGCATCCGCTTCAGCCATGGTTGGCCAGATGGTGCGGACCCGCCCGGCGAACCCCCGGGATCGCCGCGGGAGTGCGCGCATTCTTCGGATGCCCTGGAAACGGAGTGCGGTCCACGCACCCGCTGTAGAGCGGCGGAAGATCGGTCTATGGGGGTGACCGTGCCGCTGGCCGCACGTGTCGCCGCATGCTCCCCCCGGGAAGACGCGCCGGGAGGAGGGGGAGAGGCTTTAATCCCAACCGTCCCCCACCTATAAGCGATGAACGAGTCGCTCCGGCAGGTTGTCCACCTGCTCTTCGGCCTCGGCATTGCGGGTTTCATCCCGCTCTTCGACCGGGAAATCACCGTCGCCATCCTCATGCTCGCCATCTTCGCGGGGTTCATCCTCTCGGACGCGCTTGCCAGGGGATACCATATCCCCCTCGTATCGCAGATCATCGCAACGCTGGAGCGCAGGGAGGCAGTACCGGGCAAAGGGGCGCTCTTCTTCGCGCTCGGAGCCCTCTTCTGTCTCATCTTCTTCGAGACGCACGTGGTCTCCATCGCCCTCGTCGTGCTCGCCCTCCTCGACAGCACCACCACGTTCTTTGGCGTGCGGTACGGGAGAACACGGATCTACAACGGAAAATCGCTGGAGGGGACGCTCTTCGGCATCGTAGCGACGTCCGGCGTGCTGCTCACCCTCATCGCTCCGGGCAGCTCCCTGCTGGTCGCCGGCGTTGCGGGTCTCGTCGAGCTCCTCACGCCGGTCGACGACAACCTCATCGTTCCCGTCACCGCCTGCCTGGTTTTGACGTTTATTGTCTGATCGAACTCTCATCGAGGTCATCCCAAA
>DAQY01000078.1 GCA_002503105.1 Methanomicrobiaceae archaeon UBA206
GGCAATTTTGGGATGAGTTCGTCGTAACGCTCTCACGACGAACCGGCGCCGTACAGGATCCTTCTGGCACGGCCGGTACCACCGGAATCGTCGCGTCGGCACCGGCGGTTCCCTGGCAGATGGGTTCCGTCCGGTCGCGTGCCCCTGGAGAGGGGGGTTCTCTCATCGAACTCATCCTGAACTCGTCCCGGAACCGATGATGCATTCGGATCGGAGCACATCCGCTGATGAGGCTGAACGGGTTTCTGAACAACCATCCGAACAGTGGGCCGGGATGAGAATCGCCGTGGGGGGGACAGGTACGGGCGGCAGCGAGCGTGAGAAGACCACCATGAGTTCGAGAAGGCCGAAGGCCTTTGAAGTGCGACGTCGAAGAACCAGAGCGTGAGAAGATGCGAAAGGTGCGATGTGTTCCATGAATACCGATCGAAAACCTCAATCAGGGCATATCGGAGCCATCTTCACGCAGGGGAGTGCTCCGGGTGTCCGAAGGACAGCTGGAGCATGAGAAGATCGCCAGGAGTTCGAAGTGCCCCCCCCTCCCGCCGGGAATCCCGGTCCCCCTCATCTTTTTCGTCAGCTTCGAAGTCCCGGGAGGAACCGGGGAGCGGTCCGCGCGCCGATTGGATGCGGGATCAGGATATTCGCAGGGCGGAAGGCGGGAGAGGGGATGCACCGGCGGTATCGGGCAGAGCGCGGGCGATTGGATCCGGTATCCCGGACGTGTCTGCGCTGTTCGGAGAGCGCATCCGCCGCCAGACGTCAGTCGCCGACCTCGATCTCGATATTGGTGACCACGATCTCCCGACCGGCAACGATATCGGGCAGCCTGCCGCACTGCGGACAGACGAACCGCTCCTTCCCCTCGTACCCGCAGGGGCACCGGGTGCGGGTCTCCACGTCCCGGCAGGAGAGCCTGGCGTCCGTAAACAGCGGATCGTCTTCGGCAATGATCCCGAAGAGGAACTTCACCTGTTCGGGGTTGACCATGGCGAGCTCGCCGATATCGACAGAGACGCGCTTCACCTGGTTTGCGTTGTTCTCAAGAGCAGCACGCCGTGCGGTCAAATAGATGTCGTAGGCGATGCTGTACTCGTGCATCACTCCTCCATGGCCGCGTAGACCTGCCTGAATACCTCCCGCGTCTCAAGCCCCTCTTCCCTGGAGAGCTTCTGGATCGCAAACCCGACGTGGACCAGCACGAAGTCGCCCACCTCCACGTCCACAAGGTCGAGCCGGACCTCCTGCATCAGGTCGCCGTAGTCGACGATGCCGGTATTCCCGTCTCTGATCTCCACCACTTCAGCGGGTATTGCAATGCACATATCGATTCCTCCTCTCCTCGTCCCTGCCACGCGGGTGCCCGAAAAGAACATTGTCGGTTCCCTGCCAGAAAGAGAACCCCGGAACGGGCCGGGATTATCGTTTTACACCCTCCGTTTCCCATATGCTCGATACCATACGTACGCCTTGAAGCGTAAAAAATGTATGCGTGTTCCGGCCTCCCTCCCACCTGCACGCACATCCCGTGTGCGACGGACGAGGGATCGGTGATCCGGTCCTGCTCGGAGAACCCTCCATACCGGCGGCGGCCTGCCGAACGTTTCTCTCCGCATGTTGTCCGGATTCGCTGCGGCATCTTCGGGAAGCGGACCGTGAGAGGGGCCTTCCGGGTGCTCCGGTCCTGCGGACGACCGGAGCTTGAGAAAATGCGACAGCATCTTCGAGCTGTGCCTGGTGGAACGGCAGGTGCACGAGAAGACGCGAAAGCGTCTTCGAGCTGCGAGCGATAGCGAGAGCTCGAGCACCGATCAGGTGCGACGGTCTCCCTCTCCCCCGCCAGGGAGTTCTGGGACGACCTCTCTCTATATTCCCGGCGAATCGGACGCTGCCGTGCGGAAGTGCGTATGGTTCGCGCCGAATACGACAGGATGCAACGTAACCGAACGGGACTTGTCCTCTCTTGCACCCCCGGCGGATGAGGATCGGATCCGGCATCTGCGTGAAAAAAAGTATCGGGAAGTGAGCGCCGGGAGGGAGATTTGAACTCCCGAGGTGCCGAGCACCAGAGGCTTTCAAGGCCCCCGCCTTTCCGGACTAGACTATCCCGGCACGCTGTATAGTATTCGCTGCCCGGATAAAAATAGATTGTTCACCTCCGTCTGGCGGCGAACAGGATGAGGCATGCGAGGAGGGCAAGGAGGGCGAGGGTCGCGGGCACCGGGGTCGCCCGGGTCGTGGTGGGGAGATCGCCGAAGACGGCCTGCGCCGTATCGCTCACCCGGACGGCGGCTGCGTTCTCGGCTGTGAGACGGACGGTTCCGCTGTCCGAGTAGCTCAGCGGGTACACCTTGACATAGACGGTTCCTCCATGGGCGACGAAGTCCGCTTCTTCCGGATCGAGCATACCCTTGCTGTTCACATTGTGCCGGTTCCCGTCCTCGTCGATGTACTCGATCACCCAGTCGATGCCGGGCGAGGTCGCGATCCGCACCGTACCGCTCCTCGTGTCGACGGCAAAGTAGGCGGGGGCGTTCCGTGATGCGCTCGCACTCGCGGAGACCTCGGGCACCGCGGTCGACACGGGCGTTGCCGGTCCGGTCACGGTGAACGTGGCGGTACCGATGTATCCCGTCGAGTCCGAGAAGATCACGTCGTACGTGCCGCCGGAGGAGACGGACACCTGCTGCGAGAACGCCCCGTTCGCATCGGTCTGGATGTACCGGGGCCCGAAAACGGTGCTGGATTCATGCACGACCTGAACCTGCACCCCGGCGTCGCCGATCCCCGCAATCGTGCCGGAGATATCCAGGGTGCCGTCGAAGGTCTGCCTGAGAGGTGCGGCGATGGTGATCAGATCCGATCGGTCGATCAGGGTCACGAAGAGCATCATCGTCGAACTGCTGCCGAACGTCTCTCTGCCCGGGTCGATGAGCTCCACCGTATACCGCCCCGCCTTCTGGCCTCTGGTGTCGAACGTCGCGGAGAAGGTACCGTCCTGCTGGACGACGATGGTTCGTCGTGCGATCTCCTTCTTGGCGTACTCCGCCCAGTAGAAGACGATGTCGGTGCTGAACCCGGGGTTCACCGACGGTTTCGAAAGCCCGGGAGGGACGGTGGTTCCGGTGACCACGAGCAGTTCGCCCACCTGGACCTGTGCAGGAGCGCTGATCTGGACGTAGACGGCCGACGCTGCGGTCACGATCAGCAGCGCGGAGAGAATAACGAACAGTGCGATCTTTTTCATGCCATAGGATCAACGATATGGCGTATAATGGTATCTAAAGAGATCGAGAAACCGCTGGCCTGCTGGCGCGGGAAGGACCGGTACTGCGGCGAGGTACTCGATTCCGTAACCGTCATCCTCAGAACCGCCGGGTGCGCCTGGAACCGGTGCAGGATGTGCGGTTACCGCCGCGAACGGTACCCCGCCCTTCCGCAGGGGGAGCTCGCCGAACGGCTGATCCGCCAGGTTCGGTGGGTGGAGGCGAACGTCGGCGACGGGGAGTACCGGCTGGTGAAGATCTTCACGTCCGGGAGTTTCTTCGATCCGCAGGAAGTCCCCGTCGCCGCCCGCACCGCCGTTGCAGAGGCGTTCCGCGGCAGGCTGGTGATCGCCGAGACCCGCCCGGAGTACGTGAACGCGGATGTCCTGCAGGATTTTATGGCCCTCATCGACGACGGCACCTGGTCGACGCCACTCTTCGTGGCGATGGGCCTCGAGACCACAGACGATCGCATCAGGGAGAAGTGCATCGCCAAGGGGTTCACATTCGAGGACTTTGCGCGGGCCGCATCGGCCGCCCACGACGCCGGGGCGGGCGTGAAGGCGTACCTGCTGATGAAGCCGCCGAACCTCACGGAGCGCGAGGCGCGGGACGATATGCTGCGCTCCATCGAGGAGGTATCGCCTCTTGCGGAGATGATCTCCATGAACCCCTGCACCGTCCAGACCGGGACAGACGTCGAACGGCTCTGGAAGCAGCAGGCGTACCGCCCGCCGTACCTCTGGAGCGTCCTCGACGTGCTGCTGCGCACCCCGGTGCACGTCCTCTGCGATCCCGTCGGCGGCGGGCAGGCCCGGGGACCCCATAACTGCGGCGCCTGCGACGGTGCGATCGTGAGAGGGATCCGGGAGTACTCGCTCACCGCGGATAAGGGGCTGCTCGCCGCGCTCGCAGCGGGCGACTGCGGATGCAGAAAAGAGTGGGAGTTCGTGCTGGATCGGGAACAGCCGTACTGCATGCCGCTTACGCGCTAGCGCCACCGCCGTGCTCCTGCAGGTGCTTCACGAGCAGCGGGAGGAATGTACCTGCGTCGCTCACCACACCGATCGCCTGGGTGGTGCCCCGGTCCATCAGCTTCGTCACCGATGCGGGGTTGATGTCCACGCAGATGGTCTTGACATACGAGGGGAGACAGTTGCCAACGGCGACGGAGTGGAGCAGCGTCCCGATCATCAGCACCATCCCGACCTCCCGGATGTGCGCGCGCATGGTGTCCTGCGCCTGCACGGTGTCGGTGATCACGTCCGGCAGGGGGCCGTCGTCCCTGATGGAGCCCGCGAGCACGAAGGGGACGTTGTTCTTCACGCACTCGTACATGATCCCGCCGGTGACGATCCCCCGCTCGACCGCATCTTTGATGGACCCGGCGCGCATGACCTCGCTGATCGCATAGATGTGATGCTTGTGCCCGCCGGTCGCGAGCGTCCCTGTCTTCAGTTCCATGCCGAGCGATGTTCCGAAGAGGTTGTACTCGATATCGTGCACGGCGAGCGCGTTGCCGGCGAACAGCACGTCGATGTACCCCTCGCGGATCATCGTCGCGAGCGACCCGGCCGCACCGGTGTGAACGATGGCCGGTCCGCCGACAAGGGCGATCTTCTCGCCCTTCCTCTTCGTCTTGACGATTTCACGGGCGATCTGTGCGATGATCGCCTCGCTCGGCCGCTCCGAGGAGACAGTCCCGTGCATGAACTCGAACGTGCTCACCTTCCGCGGCCTCTCCGGAAAGACGACACGGACTCCGTTCTCACCGATGACTACGGCGTCCCCTGCCCTGAGCTTCGAGAGCGGCGTGCACCGGGCCCGTTTCTCCTCCTCGTCGATCACGATGAGGCAGTCCATCTCTATCGCCTCGACCGGCAGCCATTCGTCTCTGTACTTCACGAACGTGGGATGGTTGGTGGTCGAGTAGAATCCCTTGGGCACGATCCGGTCCCCTTCTGCCGGTGCGAGGGTGACGTTCTTGACCTCCGGGCTCCGCGCGCCGAGGCGGTGCAGCTCGGAGAGAATGTCATCGAGCTGCCGGTCGTCCGGCGCCTTGAGGCGCAGGCGTGCGTAGCTCGGATCCCTTTTGTGCTTCCCGACATCAAACGTGAGGATCTCAAAATCCCCCCCCATATCCATTATCTTGTCGAATACGAGGGTCATGATGCCGGAATCGATGATATGGCCCTCAAGTTCGATTTCCCAGCAGGGCTCCATACTCATAGGTCGGTGATGATTCGATAATAGTGTTTCTCCCCAAATACGGAGTTTGTGCGGATCAATCAGCGTGATCTGCGGGAAACCTGCGATCCCGGGCGGCAGGGCGGGTGCCGCTCCCTGCAGAGGTACCGTTGCACCTGTGCGAGTTCTTCTCGCGTGTTGATGTTGAAGGCCAGCCTGCGCTCGTGGAGAAGGATCTTCACCTCGTCCTGCGGCTCGCCGAGCGCGTCACCGCGGAGGATGTTGATCCCCGCCGGGCAGGCCGCCACTCCCTCCACCACGTCGGTATACTCCGTCCTGCATCCGTGCTCCACGCAGAGATCGCGGGGTACCCAGGTGGAACATGCCGGCTTCCCGGAGGCGTAGTAGGCGGCGTGAACGGATCGCACGATCTCGGGTGTCAGGCAGGGCAGGTCGGAGACGCAGGTGAAGAAGGGGTGCTCCTGTTTGAGATCCGCCGCGGCCTCCGTGATGTCTTCGACGTACCCCTCGCCGCTCGCCTCGTAGAGGGCGATCCCCTGGGCGCGGCACCAGTTCTTCGTGAACGGTGTCCTCGGGGATGCGACCACGACCACCTCGTGCCCCGACGTTCGGAACGCGTCGATGACGTAGGCCATCATCGGTCTGCCGCAGATGGTGACGAGCGGCTTTTCGCCCATACCGAGCCGCGTTCCGCGGCCGCCGGCCATGATCAGTGCAAGCATGCCTGGAGCGCCTCTACCAGCTCTCTGTTATCTTCACGGGTTCTCACTGCGACCCGGATGTGGTTTTTGAGGCCGAACGATCGGCAGTCCCTGACGAGTATGTTGTGGTTCAGGAGCCGCTCCTTCATCGTCGCCCCCTCCAGGGGAAGGCTGATAAGGATGTAGTTCGCCGACGGCGGGTCGTACGGGAGGCCCAGCCGGGTGAGCTGTTCACAGAGCCACGCCCGTTCGCGGGCGATCCGATCCCGCGAGCGTTCCAGTTCGCCGTATCGGGAGAATGCCGCAATCGCAAACGACTCCGCGCACGCATTGACCGTCCAGGGAAGGCGCACAGTCTCCACACGTGCGATGAGATCCGGGTCCCCAAAGCCGTAGCCGAACCTGATCCCCGGCACGGCGAAGCTCTTGGTCAGGGATCGCAGGAGAAAGAGATGCTCGTTGCGCACGTCCACAAGGCTCTGGCGCGGGTCTGCGAGCTCGATGAAGGCCTCGTCGAGGAAGAGGTACGTCCCGTGGGCGGACGCCCGATCCAGCAGTCCGCAGACGTCGGAGCGGGAGAGGAGCGTGCCGGTCGGGTTGTTCGGGTTGCAGAGAAACCGCACTGCCGCCCTGCTCTCGTCCGTCGTGCACGACGCGCCGGCAAGGCGTGCCGCAAGCTCGTATTCGCCGAAGGTGGGCCGGTCGACCATGACGCGATCCCCCCGCTCGAGCACCGCCAGCGAGAACGCGCGAATCAGCTCGATCGAACCGTTTCCGACTGTGATCTCTGCCGTATCGCGGTGGAACGTTCGGCCGATCACCTCCTTCAGCACCTCATACCGGTCGTCCGGGTATTCGGCGAGTATCGAGGGATCGGGCTCCCACGGCACGTCAGGCGGATATGGGTTCAGATTGGCGCTGAAATCGATAAGTTCTCCTCTACCCCGGGTCCGATGCCACCGCACCGTCCCCCCATGCTCCGTTCTGCCCGGAAGATCTCCTCTCACGTTTGCGGCACCTCTGCAGGGAAATTGTTGATTGCTATCCATAAAACCGTTTTGTGGCATGAAGAGATCATTTCAGAAAGTATTTATATTATCGATGTATTATAATGCCTTACCTGATGGAGTCAGACACAAAGATTGCAGATGTCTGACAGAAAGCGGATGAGTGGCTGCTTTGTGTCAGATATGAGTGATTAAAATGATGGATCGAATCACGATCAGACTACCCAGGCAGCAGGTTGAGATGCTTGAGAAGCTGGTGGAAGCTGGAGAGTTTCCGACGGTATCCGAAGCTGTGCGGTACTCGGTACGCATCCTTCTCGAGAAGCATGCCAACCGGGTTCTACGCGAGGCCGACCAGATTTCATTCAACGTCTAAGGAGGTAAACATGCAGACCATTATTAATGAGGCACTGAAGCACGCGGAACGCGAGAGGTTTGTACGGATAAACGCCGATGCTGATGACGATGACATGCTGGGGGAACCCAGAATCGTCATCGTGGGGTGCGGCGGCGCGGGAAACAACACCATCAACCGCCTGTACCATATGCAGGTATCGGGTGCAGAGACGATCGCGATCAATACGGATAAACAGCACCTGGATATGGTCCAGGCGGACAAGAGGGTGCTCATCGGCAAGTCGCTCACCAAGGGCCTTGGTGCCGGCGGCTTCCCGGACATCGGCAGACGTGCCGCCGAGATGGCGCGCCCAACGCTTGAGAGCCTGCTCTGCGATGCCGATCTCTGTTTCGTCACGGCGGGCATGGGCGGCGGAACCGGTACGGGCTGTGCGCCGGTTGTGGCCCAGATCGCAAAGGAGCAGGGCGCGATCGTCGTCGGCATGGTCAGCTACCCCTTCCAGGTGGAGAAAGCCCGGCTGCTGCGCGCCGAAGAGGGGCTTGAGGCGTTCGCGGCTGCGGCGGACTCTGTGATCGTCCTCGACAACAACCGTCTCATCAAGTTCGTACCGAACCTCCCGCTCGGTCAGGCCTTCTCGGTCATGGATCAGTTGATCGCGGAGACCGTGAAGGGGATCAGCGAGACCATCACCGAACCCTCACTCATCAACATCGACTATGCGGACGTTCGTGCCATCATGGGCAAGGGCGGCGTCGCTGTGATGCTCGTCGGCGAGAGCAAGCAGCAGAACAAGGCGGAGAGCGTCGTGCACGAGTGCCTGAACCACCCGCTGCTGGACATCGACTACCGCGGCGCAACCGGCAGCCTCATTCACATCACCGGCGGAAACGATCTCACGCTCCAGGATGCGGAGGAGATTGCGAGCTCCCTCACCTACGAGCTCGACCCCCATGCGGACGTCATCTGGGGAGCACGGGTGAACAGCGACTACGAAGGTAGAGTGCGGGTCATGGCGATCATGACCGGAGTCAAGAGTGCACAGATCCTCGGGAGCCACCGCGGATACGAGCCTGCGATGCAGCGCACCACAGCTGTGGCAGGCCGTCGCGGCATGGTGCAGGACGCCCTGAGCGGGCACCTGATCGATTTTCTCTAACGCAAATCCCTCGTTTTTCCCGTTCCTACCTCCGGTACAACCGTTCCGGTATTTCTCCGGCGCCCCCGCATGGTTAATGGACCGCAGATTACCTGCGAAATACTTAAGAGGGCGGATGACATTTGAATAATAGACATTCTCGTATAATCCCCCGGCAGGGGTGTGTTGTGCAGGGTGCGGTCGGCGTTCGTCGGCGACTGCGGGATACCCGGGGTTGAACACCATGAACGGGCAGATGAATAACGGTCTCGATCGCGAGTCCAATGAACCGTCTTTTGTCGTGTTGCATCCATCGTCAGAGACTCCGGTATCTCTCCGGTGCACACACACAGCAGGCTGCTGGCGGGCATATGAGACAGGTACCGATGTTGAGGATTGGTAGGGAATGTTGAACGAACTGATCGAGAAGAGGAGGATGGTCCTCGCGGAGTCTGAGCAGCATAAGGACAGAAGGAACGAGCTGAACGCGCTTGCCAGCAAGTACGCGCGTGAGCGCAATTTGCTGAATGCGCAGACACGGGAGTTCGTCGAGGAGGCGCAGAAACATAAAGATCTCAGAGACCGGATCAACGAAGAGGTCCAGGCGCTGAAAGAGCTGCGAAACGAGTACAATGACAGGGCAAACTCACTTTTTGAAGAGATAGAGGCCTTCAAGAAAGAGCACGGAACTCTGAGAAGTCGCGGCATCAAGGAACTGCAGAGGCAGATCGAGCATCTGGAGTTCAAGCAGCAGACGGAGGTGTACAGTACCGACAAGGAGCGCGAGCTGATCGAGAAGATCAAGCATCTCAAGACGGCGGTCAGGGAGCAGGAAGCCGAGCTCGAGCAGAACAAGGAGATGCGTGCGAAGTTGTCGGAGGCGCGGGAGTACCGCAAGCTCGCCTCTGAGATCCACAGGGAGCTGACGGAGAAGGCCGAACTGGCGCAGCAGCACCACGATCAGATGGTCGAATGCTACCGGAAGGCCGACAGGTCACGTGAATCTGCGGATCAGGCGCACCAGCAGTTTGTGGAGGCGCAGGAGGCGGCGGACGAGGAGCACAGGCAGTTCATCGCCTGCCAGAAGGAGCTGCGCGACTACGACAAGGTGATATCCGGTCTGCGCAAGAAGACGAAGAAGACGAAGGTCTCCAGGGAGCAGAAGGCCGTCCGGAAAGAGGCGGAGCGCATATTCCAGCAGTTCAGAGGCGGAGAGAAGCTCACGACCGATGACCTCCTCCTCCTGCAGCGGGCAAAACTCATATAACACTTTTACCTGGAAGATATCCCGGCACTGCGCAGTGCCCCCTACAGTGTACACCCGGATCGCAGTACGAATGTCCGGGATTTTCTGACATGCGCCGCGGATGAACCCAGATCCAGCATACCCCGGTTCTCGCATCTCTGGGGGGGACAACCTCTGCCGAAGAGGTCTTGAAAATTATTTAATAGAATCGAGGAGATTCTAATACGATGTCAAAAGACCGGACGCTCGTCCTCTGCGTCGACCGCGACGACGATATCGGCTTTAAGGCCGGTATCGAAGGACCCATCGTGGGGAGAGATGCGTGTCTGCGGGCTGCAAATGCGCTCGGTTTGGTTGACGCCGAGGACTCCGACGTGAACGCGCTCTTCGAGACGGTCAGGATATTCGACGAGCTGTCCGGGCGAGGAGAGAATGTCGCCATTGCGGTCATCAGCGGCAACCACACGAATCTGCTGGAAGGGGACCGGAGGATCGCCTCCAGTCTCGATACGATTCTGGTGGAGACGGGCGCCGCCTCCTGCATTCTGGTGAGCGACGGTGCGGAGGACGAGTACGTCCTCCCCATCATCCAGTCACGCGTGCCGGTCAGCAGCGTGAGAAGGGTCGTTGTCAGCCAGATGCCGAACCTCGAGGGGACATACTATATTCTCAAGAAGCTGCTCGACGATCCCAAGGTTTCGCGGATCGTGCTCGTCCCCCTCGGACTTGCCATGATCCTCTACGCAGCGGCGTACCTGCTCGGGTATCCCGAAGAGGCCACCATCGTGGTGGTCTGCGTGATCGGCATCTATCTCCTCTTTAAGGGGCTCGGCATCGATGAGGTCTTTCAGTACTTCGTCTCATCGCTGCAGGCATCCCTTCGCGGCGGCAGGTTTACGTTCGTCTCGTACATCGCTGCGATTCTGATGGTGCTCGTCGGTGTCGTGATGGGTTTCTCGAGCTATCTCCAGTATTACACGTCGTCGGGACTCTTCTTCCAGCTGCTGGCGTTCATCTACGGAGCCATCACCTGGTTCACCGCCTCCGGTCTCGTCGCATCGGTCGGCAAGATCATCGATAGTTTCCTCAACGAACGGGTGGGCGTCAGGCGGGCGATCGTCCTGCCGTTCTTCGTCCTGGCCATCGGTGCGATAGCCTACGGAGCCAGCATCTATATCCTCTCCATCAGCGACGACGTCCCCCGGTTCCCCATCACGTCGGATATGGGGGTGAGGTACATCATCTTTCTGACCATCGGCGGCCTGCTCTGCGCCTTCTTCGGCGTCTACCTCCAGTCCCTCCTCGACAGGTGGGTGAGCGATCAGAAGATGGTCGCCCTGGAAAGAGAGGTGTGATCGGATTGAGGTCATCTTAAAACTCCTTTGCGAGAAGGGGAGATATCGAAGAGGATTCCGAATAACCCCACCCGACGTACTTTTATCGTCTCGATCGATCTTTTTGATGTCCTTCTCATGATCCGGCTGCTGGTGCTTCAGCAGCGGTATGGTCTGTCTGACCCTGAACCGGAGCGTCAGGCGGCAGACCGG
>DAQY01000047.1:0-17532 GCA_002503105.1 Methanomicrobiaceae archaeon UBA206
GCAGTATATCGCTTAATTCTCCTGGAGCGCACGTAAAAGTGCTCTAAATCATGTGGATCTCCAGCCACAGGGTACTTTTGGGACGACTTCGTATATTGCATCAGTTCTACCGGGTTCATCCATCTGACCACCTTGTGTTGGTATATAATCGTGGCCTTTATTGAGGAATTACCTTTTTTTTTTTAAAAATCGCGGACCGCGGGCCGCACCACCAAAATCTTAACGAACCGCAGTATCAACCCTTCTCGTGCTGCTGTATGAAGAGCTCAGACTTCAAGCAGGTCATCGCAGAGTCCCGGAACGTCTTTATCATCGGCGTCGCGGGGGACAGCGGTTCGGGGAAGACCACGTTCACCCGGGCAATACGCGAGATATTCGGGGACGATCTCATCTCCACCATCGCGGTCGACGACTACCACCGGTACGACCGGGAGGAGCGGCGGAAGCTGGGCATCACCCCGCTCCTGCCGGGGGCCAACAGACTCGACCTGCTGGAGCAGCACCTGGCCATGCTGAAGGCGGGAGAGACGATCGTAAAACCGGTCTACAACCACGATTACGGCACCTTCGACCCGCCGGAGCCCTTTTCTCCCACAGAGATCCTCATCCTTGAGGGGCTGCATCCGTTCATCACACCGCGCCTCCGTGAACTGGTGGACTTCAAGCTCTACGTGGACCCCGATCCCGATGTGAAGCGCGCCTGGAAGATCAGGCGGGATGTCGAACGACGGGGCTACACGATGGAGGCGGCCATCAGAGAGATGGCCGAGCGGGAACCGGACTACGAGCAGTACGTCGCACCGCAGCGCCGGTTTGCGGACGCGATCATCAGAATCTCGTTCTCGAAGTTCGGCAGGGAGGTGAGCGAACAGCAGAACATCTATAAAGTCACCCTCTGCCAGAGCAAACTCGACCGGAGCATCCGGGACGCCGACCTCAACCTCAACATCGACCTCTTCTCGCTCCTCTCCCTCTCGGAACGGGACTTCATGCTCGAGTACACCATCGAGGATGTCTACGGTAGACCGATGGGGGCCCTCACCTTCGACGGAGAGCTGAACTACGATGTGGTCCGGAAACTGGAGAAGAGCATCGAATACCAGACCCAGATCCATCCCATCGATCTCTCCGGCGACCGTTCGTACATCACGGCGGGAGAGATCGCCCAGCTGATCCTTGCCTGGCGGATCATCAACCGCCGCATCTTCGTCGAGAGCGGGGGCGACGAGGTCTCCGTCTGAAGGGCGCCGATACGCGATCCCCCGCAAAAGGCGGGTTCCTGGATGTACGGGGTGCTGCACGCCGTAATAAAGAGAAGATAGATAAGTACGGACAGACCAACGTTCTTCCCAATGGACAGGATCGAGCAGTTCTCGATCATCGCCCACGATATCGGCAACATTTTCAGGTTCATCGGCATCGGCACCGCGGCGCCGCTTGTCGTGGCGGTGATCTACCGCGAGTGGGGCATGATCCTGCCGATGGCTTCGGTCCCCGCGACATTCCTGCTCCTCGGCACCCTGCTCACGCTGATCCCCCATCGCGAACGGAAACCGCCGCTCTCCGCCGCCCTGATGGCGGTCGCCCTGATCTGGCTCGTCGCCGCCCTGGTGGGCGCGCTCCCGTTCACCCTCGGGCTCGGGATGCCGTACCTGGACAGCGTCTTCGAGGCGATGTCGGGATGGACGTCGACCGGGCTCTCCCTGGTTCCGTCCGTCGATGCCGCTCCCCGGACGCTGCTCTTCTGGCGATCGCTCATGCAGTGGCTGGGCGGCCTCGGCATCGTGGCGTTCACCGTCGCCATGGCGAGCCGGTCGGGTCTCGCGCAGTTCCGGCTCTACCGCTCCGAAGGGCGGTCCGAGACGTTCATGCCCAGCGTGGTGGCGACCGGTATCCAGATGTGGAAGGTATATCTCGTGCTGACGGCGGCCGGCATCGGGCTCATCCTGGTCTCGGGAGTGCCGCTCTGGGACGCGGTGAACATCGCGCTGGTCGCCATCGCGACCGGCGGCTTCTCCGTTCACACGGAAGGGATCCTCTTCTACAACAACCCGCTGCTCGAGATCCTGATCATCCCGGTCATGATCGCCGGCGCCCTCCCGTTCAAGCTCTACTACCTCATGTACCACCGGCGGAACGTCAGGCCATTCGACGACCCGCAGGTACGGCTCCTCTTTATGCTCATCGCGCTCGGCATCGTGGTGATCGGATGGGATCTCCTCACCCTGAGCCGGATGGGTACGTCCACCGCCGTCCGGCAGGCGCTCTTCATGTCCGTCGCCGCCGTCACCACCACCGGTTTTCAGATCGCCGCCCCGAACGAGTGGGCGAGCGCCACGGTGCTCTTTCTCTCCATACTGATGGTGATCGGCGGCTCGTCCGGCAGCACGGCCGGCGGCATCAAGCTATCCCGGGTCGTGCTCGGCGCCCAGGGCCTCCTCTGGTGGTTCCGGCGGATGTTCGTCTCCGGCAAGGTGCTCGTGCCGTTCAAGTACGAGGGACGGGTCGTCCCGAAGAACATCGCCGACCTCGAGGTCTCCCGGAACATGCTGATCATCATGCTCTACGTTCTGATCATCTTCATCGCCACCGTGCTGGTGATGCACCTGCAGCCCACAACCTTCAAGGTGAGCAACGTGATCCTCGAGGTCGTCTCCGCCATGTGCAACAGCGGCATCTCCACCGGGTTCGTCTCGCCCGATACGACGGCGCCGGCAAAGGTCCTGTTCATCGCGATCATGTGGATCGGGCGACTGGAGATCATCCCTGTCGTTATGCTGTTTTCGGTCGTCTTCAAAGGGTTCGACTGATGGGGGCGATCCGGGACAGGAGAGGCGGGGGAATCGATCTCTCCGCTACTTCGAGAGCCGGCGGGTGTAGAGCTCGTCCACCGCCGCCGCATCACCGCCGCTCGATACGAGCAGGTCGATATATGCGTGGAGCTGAGGATGGTCCGCCTTCAGGGTCTCGGGAGACCTGTAGTAGAGCATGAAGGCGTTTGCGAAGATATCCTCGGCCGTCGCCCCGCCGTGCAGCAGGCCGATCCGGCTCAGATTGGATTCCGGACCGGGGATGAGAGCCTGAAGCACCGTGCTCTCCGCCAGGCCGCTGCGGATGTACACCCGGTGGCCGATCTGGTTGACGAGCGCTTCATCCGCCCGCTCCGGGTGGATGTCCGACCGCAGATAGACGGCGTCCTCTTCGGGGCTGTATATGCCGTTCACGACGCCTTCACGCGGGGTGTTCCGGAAGGGATCGAACTTCTCGCTGTCGCTGTCGATGTAGACGGTCACGTTCTCCAGGAACGCTTCATTGATCCTGGTGCTCTCCTGCAGCACCAGCGACTCGGCGAGTACCGCGCCGGTGCTGCTTCCGTCCCTGTTCTCCACCCGGAATCCGGCGACCGGGCTCACGGAGAATGCGGAACAGACGGCAATCATGGTGATCACGACCGCTATTAACCGTGAACGGTAGTGCGGGTCCATTCTTCGTTCCCCCTCTGCTGCCCCATACATTGGTGAGCCGAGGAATATATACTTTCTGTTAAATAAAAAATAAATTATAACACCTTACAGGTTCGGAGAGAGCTTCTGGGTTATTCTCGTCGGTATAAAGGCACGAAAAATATCCCCTGTCTGATACAAAGGTATTTAATACAATCCTGCAGATTCAACACCAGACACCTAATATTCGATGGCAGCGCATGGTACTGCAATGAAACAGATCGCCCTCTACGGGAAGGGAGGAATCGGAAAATCCACCACAGCGGCAAACCTTTCGGCGGCACTCGCAGGAGAAGGGCTTGACATCCTGCAGATCGGCTGCGACCCGAAGCACGACAGCACCCGCATGCTGATGCACGGGAGCTGGATCCCGACCGTGCTCGACCTCATCAGGGAGCGGGGGGATGCGAACATCACCGCCGATGATGTGGTGTTCCGGGGCTTCCGGGGCGTTCGCTGCGTGGAGGCGGGCGGTCCCGAACCCGGGATCGGGTGTGCGGGACGCGGGATCATCGCCACTTTCCAGCTGCTGGAGCGGTTGGATGCCCTGAAAGGGGACGTGATCGCCTACGACGTCCTCGGGGACGTGGTCTGCGGCGGGTTCGCGATGCCGATGCGGGAGGGCTACGCCCAGGAGGTGTATCTGGTCACCTCCGGCGAGCTGATGTCGATCTATGCCGCAAACAATATCGCAAAGGCGATCGCCCGCCTCTCACGGCGGGTGCGGAGCAAATGCCGGCTCGGAGGCGTGATCTGCAACGAAAAGAACCTCGAGGGGGAGGACGAGCTCGTCGCAGAGTTCGCCCGGCGGATCAACTCCTCGCTCATCGCCTCCATCCCGCGGGACCGGATCGTGCAGCTCGCGGAGCTGCACAGGCAGACGGTCATCGAATACGCACCGGACTCCGAGCAGGCCGCCGTCTACGCACAGCTCGGAGACGACATCTACCGCAACCGGAAGACGAGCATCCCCACACCGCTCGAGATGGATGAACTCGAATCCTTCGCCCTCGAATTCGTCCAGATTTGAGGGTTGCACCCTGACCGGAGCGCTCTCCGTCGTGACCCAGGTGCGGGACGCCGTCTGCGTTATCCACGGCCCGAGCGGCTGCGCCCATCATAACTTCTCCCTGCTCCACGCCACACTCGCGGACAGCGATGGCGTCGGCGTCCCCCGCCTCATCTCGACGGCCCTCACCGAGAACCACATCATCTTCGGCGGGGAGGAGGTCCTGGAGGCGTGCATCGCCCGCGCCCTGGAGCTCTCGCCTCCGCCCGCTTCGATCTTCGTCCTCTCCACCTGCGTCGTCGAGACGATCGGCGACGATGTGGGGGCGGTCTGTGCACGGGAATGGGGCGTGCCGGTGATCCCCGTGCAGACGGCAGGGTTCCTCGGCGGCGTCTTCCAGACCGGGATCGTCAACGCCCTGCTCGCCGCGGCGTCCTGTGCGGACGGCGCTCCCGGCGATGCCGGGGGCGTGAACCTCGTCGGCGAGAAGAACCTGGAGGCGGACGTTGATGAGAACCAGGCAGAGGTGGCGCGGCTTCTCGGTATGCTCGGGCTCCAGGTGCGCCTCCGCTTCGTCCGGGACGTCCGCACCCGCGACCTTGCGCGCCTCGCCGGCGCCGCCGTCAACGTGCTCCGCGAACCCGCCCTGCTGCCGGTCGGCGAGGCGCTCCGGCAGCGGTTCGGAACGCCGTACGTCGACTCGTTCCCCGTCGGACTGTCGGGCACGCTCCGCTTCCTCGAGGAGGTCGCCGGCGTCTGCGGCGTCGACGGCAGCGCCGCCGTCGAACATGAGGCGGCGATCCAGGAGGGGGTGCTGGCGCGGTTCGCCGACCTTGCAGGGAGCCGGGTCGCGTTCGACCGCGTCCACCCGATGCTCGACGGGGACGCCGCCGCGATCGGCGTCTGCAGCGAGCTTGCGGAAGCGCTCGACCTGGTGGTCGATCCGGAGGGGACGCGCCTTCCCGCACCGTACCCGGCGCCGGTCGGCACGGCAGGCATCAGGCGGATGCTGCACCGCTGGCGGCGGCTGATCCGCGGCAGGGAGCGTGCCCGATAGCCGGTGTCCGACCGCACCGTTTATATGGCCCGGGTGCAGAGGGCCGGTTACGGTTATCGGAGGGGAGTGGTGCACCATGTTCAGGCGAGTACTGTTCCCGACCGACTTTTCCGAACCCTCCATGAAGGCACTGGACTACATCACGCGGCTGAAGGAGGTGGGCACGGAGGAGGTGGTGATCGTGCACGTGATCGACGAAAGGGAGATCACCATGATCGCATCGGGCGGTGCAGGGTTCCTCGGCACTGTGCCCGCCGTCGAGACCGAAACCCAGAAGCGGCTGCGGGAGGAGATCCAGCACAGCATCATCGAGTCTCGCCGGAGGCTGGAGCGCGCCGGCATGAAGGTGACTGTCCGGACGCCGATCGGCTCGCCGCAGAGGGAGATCGTGAGGACGGCGGATGAGGAGGGCGTCTCCCTCATCGTCATCGGTTCGCACGGCAGGAGCAACCTGCGGGAGCGGCTGCTCGGGACGGTCTCAGAATACGTGATCAAGAACGCCCGCCTGCCGGTGCTGGTCGTCAAGCGGGATACGGTTAAGTAGAACAAAAAGAAGATATTATCTCTTTTTCCTGCCGCCGCGCCGGCACCCCGTTTTATATCCCCGGAGCCCCATGATCTAGAAGACCTATGCTCGCCGCCGATCACCGCGACTGCACAAACCCGCTCTGGCCCTGCGCCATGACCGGCGCGGTCGCCTGCCTGGCAGGGCTCGAAGACCTTGCGGTCGTCGTCCACGGCTCGAGCGGCTGCTACTTCTACCCCGCATCCCTCATCGGCAGAGAGATCCACGGGACGTTCCTCCTGGAGCGCGAGGTCATCTTCGGGACGGAGCCCCGCCTCAGGGAGGTGATCGAGGAGCTCAGGGGGCGGTACGGGACCATCGCCGTGGTCAACACCTGCGTGCCCGCCATCATGGGAGAGGATCTGCAGAGCATGCTCGATGACCACGACGTCCTGGTCGTCGACAGCCCGGGATTCATCGGTGACTTCGAGAGGGGGTACCGGCGTGCACTCGCGCGGACGGAGCCGGCGGTCGACCCGTCGTTCTGCGGTGTCAACATCGACGGCGTCACGCTCGCGGACCCCTTCCACCACGGCAACGCGCTGGAGGCGCGGCGGCTGCTGGGGCTGACGGGTGCGTCGGTCGGCACGACGTTCTGCCTCGACCGCTACGCGGCGGTGCACCGCGCGGCACTCTTCACCGTCGGCACGAACCCCGACCTCGCGAGCGGCGTCGGGGAATGGTGCGGGTCCCTGCTGGGACTCGATACGGTCATCGAAACCTTCGAGACGCTCGCTTCCGTCTGTACGGGCGTCGACGCCCGCCCGGTCTTCAGGGAGGTCGCCCGGGCCGAACAGAGGATCGAGAAGGCATGCAGCAAGTACCTGCGCCGCTTCGATCCCCCCAGAACGGCGATCTTTTCGGAGTTCGCTTACGCCGCGTTCGCTGCCGAGACTCTCGAACGCTACCTGGATGTCGAGATCGCCTGCATCGGCTCCCGCAACGAGGTGCGGGACTCCGGTTTCCCGGCAGAGCAGGTGACCGATTTTACGCGCATCCGCGATATGCTGCTCGCTGCGGAGCCCGACCTCATCCTGGGCTCCTCCTACGAGCGGACGGTCCTGCCCGGCGCCGCGTTCGTCGGGTTGACGCCGCCCGTCCGCGGGCGCGTGCTGCTCCGCTCTCGGCCGCTCGCGGGCGTCGAGGGGACGCTCTGGCTCATGGACGAGGTGCTCAACGCCTGCATGGACCGGAGGCGGCGGGGATCCCGGGCTGCAGACGGCGATCGCTGATACCGGCACTGGCGTGAGCGTACGTGCAGGGATACGGAGGAGAGAGGAACGCCTCCGGCTGTCTCGAGGCGACGACATAGATGGACCGGAACCGATATCCGCGCAGATAGCCCCGTCCCGCCGTCCGGGGACCCCTGCTCTGCGTTCGCCGGGCCGTGCGGGATCGAGCAGAGACCGACCGGATGGCCCGCGATCTGCTCGAGAAGGGGCTCAAGAAGAGGGTATGAACGATGCGGGAGCGGCGATACCGCGCCGCGACGGCTACTTCGGCGAGGGCAGGGATCGGCTCATCATGCACGGAGGATCGCGGACGTAAAGCATTAAGCGTCTGCATCCAGAGTACGTGTCTACCCGGTGATGTACATGTCCGTTGCCCGCCCGTACAGGGTCGGTGAGCCGTTCAGACCGGCTCCGCAGTTCAGGACGTACTCCTATGCGTACCTGGTGGCGATAGCGTTCATCGTCCTCGTCCTCGAGGCCCCGGCCGTGCTTGCCGACCCGCTCGTCTTCGGCACGTTCCTCGCCGCACCGACGCTGGCGCTGATCCTCTTCGCCGCGTACTGGATCCCGCTGTACTACGAGAGCATCGTCTACCAGCTCACCGTCGCAGAGATTACCTGGAAGCGCGGCGTCTGGTTCCGTCAGACCGGCATCGTACCCTACAACCGGATCACCAACATCGACATCATGCAGGGCCCGGTGATGCGGATCTTCGGGATATCCTCGCTGCGCATCCAGACCGCCGGCTACTCCGCCCAGGCGCAGGCCGAGATCCGGATTCAGGGGATCGAACAGCCTGAAGCGCTCCGCGAGCTGATCATGCGGTTCGTGCGGAGCACTACCCCCGTCGCGACCGAAGGAGCACCGGAGGCAGCGCCGCGGGCGACCGGGGTCGACGTCGTGGTGCAGGAACTGCGGGCCATCAGGCACCTGCTGGAGGAGCAGGTGAAAAAATAGGTGCTACATCGCCCGGATCCGCGATGCGATATACTCACCGACCTCGCTCGTCGTCGCGGTGCCGCCCATATCCCGCGTGACGACGCCGGCGGCGATGCTCTGCTCGATGCCCGCAAGCACGGCCGCCGCCGCCTCGTGCTCGCCGAGGTGGTCGAGCATCATTGAGCCCGCCCAGATGGTAGCGAGCGGGTTTGCGACGTTCTGGCCCCTGTATTTCGGTGCGGAGCCGTGGATCGGCTCGAACATCGACGTCCCCTCCGGGTTGATGTTGCCGCCGGGGGCGAGGCCCAGCCCTCCCTGGATCATCGCCCCCAGATCGGTGATGATGTCGCCGAACATGTTGGGTGTGACCACCACGTCGTACCACTCCGGGTTCTTCACGAACCACATGGTTACCGCGTCCACGAAGTTGAACTCGGTGGCGACGTCGGGGTAATCGGCGGCCACGTGCGAGAATACGTCCCGCCACAGCCCGTAGACGTCCGACAGCACGTTCGCCTTGTCCACCGAGGTGAGTCTGCCGCGCCTGCGGCGGGCAAGATCGAAGGCGTACCGGATCACCCGCTCCGACCCCTCCCGGGTGACGACTCCGATCTGATAGGCGATCTCGTCGGCGTCGGTCTCCACGTCGAGCCCGAACTTCACCCGGTAGAGATCCCGCACGACGTCCAGCGTCGCCTGCTCGCGCCCCCCCGCAAACCGCGAACCGATCCCGACGTAGAAGTCCTCGGTGTTCTCGCGGACGACGACAAAATCGATGTCCTGCGGTTTTTTATCGGCGAGCGGCGTCCAGACACCTTCCAGGAGTTTTACCGGGCGAAGATTGACGAACTGGTCGAAGTGGAACCGGATGGCGAGCAGGATACCCTTCTCCAGGATGCCGGGCCTCACCCGGTCGTCGCCGATGGCACCGAAATATATCGCACGGAACTTTGAGAGCTCGGCGAGATCCTCCTCGGTCAGGAGCTCGCCGGTCGCGAGGTACCGCTCCGCTCCGATGTCAAAGTCGGTCCAGTCAATGTCGAACCCGAACGCCTCCCCCGCCGCATCCAGGACGGTCCGGCCCGCCGCGATGATCTCAGGGCCGATGCCGTCCCCGCCTATCGCTGCGATCCTGTGCATGTCTCCACCGTATCCATCGCCTTCGCGTATTCGACCAGCCCGCCGGCATCCACGATCCGCTGGAGGAAGTCAGGCACCGGTTCGATGGGGAGCCGCTTTCCGTTCGCTTCGATCCAGCCCTCCGCCGTGTTGACCGTGATCTCGTCTCCGTCATGGATCTCATCGGTCTCCGGGCAGGCCAGCGGCAGAAGCCCGGTGTTGATCGCGTTGCGGTAGAAGATGCGGGCGAACGACTTCGCGATCACGATCCGGATCCCCGCGCCGCGGAGCGCCAGCGGGGCGTGCTCGCGGGATGACCCGCACCCGAAGTTGCTGCCCGCCACCACGACGTCACCCTCCTTCACCCTCCGGGCGAACGCGTCGCGGGTGCCCTCGAAGACGTGCTTCGCCAGCTCCTCCGGGTCGTAGATCGTCAGAAACCTGCCCGGGATGATCGCGTCCGTATCGACGTCGTCGCCGAATTTCCATGCCCGCATTCCGTCACACCTCCCTCGGGTCGGTGATCTCGCCGTAGACGGCGCTCGCCGCAGCGGTCGCTGGCGACGCGAGGTAGACCGACGCCTCTGCGCTGCCCTGCCGGCCCCTGAAGTTCCGGTTCGAGGTGGAGAGCGACACCTCGCCGGGGGCCAGCAGCCCGAACGCCCCGCCCATGCAGGGGCCGCAGCAGGGCGCCTCGACGAGCGCGCCCGCCTCCACGAACCGCTCGATCAGCCCCGCCCGCAGGGCCTTCATGTACTCCTCCCGGGAGGCGGGGACGACGATCACCCGGACGCCGTCCGCGAAGGAATCGCTCCCGAGCACCTCCGCCGCCTCGGCGAGGTCCTCGAACCGCCCGTTGGTGCACGATCCGATGAAGACCTGGTCGATCGCCGTCCCCGCCACCTCGTCGATCTCCACGACGTGATCCACGTTGTGCGGGACGGCGACCTGAGGGGCAAGATCGGCGACGTCGTACTGCCGGAACTCGGCGAACGTCGCATCCGGGTCGCTCGCAAGGTCGAAGGCCTCGATATCGCGCCGTGTCGTGACGTACCTCCACGTGGTCCCGTCGGGGGGTACGATCCCCGCCTTCGCCCCCATCTCGATCGCCATGTTGGCGCAGGTCATCCGGCCCGCCATGCCCAGCGAGCGCATGGTCTCGCCGACGAACTCGAGCGCCTGGTAGGTGGCGCCGTCGGCGCCGATGTCGCCCGTGATCGCGAGGATCAGGTCTTTCGCACCGACCCGCCTGGGGAAGGAGCCGTTCACCTCCACCAGGATGCTCTCCGGCACCCGGAAGTAGAGCGCCCCGAACTTCAGCACGAACCCCATGTCCGTCGACCCGATGCCGGTGGCGAACGCACCGGCGGCCCCGTAGGTGCAGGTGTGGGAGTCGGTCCCGACGATGACCTCGCCCGGCGCGGCGTGCCCCTTCTCCATCACCACCTGGTGGCAGACGCCCTCGCGGAGGTCGTAGTTGTGGATTCCCTGCTCCCGCGCAAACGCCCGCATGAACACATGGTTCTCGGCGGCCGGGATGGAGTCGGCGGGAACCTGGTGGTCGAAGAGCATGATGATGCGTTCAGGGTCGAAGACGCGTTCGCCGCCCATCTCCCGGAACACCCGGACGGCAAGCGGGCCCGTGATGTCGTGGATCATCGCGCCGTCGACAGGCGCCATCACCACCTCGCCTGCACGGACGTCCCTGCCGCATTTTGATGAGAAGATCTTCTCAACGACCGTTGCTGCCATGGAATATCGAATACATGTGTGATCTACCAACGTATGTAGTTTGGCAGCGCCCGACCGGATATCCGGTTGCCCGGCGGGGCGGGAAATGCCGTTTTCCGGGAGGCGTGTACCTTATGTTGCCACAGGGGGACCCTTCTAGGGAGAGCGATGACCGACGGACCGACCCCGGCGATGAAGCAGTACTACACCTTCAAGGCGCAGTATCCCGATGCCATCCTCTTCTTCCAGATGGGGGACTTCTACGAGACCTTCGGCGACGACGCCAGCGTGGTCTCCCGGGAGCTGGACATCGTGCTGACCGCCCGTGGCAGAGACAGAGACGGCGAACGGATGCCCCTTGCAGGCGTCCCGCTGCACGCCGCCGACTCCTATATCGCCCGCCTGGTCGGCAGGGGCTACAAGGTGGTGATCTGCGACCAGGTGGAGGATCCGAAGAAGGCGAAAGGGGTGGTGAAGCGCGATGTGGTGCGGGTGATCACGCCGGGCACCCTCATCGACTCGTCCATGCTCGGCACACCGGGCGCCCGGTACCTGATGGCGATCGCGCCCGACCGGAAGGACACGTACGGAATGGCGTTCCTGGACGTCTCCACCGGGGAGTTCTTCGTCTCGGCCGGGGATGCGGGCGGGGACTTCCATGAGATCGTCTCCGAGGTGGCCCGCTACCACCCCTCGGAATGCGTCGTCCCCGAGACCGGGGTTCCTGAAACGCTCGTCGGCCGGCTCGAGGCGCAGGGTGTGGCGGTGACCCGGTTCCGCACCGACGCGTTCAATCCGGCGGCGGCGCGGGCGCTCCTCTGCGAGCAGTTCGGGGTCGCCACGCTGGCGGGTTACGGGTGCGAGGAGATGCCGGGGGCGGTGGCGGCGGCGGGTGCTGCGCTGGCGTACGCGCGGGAGACCCAGCGATCGGATCTCCCTCACATCGCCGGGCTTTCCACCCGCATTCCAGCCCGCAGCATGGTGCTGGACGCGATCACGCTCCGCAACCTGGAGATCACGAAGAGCATCCGGGGCGGTTCCGACGGCGCCACCCTCCTTTCGGTGCTGGACGCCACAGAGACACCGATGGGCAGCCGTCTGCTACGGTCGTTCCTGATCGCCCCCCTGGTCGAGCGAGACGCGATCGAGCGGCGGCTCGATGCCGTGGAGTACTTCGTCGACCACGCGATCGAGCGCGGGGAGCTCCGCTCGCTCCTCCGGGACGTGGCCGACATCGAGCGGATCGCGGGCCGGATCGCCTACGGAAACGCAGGGCCCCGCGATCTCGCCATGCTCGGGGAATCGCTCGAGCGGATACCCGAGGTGAAGCGGCTCTTCGCCGGCGATCTCCCGCGGCTGATCCGCGAGGCCCTGGACGCGATGGACGATCTTGCAGGCACCGCGGACCTGATCGCGCGGGCGATCGTGGACGAGCCGCCGGCGCTGGCGAGGTCGGGCGGGATGATCAGGGACGGCTTCTCCGCGAAGCTGGACGAGCTGCGGCACCTCGCCGCCTCCGGCAAGGACTGGATCGCCGCGTTCCAGCGGCGGGAGCGGGAGCGGACCGGGATCAGGTCGCTCAAGGTCGGCTACAACCGGGTCTTCGGCTACTACATCGAGGTGACGAAGGCGAACCTGCACCTGGTACCCCCTGAGTATGAGCGGCGTCAGACGACGGCGAACGGCGAGCGCTACACGATCCCGGAGCTGCGGGAGAAGGAGGCGATGATCGCCACCGCCGAAGAGCGGATATCGGTGCTTGAGGCAGAGATCTATGACGAACTGATCCGATCGCTCGCGGTGCACGTGCCGCAGATGCAGGCGACGGCCCGGGCGATCGGGCTGCTGGACGTCTACGCCGCGTTCGCCGAGACCGCCGTCCGCAACGGCTATACCCGCCCCATCCTCGAGGAGAGCAGCAGGATCGTGATCCGGGACGGCAGGCACCCGGTGGTGGAGCGGAACCTCCCGGTACCGTTCGTGCCGAACGACACCGAGCTCGACGGTGCGGGCGACCAGATCATGATCATCACAGGAGCGAACATGGCCGGCAAGTCCACCTACATGCGGGCGGTGGCGCTGATCTGCATCATGGCGCAGACCGGCTGCTTCGTCCCCGCCCGGCACGCCGCCATCGGGATCGTGGACCGGGTCTTCACCCGTGTGGGGGCGTTTGACGACCTGGCCAGCGGGCAGTCGACGTTCATGGTGGAGATGCTGGAGCTCGCCAATATCCTCAACAACGTCACTCCCCGGAGCCTGGTGATCCTGGACGAGATCGGCAGGGGGACGAGCACGCTGGACGGCTCCTCCATCGCCCGGGCGGTGGTGGAGTTCCTGCACGGTAGGGCGGTCGCCGGTCCCCGGACGCTCTTTGCCACCCACTTCCACGAGCTCGTGGACCTCGAGGGGGCGTTAAAGCGGGTGAAGAACTTCCACTTCGCAGTGAGGGATACCGGCAGAGAGGTGGTCTTCCTCCGCAGGATCGTCCCGGGCGCCACCGACAAGAGCTACGGCATCCACGTGGCGGAGCTCGCGGGCATCCCGAAGAAGGTGACGGAACGGGCGGCGGCGATCCTCCGGGAGACGGCGGCCCGCGAGGTCAGGACGGGGCCGAAGGCTCCCCGCTACACCCAGATGCTGCTCGTGGATGCCGGCGAGGGGGTGGCGGAGGAGAATCCCGCTGTCGAGGCGCTGAAGAGCCTGAATATCAACGAGATGACACCGATCGACGCACTGAACACGCTGTACAGGCTCCAGAAGCTGGCGCGCGGAGGGGGCGACGAGCGATGAGCGGCCCGAAGATCCATATCCTGGACCCGGAGACGGTGAACCGGATCGCCGCCGGCGAGGTGGTGGAGCGGCCTGCATCGGTCGCAAAGGAGCTCGTGGAGAATGCCATCGACGCCGGCGCTCGCCGGGTTCTGGTGGACGTGACAACCGACGCGAAGGAGATCACCCGGATCCGGGTGACGGACGACGGTGAGGGGATGACGCCCGAGGAGGCGGTGCTCGCGTTCGCCCCCCACGCGACGAGCAAGATCCGGGATATCGCAGACATCCACGCCATCCGGACGCTCGGCTTCAGAGGCGAGGCGCTGGCGAGCATCGCCGCCGTATCCCGGGTCACCCTGATCACCCGGCCGAAAGGCGCGGGGGCGCTCGCAGGGACGCGGGTGGTCGTTTGCGGCGGCGAGGTGGTCGAGCAGCGCGAGGTCGGGTCGCCGGAGGGGACGACGGTGGTCGTGGAGGAGCTCTTCCACAACACTCCTGCCCGTCGAAAGTTCCTCAAAAGCCGGAACACGGAGCTCGCCCACCTCTACGGCGCGGTGGAGGCGCTCGCGCTCGCCCACGGCGAGATCGCGTTTCGGGTGGTGCACAACGGCAGGGAACGCTTTTCCACCCAGCGATCGGCAGACCTCCTCGGCGCGATCGCCGCGCTGTACGGTACGGATCTCGCCCGGCAGCTGATCCCGATCGAGGGGAGGCTGCCGTTCCTCCGCATCGCCGGCTTCGTCTCCCGCCCGGCAGAGAGCAGGAGCGGGCCCGCGCAGGTCGCCATCAGCATCAACGGCAGGAGCGTCGCCTCGAGGCAGATCGTCAGCGCCGTCAGGGAGGGCTACGGCACCCTGCTGCCGAAAGACCGCTACCCGGTGGCGTTCATCTCGCTCGACATCGACACGAACCTCGTGGACGTGAACGTCCACCCGACGAAACGGGAGGTCCGCCTCTCGCGGGAGCGGGAGGTGCTGGCCGCCGTTGCGGCGGCGGTCGAAGATGCGCTCGCCGCCCGCGATCTCTCCCGCAAGGCGCCGCCCGAGCCCGCACAGCAGCAGATTGCGGAGAGGGTGCCGGAAGCGGACAGGATCGCATCCCCAGAACCGCCGTACGCCGCCCGGCACCGGGATCTCGCCGCCTCCGACCGGCGGCTCCGGCGGACCGAGACCGCACCGGCCGCCGCCGGGCCGAACCTGCTGCCTCCCATGGAGCCGATCGGGCAGGTAGCGGCGACCTACATCGTGGCGAAGGGTGCCGACGGCGACCTCTTCCTGGTTGACCAGCACGCCGCCCACGAGCGGATCCTCTACGAGCAGATCGTGGAGCGGCGCGATTCCGCCGTCCGTTCGCAGGAGCTCCTGATGCCGGTGATCGTCTCCCTCCGGCCGGCGGAGTCCCGGATCGTCCGCGAGGCGATCCCTCTGCTTGCCGACGACGGGTTCGTCGTCGAGGAGTTCGGCCGGGACACCTACGCCGTCCGGGCGGTGCCGGTGATCCTCGGGCAGCTCGAGGACCCGCAGGCGGTCAGGGACACCATCGACGGCCTCCTCGCGGAGGAGTTCCGCACCGCCTCCGATCGGAAAGAGTGGGTCACCTGTACCATCGCCTGCCGGGGTGCGGTGAGGGCGGGGGTGGTGCTCACGCAGGAGCAGATGAGACGGATGATCGAGCAGCTCGCAAAGACGAAGACGCCCTGGACGTGTCCGCATGGACGGCCGACGGTGGTGCAGTTTCCGAAGGAGAAGATCGAGCGGATGTTTGGACGGGGATGAGAGGCGCCGGTCCTACCGCGACCCCGCCGCCGTACCCGCCGTCCCTTTCACCCTCCTCGCAAACGCCCGGGCGTTCTCAAGATCCTTCTCGTTCGGCCTGCCCCTGTTGATCCCGCCGATCAGCCGGAGAAATGCATAGGTGTCCCAGCCTTTGCAGGCGAATTCGTCCACAATCCTGAAGTTTTTCAGCACGAGCCGTCTCCGGAGCGTCTCATGATCCCCGACGCTCCCCCTGCCGCTGGTGGAGAAGACGAACGCACGCCTGCCGGACTGGGGCGGCAGGGCGCCGACGAAGTCCAGAAGCGATCTGTGATGCTTCCCGAAATAGATCCCGGATCCGAACCCGACAAGGTCGTACTGCTGCACCATGCCCGGCCTCGCGTCGACGGTCTTCACCATATCCGCCCGCAGGACATCCGCCATGGCGCGACCGACCTTCTCGGTATTTCCATGGTGCACCGAGGCATAGACGATGAGCGTCTTCATCACCGATCACGCCTGATACCTGGCGCGGAGAGCTGATAAAGCAGTTGCACACCGTCGGGCGGGGCGGAACCCGTCATCCGCCCCTTCCGTCATCCGACAAAGAGCGGATGCATGCCCGTTCCGTCCATCACCCCCCGCCGGGGTTTCATGCCGGCGGTACAGGACGCTTCAACGGCGGTCGCTGGCGAGCTCCACGAGGGAGAACCAGCCCTTCGGGTCGGAGAACCATCGATCGGCGGAGAGTCCGGCGCGGGAGAAGAGCGCTTCCGCGCTCTCCCTGCTGAACTTCCGGGAGATCTCCGTACGAATCGTCTCGCCCCTCTCGAACTCCACCGAAAGATCCAGATCCCTGATCACGACGGTAGTCTTCTGCCGCGCCCGCAGGTGCATCTCCACCTGCTCCTTCTCTGCATCATAGAAGGCGACGTGGTCGAACAGCGCCGGATCGAAGTCCGCATGCAGCTCCCGGTTGATGACGTGCAGAACGTTCCTGTTGAATTCACCGGTGATGCCGCGGGAGTCGTTGTAGGCCGCCTCCAGCACCGGTACGGGCTTGATCATATCGATGCCGATCAGGAAACGGTCACCGGGTCTCATCACGTCCGCGACCGACCGCAGGAGCCGATGGCACGCGGCCTCGTCGAAGTTCCCGACGGTGCTCCCGAAGAGCATGACGATCTTGGGAACGCCGTCCGGCACCCGATGCAGGTCACGGGTGAAGTCCCCGACGATGCCCAGGACCGTCAGCATCCGGTACTTCCGGACGAGCCCCTCGGACGCGGCGACGAGGGCGGGCTCGCTCACGTCCACCGGAACGTAGCGCAGACCGTCTCCGTGCGGCCGCTCCGCGGCATCGATGAGCGTGCTGATCTTCCAGTTCGCTCCGGAACCCATCTCGACGAGATCGCCGGCCCCGAACGGCTCCATGATGGCCCTGCTCCGATCGCGAAGGACGGAGAGCTCGGTGCGGGTGAGGTAGTACTCGGGCAGGGTGCAGATCGCTTCGAACAGCCGTGAACCCCGTCCGTCGTAGAAGTACTTGCTGGGGATGTACTTCTGTTCGGCGGTCATGCCGTCCAGCACGTCGCCGGCCAGATCGCCGGCGAACGCACCCGCCATGTGGTTGCGGATCTCGAACCGCGGATGACGGGTTGTTCCGATGCCCGCGGCAGGCGCGGCGTCTTCAGGCCGGCACCGCACGCGGGCCGGGTTCAACCGGAGAGCCCCCCGCCGTTCTGATCCGGGCGGATCGGCAGGGCCGTCCTGATACCACACCCCGCTGGCATCACGCCTGGAAGGGGCCCTCGGAGTAAAAACCATAGTCCGACTTCGATGCAGACG
>DAQY01000047.1:17843-49023 GCA_002503105.1 Methanomicrobiaceae archaeon UBA206
GATGCAGACGCCCTTCTGATCCAGTGCGAGGACGACCGATTCGCCTCGATAACCCGGCAGGGTCAGATTGATCGTGTTTTGCAGCCGTTCGGTCGGATGGCCGTTCAGCCGTGCGTCGGGGATCAGCTCCCGGAGGGCCGCCTCCAGCCGATCCCGGAGACGTCGGACGTCGTCCATGCGGGAGAGGTGCTGTCCGGCACGCTCCGCCGCCTTCCCCAGCCCGACGATGCCGATCGTATTCTCGGTGCCCGCACGGAGCCGGCCCTCCTGTTCTCCGCCGTGGACGAGCGGATCGACGACGATGCCCTTCTTCATGTACAGGGCGCCGACGCCCTTCGGTCCGTAGATCTTGTGCCCGGAGAACGTGAGGAAGTCGACGTCCAGCTCCTTCACGTCGACCGGAACCCTGCCGATCGCCTGCGTGGCGTCCGTATGGAAGAGCACGCCGCGACTGTGTGCGATCCGCACCAGGTCCGCTATCGGCTGGATCGTGCCGGTCTCGTTGTTTGCCATCATGATGGAGACGAGCAGGGTGTCGGGCCGCAGCTCCGCCTCGAGATCGTCCGGCCTGACCCGGCCGTACCCGTCCACCGGCAGGTACGTCACGTCGAAGCCGAAGGTCTCCAGCCATCTGCAGGCCTCGATCACGGACGAGTGCTCGACGGCGGAGATGACGATGTGCCGCTTCCCGCCGTTCCAGTGGGCAAACGCCAGCCCCTTGATGACCGTGTTGTTCGCCTCCGTGCAGCAGCCGGTGAACGTGATCCGCCTCGCCGTGCAGTTGAGCAGCCGTGCGATGCTCCTCCGTGCGGATTCAACGCCGAATTTTGCCGCCTTCCCCTCCCGGTAGATGCTCGACGGGTTCCCGGGGTTGTGCTCGGCATACGCCGCCATCGCCTGCCAGACCTCGGGATCGAGCGGGGTCGTCGCGTTGTGGTCCAGGTAGACCCGTTCGACCTCCGGTCCGGGGTCCGGCGCTGCGGCGATCCGGGCGACGCCGGCACCCTCCTCACCCGAACCGATGGCGACGGTCTCCCCGGCCCCGTCCGCCTTCACCACGTCGCAGAGCAGCGCCTTATAGACAGGAAACCCCGATATGGGGTCGTAGCGCCCGAGATCGGTCAGCTCGTTCACGTTACCCTCCTGCCAGGCCGGCGGCGCCTGATAGCAGCCGCCGCCCATGTTCGCCTCGACGGCCCCCCGGACGATGTCGTCGGTGACGATGGCGCGGAGCGGGATCTGCCCCCGGGCGGTCCTCACAATCACCCTGTCGCCGTTCCTGATGCCGCGGGCTTCGGCGTCCTCCGTGTTGATCGTCACCGTCGGCTCGGGCCGCCCGCGAAGCAGGCTCTGGATGCAGTGGTGCTGGGCGTGGAAGTCAGTCGTCACCCGGGCGCCGGAGTTGAAGACCAGCGGAAACCGCCTGGCAAGATCGGGTTCCGAGAGCGGCCCCTCCTTCGGTTCGGTGTAGACCGGCAGCGGGTCGTAGCCGTACTCCTCGAGGATCGTCGACCAGATCTCGAACCTGCCCGACGGCGTGTCGAAGCCCGGCTTCCCGTCGGGCCGCAGCAATCCCTTCTCCCACTTTCTGTACTGCAGCATCACGGTCGGCGACCGTACCGTGCCGCCCGCCGCCCGCACGTCCTCCAGCGTAAAACCCGAGCCCTTCAGCACGTGCCGGAGCAGCGCCTCCTCGTCCTGGGGGTAGAGGTGGCCGTAGCCGAGCCTCCGCGCCAGCTCCGCCATGATGAAGACGTCGTGCCGGGCCTCGCCGAGCGGCTCGATGACCCGCTCCCTGATGCGGAAGATCGGTCCATAGGTCATGTAGGATTCGCGTTCGTACATCGTGGTGGCGGGCAGCACGATATCCGCGTAGGCCGCATCCGCCGTGAGGTGACGGTCGACGCAGACCAGGAAATCCAGGTTTGCGAGCGTCTTCCGCCAGATCGGGGTCTGCGGCCAGGATATCAGGATGTGGGCCGCCTGAACGATCAGGGCCCGGATCCGATACGGCTTCCCCTTCAGGACCGACTCGGGCAGCGCGATGGCGTGCCCCTCCTTCCGGTAGTGCGTGTAGACCGGAAACCGGTCCGTCCCGATGGCGGCGTTCAGGTCTGGGTTGGCGATGTACTCCGAGCGGTTGATGGGGAAGACGTTCTCCTTCATGGCGAAACAGCGTCCGCCGGGGACATCCAGCTGCCCTGCCATGGCCCAGAGGACGAAGACCGCCCGGATCGCCTGTACGCCCGAATCGCTGTACTCGAGCCCCGTGTACATCGCAAACGAGGCTCCATCGGCGTGTGCGATCCTCCGGGCGAGCGAGACCACCGTCTCCGCCGGAACGCCGGTGATCCGCTCCACCACCTCCGGGCGGAAGTGCTGGACGTAGTGCGCAAACTCATCGAACCCGAGCGTCCAGTCCCTGACGAACTCCTCGTCGTAGAGATCCTCTTCGATGATGACGTTGCACATCCCCAGCGCCAGCGCCCCGTCCGTTCCCGGGCGGATCGGCACCCAGTCCGCAGCAGCGAGATCCACGGTCTCCGTGCGGCGGGGATCGATCACCACCACCTCTGCCCCCCGCCGGCGCGCCTCCACGATCCTCTTCAGCGTCAGGGGGCGGGAAGTCGGTGGCCGGGTTGGTCCCCCAGACCACGATGAGGTCGCTGTTCTCGAAGTCGGAGAACATGGTGATGTACATGCCGCCCATCGTCACGTGCGGAGCGATCATGGCGAACGAGACGTAGCAGAGCGCACCGACACCCATGGTGTTCGGGGATCCGAAAGGGAAGAGGACGCTCGACGCCGACGAGATCGCGACATCCTTCGGCTGGAACACGTCGCAGAAGGAGAGTTCGAAGCTTCCGGAGCCGGTGTAGATGGCAACCGCTTCCGGCCCGGATTCGGCCCTGATCTCGTTCAGTCTGTTGACGATGATCTCGTAGGCCTCGTCCCAGGAGATCTGTGTAAACTCGTACGTCCCCTTCGGGCCCACCCGTTTCAGGGGGTAGAGCACCCGGTCGTCGGAATAGATGATCTCGGGGGAGTGTTCGCCCAGCCTGCAGATGATGCCGATCTCCGAGTCTTCATCCGCCCGGACACCGGCGATCCGCCCGTCGTCGCCGTAGGTGACGATCACGCCGCACCCGGCGGCGCATATGCCGCACAGAGCGCGCCGCTCTCTGTCCGTCACATCCGTCTCCGTCAACCGTACCGCCCCCCCCCTTCCGACTGCCTGAAAAGCAGCGATCCGATCGTGTGTGGGCGGCCTTCAGCGGCGGACGCACTCCACCGCATCGGGCCCTACCTTCACGGTGCCTCACCGTAAGAGCAGCATCCGGCATAAATGTTCCTGACCGCCGATCGAACCGGTCCGGGAACGCTCCGCCCGGGTCGCCGCCTTCGATCGAGCGGGACACCTCACGCCCCGCACCGGCAGAGGTCCCGCACCGCCCGCAGGACGTACAGCGTCTCGCCCTCGAGACGCTCCTCCGCAACCGCGAACGAGACGAACCCCTGCCGGGTGAAGAGATCGCGCACCTCCGAAATGCCGGTCAGCGACGAAACGACCAGCAGGATGCGCCCGAACGGCGCAAGCACGCGGCCCACATCCTCGATGAACCGCTCGATCACCTTCCGTCCCGTCGGTCCGCCGTCGAGGGCATGTTCCAGCCAGTCGTCGATCCGGTCCTCCGGGGTCGTCGGCAGGTAGGGCGGGTTGAAGAGAACGAGATCGAACGGTCCGGCGACGCCTGCAGCAAGATCGGTCCTGACCGCTTCGACGCCGCGGGAACGGGCGGCGCGGACGGCGTGCGGGTTGACGTCCGTCGCCGTCACCGCGGCTGCGAGGGGGGCGAGCTCCCGGGCGACGAGCCCGCTGCCAGTACCGATCTCCAGCACCCGGTCGGACGTTCGCACCTCCCGCCGCGCCGCTCTCAGCAGGAGATGCGTGTCCTCCCCCGGCGGATAGACCGGTCCCCCTTCCATCATGCCAGCCATCATGTTTGCGATCTCCGCAAATTCGGCGAGCGAGAGTTCCTCGGGACGGCGCTGCAGGATCTCGTCCGGAAGGGTATCGACCGCCCGCTCGATCGTCTCCGCATCGAATATGTTCTTCCCGCTCTTCAGACCCTTGCGCACCGTCTTCCGCCGGTGAGAGAAGAGCACCCGGACCACGTCCGCGTAGACCTTCCGGTCCCTGATCGGATGGGGGGGCGGGTGCGGGGTGACCCGCACCACCCACGACCTGACCTGCGGCCGGGGCTTGAAGACGTTCGGCGAGAGCTCGAGCACCGGCTTCACCGTGGCGTAGGTCTGCACCATCACCGAGAGCCTGCCGCTGTTCGGGGTGCCCGGCGGTGCGACCATCCGCTGCGCAAACTCCTTCTGATACGTCAGGATGGCGACGTCGAACCCGATCTCGAGCAGCCGGAAGGTGATCTTTGAGGAGATGGAGTAGGGGAGGTTTGAGACCACCACGTCGAAGGGCGGGAGATCCACCCTGGTCGCATCGCCCTGGATGAGGTGGAGCCGCCCTTCCGCGATCTCTCCGGCGAACGTCGTCTTAAGCCTGTCCACGAGGATCGGATCCAGCTCTACCGCAACGACCACAGCCCCCCGATCGAGGAGCGCACGGGTCAGCGAACCCTCGCCCGGCCCGACCTCCAGCACCCGCCGGCCGGCAACGTCTACAAAACCAGCGATCTTCTCGATTGCCTGCCGGTCGACGAGGAAATATTGATCTTTCGGAACGCTCATTTCGACGTGAAGAGGTGATACTTCTCCTCGGGATCCTGAATCTCGTGCATGATGCGGCTGATGATCATCCGGTCGGGGTGAGGGATCGACTTGATCCGCCGGGAGATGTCGGCGAAGCTCTCGAACAGCTTCCTGTTCCGCTGCTCGATCACCTCCCACATCAGCTTCTTGCCGATGCCGGGGAGCAGATGGAGCATGTGGAGCTTCGGGGTGATCGAGATCGACCGGTTGAAGAAATCGACAAACCTCGCCTCGTTCTCGTGGACGATCTGCTCGACCGCGAACGGCAGCTCCAGCCTCGCCGTCGGCGTCAGCTCGTCATAGCTGATGCGGCGCTTCACGCGCTCGATCACGTCCCGCTCCCCTTCTCCGATGTAGACGCGATCGTGGATCTGAATGTCGACGCCGCTCTTCGGCACGAGCTCCAGCAGTTTGAACTGATCCACGCCGACCGCCTGGACAATCGGCTCCCGCCTGTAGACAGGTCGGGGATCATGTGCGTACCCCTTCGGAAGGATGTCGATCACTATGGCGGTAACCTCTTTCTTTTCTGTCTTCATCGACGCCCCCTCAGAAGTGGGTCATTACCAGGTCAAGAATCTCGTCCAGCTCTTCCGTCGTCAGTGTGAATCGTTCCTTTGCATAGATGGCGCGCAGCTCGTCCCGCGTCCTCGGCATGAGATTTGCGATGCGAAACGCGATATCTTCCTTGATCTTCTCGAGTTTCAGCAGCTCGCCGACGAGAGCCCGGGCCTTCTCGGCGGATGTCTTTGAGAGATGATTGGCATGCTCGATGCTCTTGCGAAGCTCGTACGACATCTCCTCGCCGGCAGCCAGCCGCGATGCCTCTACCGCAAGCAGCATCTCCCGCAGCTCGGAGAGCAGGATACGCTCCTCGCCCACGACGCGTTTCACCTTCATGCCGACCCCTGCTGATGGAGATTATCCCCTCTGCAGTTTTAGATGTTGCGGTCTCGCGATCACCTGTTTCGTGGTGTTTCCATCGCGAATCTCAAGGATCCACGCCCGGCCTCGTCTACCGACGATGGTTCCAGTCTTCCCGTGGAACCTGCGGTGGGGCATGCCCTTCTGGACGCTCGGTTCGATCACAACGTGCACCTTCTGACCCACCTCGAAGTCCTGTATCACCGAAGTAACCGGCGGGAGCCCGCGTCTTCTCAGGTCTTTCTTGAACTTATACCGCGTCTTCTTGCGTGGTCCATTGTGATGTGCCATGATCTCACTCACCTACTTCCTCTGTACATTCGACCAGCACCACGTCGAGGCTTGCCACCCGTGCATCGCGCCCCAGGATCTCGGTAAGGCTCGGCCGGGTCCGCCCGCCGTCGCCCGATATCAGCTCCTTGATGTAGAGGCCCGCTTCACCGACGACGTCGATCCAGAACCTGCGGTCCTCCATGCCCGTACATCTGATATCGATGACCTGCCGCTCCCGTATTTTATCCGCCCGTCTATGCGACACCCGTTTTGGCGTGCGCTGCCGTATCGTTGCACCTTTCAGCTGATCAAGCGCCGTTCCGAGCTCGTCGGGCGATACAGAACCGTCGATCTCGACCAGGATCCTGTATTTTTTATGCCCCTTGTCCGATTTAAGGCTTTGCACCGTCCTCCGATCCGCCCATCCGGACAGCACGACCGCGACCCGGCCTTCGGCGCTCCGGTTGATCGCCCGCTCGAGTTCGGCGAGATCGACAGACCGCCTGCGGGGGGCCACTACCTCCATCACGAAGGGCCGACCGGAGCCGAGCATACGGGCGTCGATATCCTCACGTCCCGCTCCGTGCAGGAGGGCGTTCTCGGCGCCGAATGCCGCGATGACCGGTCTTCCGATCAGCTCCTCCACCGAATCCCGGTACTGCTTGCCGGTGAAATCGCACCGCTCGCAGCCCCTCCCCCGGCAGACCCGGCAGTCCCAGCGGGTCTGCGGAATGCCGCGCTCGAACTTCCAGTATCTGCCGGCAAAAAATACCGGGTTGATCTGCACCTCGACCGTGCCGGCGGCAAGGTCCAGGATCGCCACCACGTCGGGCCTTCGGGTATCGGCGTCCTTTCCCGTGAGGGCGGAGACCGCCTTCCCCACCTCGCGGTTCATCTCCGCCTTCAGCGGCTCGGGATTGCGGAGGCCCAGGTCGCTCCAGACCATCTCCTCGCTCTCCGTCATCATTGGAGGGACCTTCGTCCCGATCAGGAAGGTGTCGAACTCGATCCCGGTGAGCGCAGCCGCGACCCGGGCGGCCCACTCGCCGCTACGCTCCAGCTCGCCTCCGCATATCCAGCAGGCCTCGGGCGGCGGCACGGCATGCGGGATATCCTTCCGGATCTCGTGCGCAATCCGCAGCGCGAAGCCCCGCTCGGCGTTGGAGAGACCGTGTGAACGTTTCCCGAAGAACCGCCCCAGGCAGTGAACGCAGATATCGCCGTATTCCAGGATCGCTTCGACCTGTTCCATCAGCTCCATCCAGACTCCCTCCGATCCATCTCGTTGAGGAGGAGGGTGATCACGTGGTCCGCGTGCAGGGGACGCGGACCCACCGAGTAACGGGGCAGCTGACCGACAAGCGCCGTCTCTTCGGGCGTAAAGTTCAGGTGGTCCGAGAGCAGGCAGGCATCGGGGAGCGCGGGCGCGTGCCGGACGTCGGTGCCCGCTTCGTCGAGCACCGCAAACGGATGCTCCGCCAGCACCCGCGCAAGGTCGCCGCGGCGGACGTAGACGCCGGGCGTCGACTCCCGGAACTCCGCCCCACAGGGTATGGAGAGCGCCTTTTTGATCAGTGACCCCGCGCTCCGCTCGTCGGGACTGAGGTAGCGGAGCTCCGCTCCCCGGAAGAGGAGCGTCTTTGGCGGATCCGGCTCGCCGCAGAGGACGAGATAGCACGCCACGTCGCGCCGCAGGTCGTGCGAGAGGAAGAATGCGGCGTTCACGCAACGGCAGAGGACGTCCATCCTCCCCGCGCTGCCGGGCAGATCGTTGAGGCTGAAGTCGCCGGCGGTCCTGGCGAGATGGCCGACGACCGCAAATCGCTTCATCTCACAGGGTCCTGCCGAACTTCTTCATCATCCGCTGCATGTTGAATTTGCCGCCGCCGAGTCCCCGCATGCCCTTCAGGGCGCGCTGCATCACCTTGTAGTACTTCAGCAGGTCCCGGACATCGTCCGGAGAGACCCCCGCACCACGGGCGATCCGCTTGATGCGGGAGCTCCCGATGACCGACGGGTCGTCCAGTTCCGCCGCCGTCATCGAGTCCATGACCACACGGTAGCGTTGCATCTTGGCGCTGGTGATGTCGTAGGCATCGTCCGGGATCTGCACGTTCCCCAGCGGGAGCATGCTCATGATCTGCTTCAGCGGTCCCATCCGGTTCAGCGCCTCGAGCTGCTTGTACATGTCCCGCAGGGTGAACTTTCCCTTGAGCAGGGCGTTGACATCGAGATCCTCGCCGGCAACCGCCTCCTCCGCGCGCTCGACGAGCGCGCGGAGGTCGCCCATGCCGAGCAGGCGGGAGACGAATCCATCAGGGTCGAACCGTTCGAGATCCTCGATCGTCTCGCCGCTCCCGATGAAGACGATCCCGCTCTTCGTCTCCGACACCGCCGAGAGTGCGCCGCCGCCCTTTGCGGTTCCGTCCATCTTGGTGACGATCACCCCGTCGATCTCTATCGCCTCATGGAACCGCCGCGCCTGTTCGCTCGCCTGCTGGCCGAGCGCCGCATCGATCACCAGCCAGCGGTGGTCTGCGCGGGAGATCCGGTTGAGGTCGATGATCTCTTCGATCAGGTTCTCCTCAAACGCATGCCGACCCTGGGTGTCGATGACGACCACTTCGAGGTGACGGCAGGCCTGCTGCCCCTCCCGGACGATCTTCCTCGCATCGGTCTCCGTCGGGCTGCCGAAGCAGGGCACGTTGATCCGGTCGCACAGCGTCCGGAGCTGCTCGTAGGCGCCAGGACGGAAGGTGTCGGCGCAGATCACGCCGACGCGAAGACCTTTGCGCTGGAAGTAGCGGGCGAGCTTGGCGACCGTGGTCGTCTTGCCGCTTCCCTGCAGCCCCGCCATCAGGATCGTCTGCGGGCCGAGCGTCACCTCGCCCGGCCTGCCCATCAGGTTCACGATCTCCTGGTAGACGATCCGCAGGACGTGCTCCCGGACGCCCATCCCCTTCGGGGGCTCCTCCTCAAGAGACCGCTGCTTGATCGCCTGCGAGAGCTGCATCACGAGCTTCACGTTCACGTCCGCCTGCAGGAGCGCACGCTGCAGGTCGCGAACGAGCTCGTCGACCGCCGTCCGGTCTATCACCGTCCTGCCCGCAAGCTTCTTGAGGGCGTCTTTCAAGGACGTTCCGAGTCTGTCCAGCACTGTGCCTCACCTCCGAGGAGTTCGTCCACCACCGCACGGGGCTCGAACGGCACGATGTCGTCGTATCCCTGCCCTGTGCCGAGGAAGATGATCGGTTTCTTTATCGTGTGCGCGATCGAGATCGCCGCGCCTCCCTTCGGGTCTATGTCGGCCTTCGTCAGGACGACCGCATCGGTGCCGACCGTCCGGTTGAACTCGTCGGCGCGGATCACCGCATCGTTCCCCGCCACCGCCTCGTCGACGTAGACCACCAGATCCGGCTTCACGACCCGCCGGATCTTCGACAGCTGGTTCATCAGGTTGGCGCGGTTGTGGAACCTGCCGGCGGTGTCCGCGAGCACAACGTCGATCCGGTGCGCTCTCGCATACTCGACGGCGTCGAAGAGGACCGCCGAGGGGTCCGCACCCGCCTGATGCCGGATGATCTTGACGTCGAGGCGGTCTGCATGGGTCCCGAGCTGCTCGATCGCGCCCGCCCGGTAGGTGTCGCCGGCGCCGATCACCACCGAGAACCCGTGCTTCCTGAGGTAGTTCGCCACTTTCGCCACCGTGGTCGTCTTTCCGGTGCCGTTCACGCCGATGAAGAGGATCTTGATCGGGCGCTCGTGGGAGTTGATGTAGTCGATCAGGTTCAGCCCGTCGCCCAGCACGCCGCAGAGCGCCGAACGGAGCGTCTCGAGGACCAGGACATCGACCGACGATCGCAGCCGCCGGCGCCTGCCGACCAGGTCCTCCTTCATACGGGCGATGATCTCGTCGGTGACCGGCAGTGCCACGTCGTTCTCGAGGAGAGCCATCTCGAGCTCGAAGAGCGGCTCCTGAATGTCCTTCTCCTGGAGGAGGACCTCCTGCTCCTTGACGAAGACCTTGAGCCTGTTGATGACGGTGGGTCTCTCCCGCTTCTCCTCCGCCGGCGGGGTCTCCCCGGTCTGCACGGGCGACGCCGCTTCGGGAAGCGGCTGCTCCACTTCCTCTTCGGGAGCGGGACCCATCGCATCCTCGATGCTTGAGCCGAACGCGTTCCTGATCGCGTGCAGTCTCTTCTTTAAGGAATCAAACATGGATCAGCTGCCACCCTGCCCTGCTTGGGCCGCCTGGGCTTGCCGATATGCTGCTTCGAGTCGGCGGGATATCTCGTTGACCTGACCGCGCAACTGTTCGATGGAGCCGGAGACCTGCTTCCCCAGCGCTTCGAGTTCGGTGATGCGATCCTGGAGATATTCCACCGCGTCCGCACCGGTCCGCTCGACGATGACATCGGCGCCGATGTTCACCATGACATGCCCGGGGTCGAGCACCTGTGCCCTGACGACGGCGCCGCCGCCGATGGGAAGGAGGACGATACGGTCCTCGCTCTGCTCGAGCGCCCTGATGGACTCGACCGCGGCCGCCGATTCGAGCCGCTGCTGCTCGATCATATTGAGCTGGCCGGACAGGATCTCCATCTGCTGTCCGTACTCGCTCAGGTACATCCGGAGCATCTGAATCTCGCGGGGATCTACCTGCTCCATATTTATTCACCGCTGAGTACGTTAACCGCCTCGATGGTGATATAATTTCTCTTCAAACGATGCTTGCTCCCGATCACGCAGAACGTCCGCTCAACGGCCTGATTCTCGTTCGGGGCCTCGATCACTTTCCTGTACGGTTTCCACTCGTTGTTGATCCTGCACGCACCTACAACCTCAAACCTCTGGTTTGCCATCTTCATCACTCCACAAAGCCAAATACCTCTTCGATTCTGCCCAGTTCGAAGCCGCTCGTGAAGGCGCCTGCGAGGTAGCCCCTGCTGTTTGCGAGCAGTCCGGTGCCGACGAGGCCGCTCCCCATATTGACGGACCCGAGGCCGATGGGAAGGTCGGTCACACGTTCGAGCGCGGCGAGCTCCGCCGCTCCGGTGCGCGGGTGGACGAGGATTCCCGTATTCGTGGCGGAACCAGCCATACCGACGGTCTTGATGCCGCCGAGCGACAGCCTGACAACCGGCACGCCCAGGAACGAGCCGATCTCGGCCGCGACGTCGAACTCCATATCGGGATGGACCGCAGCGAAGTGGTCGTTGGCGAGGACGACGTTCCCTGCAGCGTTCATGGAGCCTTCCAGGAGGTAGACCTCCCGGTACTCCTCGAGGAGCGCCAGTTCATCGGCGTTGACGAGACCGCTTACGATCATGCCCCGACCGTTGCCCGCAAGAAGCGAACCGACGATGTCGCTCCCCTGGATGGTGGTGGCCAGCAGTTCGACGTCCAGCTCCTCCCGCAGCGCCTCCTGGAACGCCGCCGGCGCTGCAGGATGCACGACGGCGACATCCTCGAATACGCGGGCATATATGCCGATATTCGGGTCGCCGGCGAGATCGATCGTTCCGGCCATCTCACTCCTCGGCAAGCTCTGCCTGAACCTGCCCGTCCTCGAACTTCATCGCACGGATACGTATCTTCCTCGGCGGCTTCCCGCTGCCGTTCTCCCAGACCCTCTCGTTGATGCTGCGGTCCAGCTTGACGTCCCGGCTCTTCATATGCCGCTCGAGGAACTTCCTGATATCCTTGATGGCGGTGTTGCTCCGCCTCCACCGGGGTGAGCGCTTCACGTCACGCAGGGGGACGATGTAGATATGCTCCTTCAGTATGTCTGCCATTGGTCTACACCTTCAGGTTGCTCCGTCTCCAGTTGCGACGTTTCGGGTGCGAAACGACGCCCCGGTTCGTTCTGATCATCACCCATGCAGGCACGCGGCGGTTCTGCTCGCATACCTTTGCCAGCCGTATCTTCCGCCCCTTCGTCACTTTGCTCATCGTACCTCACCTCGACGTTCATTCTCCGATCGATGCGGATCTCGCGCTCGCAGTCGCCGCCTTCGATCACATCCGGCCTCATCTCCCGCAGCCGGACAGAGGCCGGACGCGAGAGCAGCGGAACGCCTCCGACCGTTCAGCCTTCGGAACCCGACCGCTCCGGCGGGCACCGTCCCCCACCACCGGATCCGCCAGCGTCTCGAGCGCCGTGAGGCGGGACCCATGTTTACGGCATCCTTCAGGCAGCCGCGCCGTACCGGCAGATCGACCGCCCGATCGAGCATCGCACCGCCGAACACGTTCGTGTCTAGCATCACCGGCGCACGCGCGCTCTCCTCCCCTCCAGAAAAGAGCGCACCCGCTTTCGTTACTTTCGCGTGATCCTGAACTCTTTCCTCGACGGCATCAGCTGTGTCAGCAGCTCCTTCAACTGCCTGTCGGTGATCCGCTGCTTGATTCGACCGCTCTGCGCGAGCATGACGAGCTGCTGTTCGACCGCCCGTGCAAACTCCGGACGCGTCAGCTTGATGGTGTTGAGCCGCTCCCTCGCTTCCGGCTCCAGAATCTGCATGAGGATCATATGCATCTGATCCTCGATGCGCCTCCGCCGCTCGATCTCCTCTTCTATGGCCTGCTGCTCCGCCGCCTGGCGTTGCAGCTCTTCCATCCTCCGGCGGCGGAGGGCAGCAAGTTCGTCGTCTCCCATCTGGCATCACCCGTCAGTATCTGTCCAGCCCCGGTACGCTCTCGGAGACCTGCGCCTTCAGACCGTTTGCGACGCCGTCCAGGAACGACCTGCCGGCGGGCGATATCCTCCGCCCCTCCTTGCTGTGCACGACGTATCCTGCCGCCTCCAGCTGCTGAAGGATCAGGCGCAGGATCGAGCCGCTGCCCCGCCTGAACTGATAGGGATTGGAGCCCCGATCTTGCTTCCCTCCGTAAAACGTCCGCATCCTCTGGACGCCGACCGGACCGTCGATATAGACGCGTCGCAGCACCGATGCCGCACGCACATACCACCAGTCGGGATCCTCTGGAGGCATCTGTTTGTGCACGCCCGTCTTGACGAACGCCGCCCAATCCGGCGGCTGTATCTGCGGCTTGTTCTTCAACTCCTCTGCGACCTGCCGGATGAGCATATCCGCAGGGATATCATAAACTGTTGTCATTGACGAACCTCATGATTACTGGCAGTCTTTACATATTTGTCCAGCGATGTTTTATATATTTCGAGAACCCCGCCCGGGCGATCGGGGGCGCCGCTCGGTGAGAACGAGCGTTCGCCCCCGCACCTCGATCAGGTCGGCATCGGCGGCCGCTGCGATCGCCTCCGGATCGACCTCGGTATTGCGGAGCCACCGGACCTTCACCACCTTCCGATCCTTCAGCTGGCGCCTGATCTCGTCGATCATGACGGTCGTTACGCCCCGTTTGCCGATCCAGATCGTGGGCTTGAGGTGGTGTACTGTCTCCCTATCCATGACGCGACCTCACCAACAGGTATCGTGACTGGTGTCCGCACGAAAGACAGGTGACGATGACGCGTCCTCGATGAATCCGCACTCTGGCGTTGGATCCCGGAACGAGGTACGCATTGCAGCGGCGGCAGAACTTCCGCCGGAACCGCCGGTCGATCCGCACCCGCTGGCGCATGCTGATCTTCCGTGCGAGCGCAACGCAGCGGTTGCTCCATTCGGGGTTCTCCGGATAGAACTCCGCCGCCCGCTTAAAAAGCGTCTCGATGCGTTCGCGGGCAAGCCGCCTGGAGGCGCGTTTGCGCGTGTTTCCCGCCATGCCGAACAGCTCCTTTTACGCGGTGAAAGGTATTTCATCGATCCTACATAGAATGAACCACTGATGGAGGATCTGCGGCGCTGTGTCCTGTGCGAGTGGAGATGCGGGGTGAATCGGGAATCCGGGGAGCGTGGGGTCTGCCGGGTGGATCTTCCCGAAGTCGCATCCACGAGTTTCGCCCCCGCACTGAACAGCTACTCCGTCACCCTCCTCGGGTGCTGCTATCGCTGCCTGCACTGCAACGCCTACCGCATCTCGCAGTACCCCGATCCCCACTGGCACTACCGGGGTTTCGTGACGCCGGAGATGCTCGTGGACGAGGCGCTCTCAAGGATCCGGGCATTCGAGCAGTTCAGGGTGGACAGGATCAGCTTCACCGGCGGCGACCCCGTTATTCATCTCCCCTACATCGAGCGCTGTGCGTCACTGGTGCGGCAGCGGACGCCTGAGATCGGCATCGGACTGGCGACCGGGGGGTTTGCCACCACGCCGACCATGGAGCGGGTCCGCGATCTCTGCAGCAGCGTCACCCTGGAGATCAAGGCGTACGACGACGACGTCCACCGTGCGCTGACCGGCGCACCCGCCGCACCTGTTCTGCGGAACGCCGAACTCCTGGCACGCACTGCCCGGGAGAAGATCCGCGTCTTCCGCACCGTGGTCATTCCGGGCATGACCGAGACCCAGGTGGAGAAGATCGCGGCGCACATCGCGGCCATCGACCCCGATATCCCGTACCGCCTCGTCGGGTTCAGACCGAGCTTCGTCCTCTACTACCATCCGGGACCTTCGCGTGCGCTGATGGAGCGGCTGGCACAGCAGTGCCGCAGAGCGGGGCTGACCGACGTCGCGTGGAGCGGATACTACCCCGAGACCGTGAGCACCGAGATCCGCCGGCGAGCGGCAACGCTCGCCGGCCGTCACCGGTACAGCGCCGAAGCGGGCCTCATCGCAGCCTACGCCGCTGAAACCGGCTGCCCCACGCACCCGCGGGACTGCGGCGGCTGCCCGCTCGCGCACCGCTGCCCGGCGACGCTGAAGGAGCCCTGGAACAGGCGGTGACGGCAGGCGGGAGGGGATCAGCGGATCCGCACTCTGCGCCCCTCAACCACCAGTCTGCCCTCGCAGAAGAGTCTGACCGCCTCGGGAAGCGCCTTATGCTCCTCTACCAGGATCCGGTCGGCGAGCGTCTCCTCGTCGTCGTCCTCCAGCACCGGCACGCACCGCTGCAGGATGATCGGGCCGGTGTCCACCCCTTCGTCCACCAGGTGGACGGTGCAGCCCGACACCTTCGCCCCGTACTCCAGCGCCTGCCGCTGGGCGTGCAGACCGGCGAACGCCGGGAGGAGTGCCGGGTGGATGTTCATCATCCTGCCCGAGAACTCGCGGACGATCCGGGCCCCGAGAATCCGCATGTAGCCTGCGAGCACGAAGAGATCGGCGCCGCACTCCCGCATCGCCTCGAGGAGCGCCGCTTCGTACGCGGTTCTGTCCGGAAACCGGTCGAAGTCGACGACCGTGACGGGGATCCCTGCATTGCAGGCACGCTCGATGGCGAAGGCGTTCGGGTTATCCGTGATCAGGCGGACGATGACGGCGGGGACAGAGCCCGCCCCGACCGCATCGATCACCGCCTGAAAGTTCGAACCCCTGCCCGACGCAAGTACTGCAATGCGTTTCATGCAGAGAGGTTCTTCCGGCCGCATATTAACGGTTCTCTTCCGGCATCGGCGGCCCCAGGATCAGCTTCACCTTCACGATGCGCCTGCCCCGCATCTGCATCACTACGAGCGTGATGTTGCTCTCCCCGATCTTGACCACCTCGCCGCGGCGGGGGATGTGCCCCAGCCGGTCGATGACGAGTCCGCCGATGGTCTCGTACGAGTCCTTCATCGGGAGATCGATGCCGAGGTCCTCGTTGAGGTGCTCCACCCACGCACGTGCGTCCACCAGGTAGACGCCCGCCTCGATCTGCTGCACCTCGGGCTCCTCTTCGTCGAACTCGTCCATGATCTCGCCCACGAGTTCCTCGAGCATATCCTCGACCGTCACGATGCCGGCAAACGAGCCGTACTCGTCGAGGACGACCGCCATGTGCATCTTTCTCACCTGAAGTTCCTTCAGGAGCTCGTCGATCTTCTTGCTCTCCGGAACGAAGTACGGGTCGTGCATCAGGTCCTTGATGGTCACGTCCGTCCGCTGCCTGAAGACCGTGGCGAAGACGTCCTTGACGTTCAGCAGACCGACGACGTTGTCGATGTGGTCGTGGTAGACCGGCACCCGGGAGAAACCCGTCTCATTGAAGATGGCGAGGGCATCTTCCAGGGTGCTGGTATCCTCGATCATCACGGCGTCGACCCGGGGCGTCATGACCTCCCGAACCGTCGTGTCGCCGAACCTCAGCACGGAGTAGAGCATCTCGCGCTCCTCCTGCTCGATCGTTCCCGCCTCCTCCCCGACCGTGATCCATTCCTTGATCTCCTCCTCGGTGATGATGGGCTCCAGGATGCCGGGACCGAACGAGAACCGCTGCTTCGCCTGGTCAAAGAGCCAGAGCAGCGGGTACAGGAGACGGGAGAAGATGAGGAGCGGCTTTGACACCTGCAGCGCAAGACTCTCGGTATGGCGGGAGGCGTACATCTTGGGCCCGATCTCGCCGAAGACCAGCATCAGCAGGACGACGACCCCGGTCGCTATCCCGACACCGGCACTGCCGTAGAATCCGATGGCGATGGCGGTGGCGAGAGCCGCCGCAGCCACGTTGACGATGTTGTTCCCTATCAGGATGGTGATCAGGATGTGATCGGGCGACTTCTTCAGCGCATCGAGCGCTTCCGCTCCTTTCCGACCCTGCGAGACGAGCGCACGGACTTTGGCCCGTGTAATCGATATGAGCGCGACCTCGGAACTTGAGAAGAAGCCGGAGAGGAGGAGACAGATGATGAATAAGACGACTTCGGTGAATAAAGTATCTATAACCACCATTTATTCCACGCCGCATAGCGGCTGCGTTACAGGGGTTTTCATATGGTTCCTTATAACAACAGAATTATTGCAGTCAGAGATAATAAAACCAGCGCTTCAGGAGAATATCCTCTGGAGAGGCTCCAATTCCCGCATGAGCAGGATGACCTTCTCCTCAGACGTGAGCTCGTGGTCGAAGTGCATGTCCTCCAGCTCGAGTGTGAGGTAGCCGTCGTATCCGGTGTCGGCAAGCGCCTCCAGCACCGCAAAGGCGGTCGAATCGTTGTGGATGGGGTAGTGCGGGCGGCCGTCCCGGATCGAACTCACATGCACGTTGACCAGCCGGTCCCCGGTCAGGTCGATGAACCGGATCGCCTCCTCAGGCGAGTTCATCATGGCATGCCCGATATCGAGGGTGAACGAGAGCCAGGGCTCCTGCTCAAGGACCTCCGCCGCACCCTCCGGCGTACAGAGGAGGGCATTTATCCGCGGCTCCAGGTTCTCGATCGCGACCTTCACCTGCTTGCCGCGGGCGGCCTCCCGCAGCAGGTTTATATACTTCTTGAAACGCTCGTAATCGTGCCCGCTGGGAGTGCGTTTCGCCGTCCGCCGTCCCGGGTGCACCGTCACCACGGCGGCACCGACGCGCTCGGCGAGCTCGACCGCCTCCAACGCATAACCCACCGAAACAGCCGCCACCTTCGGGTTGATGGAGCAGGGATTGAGGTCCAGCGTCGGTGCATGGATGGTGATGGGCGCGAAATCGGGGTGGGCGGCGATGCACGCCGCAAGCTCCTCCTCCGGGCGGCCCTGGAGCCAGAAATGCGGCGTTTCGACCCAGAATTCGATGCTGTCCAGCCCCGATTCGGCGATCATGTCGAAGATGTGGTCGCACGGATACTCGTGGAACAGCATGCTCGAGACGGCGAAACGACCCATGACACTACTTCATATAAATCGTCAATATAATAGATTGTGATGTACGCCTGCGGCCATCCCGACCGGTTCGGCACACCCATCCTCCGGGTGTCGGAGGTCTCCGGCATCATCTGCAACCTGCTGGACGACGCCCGTCTGCAGCAGATCTGGGTGCGGGGAGAGGTGACCAACTACAGGAACCACGCCTCCGGCCACCGCTACTTCTCGCTCGCCGAGGAGATCGGCGGGCGATCCGCCCTCATCAACTGTGTCATGTGGAGGAGTTACGCATTCGATCTCGATTTTGAACCCGCCAACGGGATGGACGTCCTTGCAATGGGTTCCGTGGAGGTCTACGAGCCGCAGGGCAGGTACCAGCTCGTCGTGCACGAGCTGCTCCCCGCCGGCAGAGGTGAGCGGCACCTCCTGGTCGAGCGCTGGAAGCGGGAACTCGAAGGTGAAGGGCTCTTCTCCCCGGAGCGGAAGAGGCCGATCCCCCGATTCCCGTCCCGCATCGGCGTCGTCACATCCCCGAGCTCCGCCGCGCTGCAGGACATCATCCACGTCGTCTCCCGCCGCTACCCGGTGGAGATCGTCGTCTCGCCGACGGCCGTGCAGGGGGATGCGGCGCACCTGGAGATCGCGGACGCCATCCGGCGGGTCGACGGGCTCGCGGACGTGATCATCGTCGGAAGAGGGGGCGGCAGCTTCGAGGACCTCTTCCCGTACAATCACCCCGATGTCGTCCGCGCCGTCGCCGCGTGCAGAACGCCGGTGATCAGCGCCGTCGGCCACGAGGTGGACGTGGCGCTCTGCGACTTCGCCGCAGACCTGCGGGCGCCCACCCCCTCCGCAGCGGCGGAACGGGTGGTTCCCGATCGGCGGGACCTCCTCCAAGAGGTGCGGGGATACAGGGATCAGATGCGGTCGCTCCTCCTGCAGCGGCTGAACAGCGTCGAGCGTGAGGTCGGAGAACTTCGCATGCGCATGCATCCCAGACGACTCGCCCGGCGGATCGATGAGCGGATGCAGCAGCTTGCGGATCGGAAGGGGGACCTGCGGCGGGCGGCGGCGGCGCGGGTGCGGCGGGACCGGCTGAGGCTCGCCGAGGTCCGGGCGCAGCTCGAGGGGAAGAACCCCCTCGCGATCCTCGATCGGGGATACTGCATCGCCGAGAAGAACGGCCGGGTCGTCAAAACAGCGCGCGAACTCTCCCCCGGCGATCGGATCACCCTGCGGATGAAGGGCGGACGGAGCGGCGCAGTCGTGGAGTGGATGAACCGTGACGAAGAAGTTTGAAGAGATGATCGAGGAGCTGCGGAGCATCGTTCGGCTGCTCGAGGACGGCGATATCAGCCTCGACGAGAGTATCGCGCTCTACGAGCGGGGTGCCCTGCTGGTCAAGCAGTGCGAGGAGCTGCTCACCACGGCGGAACTGAAGATCAGCGAGCTCGGGCGGGATTAGCGGGGGTCACATCAGCGTCGCGCCCGCCGCCATAGCGGTACAGGCCGGGCGGCACGGCGATCTCGAACCGCGCGCCTGCACCGGGCATCCCCGTCTCCCGGATGGAAAGGCCGGTGATCGAGAGGATCTCCCGCGCGAGGAAGAGTCCGAGCCCCGTCTGCCTGCCGTACCCGCGTTCGAAGATCCGGCGCTTGTCCCGATACGGGATCCCGGCGCCGTCGTCCTCGTAGATCAGGAGCAGGGTCCGGTCGGACTCCCCGGCATAGAGCCGGATCCGGCTGACCCCTCCGCCGTAGCGGAGCGAGTTGTCCACGAGGTTGAAGAGGACCTTCTCGATGAGCGGATCGGCGTAGATCTCAAGTATGTCCAGGTGAACCTCGATCGCGATGCCGCCGGTGTCGAGCGCTGCTGCCACCCGACGGAAGATCTTCCCGACATCCTGCCACTGCGGCGACCTGACCCCGATGTCCTGGTATTCCTGGGCGAACGCGATGTACCGACCGATCTCCCTTGCAGCCTCCTCCTTCCTCCTCCTCTTTCCCGAAGTACGCCTGGAGAACGAGATCGTCCGTCTGCATCCTGGCCAGGTCGATGTATCCCACCAGTGCCGTGAGCTTGTTCAGGATGTCGTGGCGGGTCCTGGATGAGAGAAGGTTGAGCTTCCGGTTCGTCCGGTGCAGCGCCCCCTCCGCCATCTTCCGCTCCGTGATATCCCGGCCCACCGACTGATACTCGACGACCCTGCCCTGCTCGTCGAAGATCGCCCGGTTCGTTCACTGCTGCCACCGTATCTCGCCGCCGGGCATGATCACGCGGTGCTCGACCGTCGAGACCGGACGGTCCGGGCGGAGCGATGCGAGGCCCTGCTGCACGATCGCCCGGTCTTCGGGGGGTACCGTCGGGGGGGCATACCGGTGTCCGATGAGATCCTCGCTCCTGACGCCGATGTACCGGCAGTACGCGTCGTTCGCGAAGGTGACGGTGCTGTCGGGGAGCCAGCGGTAGATGAGTTCGGTCTGGCTCTCAATGACTCCGCGGTACCTCTCCTCACTCCTCCGCAGGGCCTCTTCGGCATGTTTGCGCGCGGTGCTGTCGCTGATGTAGACGGAGACGCCCTCCCGCGTGGGGTACGACGCATGGACGTCGAAGAAGTACTCCCGTCCTCGCAGCCGGAACCGGCACTCGCTGATGCCGGGGCGGCGGGTCTCCAGGACCTCGCGGAAAAACGTCCTCACCTCATCGCTTCCCAGCGGGGGGGAGACGTCGTAGAGACTTTTCCCGATCACCTCGCCCGCAGGAACTCCCGAGATCCGCTCCGCAGCCCGGTTCCAGTAGATGAGGCGGTTGTCGCGATCCACGGCGATGAAGATGTCGCTGATGCTCTCGGTCAGCTCCCGGTAGCGCCGTTCGCTCTCCCGGAGCGCCTCTTCCATCCGTTTTTGCATCGATATATCACGGAGAATCCAGCAGCACTCGGCGACCCTGCCGCCGCTGTCCCGAACGGCAGAGACGGCGGCGGCTATCGGCATGGCGGCGCCGTCCGGCCGGACGATGGAGATCTCCTGCACCGCGACCTCTTCCCCCCGCCGGAGCGCCTCGAGCCGGGATCGAACGATCGGGCGGTCCCCCTCGGGCACGGAGCGTTCGAGCGGCGTCCCCTGCAGGCGGTCGGGAGAGAGACCGAACAGATCCCCCGCCGCCAGGTTCGCCTCCAGGATCACTCCCTGCGGATCGGTCACCACACAGCCGACCGGTATATGGAGAAAACGGTCGTGGTATCGGTTTCGCGCCGTTTTCGGCTTCTGCACGGCGGTTTTCAGTGTATCCTTCAGCTCGCGGAGCCCTTCGGTGAGTGTGATCGGGCTGGCGATACGGGATGCAACGACACCGTTCACCGTCGCCCGTACACGCCGGTACAGCGCCTCCAGCGCTCCGATCTGATCGTCAGTCGCAGAAGAAGAAGGCCGCATTCCGCACCCATTCACCCCCCGCCACCGACCCCGAGCGATCAGGGAAGATGGGCATACCTGCGCAGAGGGTGTCGACAGCCGATGCATTCGGCATCCGTTGCATATGGTCGATCGGTGTCGCGACGGGATGCGGCACTGGATGAATGGCTGAAAGTATTTCGGAACGATAAATCCATCTGCCGAATCCCGCCGAAACCGCCCGCCGAAGCGCCCCTTTACGCCCCTTTACGATCCCCGCTGCTCCGACTTCTCTCCATCCCCCGGCAACTCGGCGACGAGCTCGACCACCATCTCTTCGCCCTGCCGGAGCAGACGGACGAGCTCGCGGGGAAGTGTGCGTGCCACGAAATCGGAGTGAATGCCGACCGTTCGACCGCAGACAAAACCGCTCCTCCTCCAGACGAGATCCGTCGGATGGTCCAGCGTGAAGGCGGCGCTCCCCCTCGAGCGGACCTCGACGCTCACGTCGCCGGCGGAGAGGCGTGTCGTCAGCACCGCCCGGTCATTCGCGAGCACCCGCCTGAACGCGGGAGAGAGCGCCGCCGCCCCCTTATCGGCAGCAACGCATATGATGCAGTCGCCGCGGGAGGTCAGTTCGCGTTCCTTCGTCACCTCGAACGTCGTCGGATGCGTGCCCCGCACCAGCGGGTGACCTCTGCACTTCACCAGTTCCCGTGCCTTCATGCTTTAATAGCAGAGGGCGTCCATTGTTAATGAATGATCACCACCCGTTGCCCGGTATGCAGAGAGGAGCTCGCACACCGGAGACTGAAAGAGGACACCGAGGTACTGGTGCAGTGCACCGGCTGCGGCTACACCCACCGCGTACCGAAGGCGGTGCAGCCCGGGCTCCTCGCGATCAGGACGATCGTGAGCCGCGAGGCGGAGTCGGAGGTCTGCAGCGTGGAGATGCTCCCCGACGATATATGCGCAATGGGAGACCTTATCGTTGCCGAATGCGGTGACGAGGCGGTCGCCGTCGAGATCACCGGCATCGAGAGCGGCGATCGACGGGTGGAGCGGGCGCGGGCGTCGGAGGTGACGACCCTCTGGACGCGGGCGATCGAGCAGGTGATCGTGAAGGCGTCCGTCCACGCAGGCCGTCTGACCGTCCCCCTGTACCAGGTCGCGGAAGGGGAGCGGGAGTTCGCCGTGGGCGAGACCTGCACGTTCGGCGGAAGACGTATCAGAATCTCCGGGATCAAACTGCGTGAAGGTCAGATGATGCGAAAAGAGGGCTGGAAGGCGATGGCACGAAAGATTAAGCGGATATACGGCTACTTTTTATAGAGAGCCGGGAGAGCTCCTCCTGATCTTTACGCGCTCAACCGTTCTGCGCCGTCTCCTCCCGCATGTGCCGTCTGATCGCCGCCTCCAGATCTTCCCGGTGCACGAGCCCTTCCATCCGTTCCGCAACCCTATCGTCGACGAGCACCAGGATCGTAGGAGTGACCCGCAGTCCGTACTCCCCGATGTATCGGGGGTTTTTTACGGCGTCGATCTCCTCGATATCAACACCAAGGCTCTTCCTGACCTCCCGGAGGATCGGGGCCTGCTCCTCACACCCCATACACCCCTCCTGGTAGAAGCTGATCACCCTCAATGCCATACAAGGGAGGAAGGGAGGAGATTATAAAAATCCTCTGATCGGGTTTTCCCTCACCCGTTCGTGAGGCCGTGGAGGACGATATCGGCACTGCCGTACCGATAGCAGAGGACGAGCTGATCGGGCTGCTTTCCGACGATCTCCCCCAATCTCATCACGAATGACTGCTCCGTGGTGTTGTTTGTTGAGATATCGGGCGTCTTCGTGATACCGAGTGTGACCCGGTCGCCGATCTGCGCGTCCGTGACGTTGATGCCGAGTCCATCCGCCTCTTCCGCGGTCAGGTTCATCTCCAGGTCGTTGGAACCGTAGTCGAACCGGATCGTCCGGGTCTCGCCCGGATGCATACCGGTGATGCCTGCCGAGATCGCGTTGATCTCAAAGCCGAGCAGACCGAACTGCGGCGACCCATTCAATCTCGGATACAGGATCGGAACCGGTGCCGGATTCGCACCCGAGATCGCCATGCCGACGGGTATCTCCAGGGGGCTGGTCAGGAGCACGTAGTTCCCCTTCTGCAGCTCGGTGGCGACGAACTGCTGATCGCTCGAGATGACCGGGCGCCCCGCCACGTCGCGGATCGTATAGCCGATCAGGGCGATATCACCGCTCTGCGCGACCCGGAAGGCGCTGAAGAGCGGTACCAGGTACGACGCCACCATGGCAACCGCAAACACCACGGCGATCACGACGAAGAGGATCTTCTGCCGGTTTTTCGAGCTGCCCTTCGCGTCATTATAGTAGGTCTTTTTCATTCCGAGTACGATCGACCTCCGCCGAAATAAAATGGTATCGTCCACCGTTCCCGATGCCTAACGGGGAAAACTATATATACTATTAATCCTTACTAAAAGTAAGGCCCGGCGACAGCGTCGCCGGGTGCGGTCAGACAAAGGAGGGAAGATTCCAATGGTGAGAGAATCAAGATACCCGTATCGTTCAATCTGGCAGGACTTTGACGACCTCATGGCAGAGATGGAGAGCAGGTTCCAGTCGCTGCTGAGCGGGATCACCGCCAGGGGCGGAGAGGTCCGGGGACGGATCGTCCCTGCAGTCGGGGAGTTCCGCGTCGATGTCTGTGAACACAACGATGAGGTCATCGTCGTCGCAGATCTCCCGGGCGTGCAGAAGGAGGATGTCAACGTCCGCCTCATCGATCCCACGCACCTCGAGATCTCGAGCAGGCGCACGGAGGCGGTCGAGGAGCGTGCCGAGAACTACTTCATGCGAGAGCGTGTCTACGGGGCGATGAGCCGCACCGTGCTGCTGCCCGCCAAAGTGGTTGAAGAGGGCGCCAGCGCCAGCTTCAAAAACGGTGTTCTCGAGATCCGCCTCAAGAAAGCGCCGAGCGAGGTGGGGGGAAGAATTCCCATAAAGTAACCTTTTTTTACGATTTTCCACCGCAGCTCGACCGATCAATTCATGTCCCGGTAACGTCACTCTATCATGATGGATAAAAAAAAGGTCAAGGATTACATGACCTACGACGTCGTCACCGTCGACGTCCACGGCACGGTGAAGGACGTCGTTGAAGCGATTAAAAAAACCCATCATGATGGTTTTCCTGTCATCAGCGGCAACGGCGTGGTCGGATACATATCGGCCCGCGACCTCCTGCTCGCCCATCCGTCGACCCCCATCGAGCAGGTGATGTCCCGGCACCTCATCGTCGCCGACCCGGATATGAGCATCAACGACGCCGCCCGCGTCATCTTCCGCTCCGGCATCCAGAAACTGCCGGTCGTCGACGAGAACAACACGCTCATCGGCATCATATCGAACGCAGACGTGATCAGATCCCAGATCGAACACGTCTCGCCGGAAAAAGTCTTCAAGTTCATCGATACGTTAAAGAAACTCTACGGCGTCGAGCCGACGCTCCGGCGCGGAACGGTCCCCATCAGCGTGCTCCTCCCCACCCAGTCGAAGATATACGAGGACGAACTGGAAGGAAGGATGTACGAGATCAAAAAAGGCCTGGCCGAACCGCTCATCGTCGTCAAACGCCCCGGGCGCTGGATTCTGGTGGACGGCCACCACCGGGCGATCGCCGCAAAGCGGCTGGGCATCAAGAATCTCGACGCCTACATCATTGAAATCCAGGAGGATATCGAGCTGGGCATCGAACGGATGGCACGGACGCTGAACCTCCGGACGCTCGACGATATCATGGTGCTGGACTACGCCCGCCATCCCCTCGTTGCGCTCACGCATCGGCTCGTACGGCACGGCTAGGACCCTTCGGTCCTGATATCGTACTTCTCGTTCAGGACATGCTCCTTGACCACGGTCCCCTCCGGTACGGTGACCTCGGGCCAGAGCCGCGTTCCGGAATGAACGACCACGTTGTTCTCCAGCACCACCCCGGGACCGATCACGGTATCGTTCTCGATGTTGCACCCATCCCCGATCAGGGTGTCGTTGTCGATGACGCTGCCGCTGATGGTGGAGTCGCTGCCGATCACCACGCGGTTGTAGATGGAGGACGAAAAGATCTTGGCCCTGCTCTTGATGATGCACCCGTCGCCGATGCTGGTGTAGGGACCGATGATGACGTTGTCCTCGACGATCGTCCCGGCCCCGATCGCAACGGGCCCGATCACGCGGGATTTCGAGGCGATGGAGACCGAATTGCCGACCTGAACGGGGCCGACGATTCGGGCGCCCTTGACGTACAGGTCGCCTGCGATGCTGGTGAACATCATGTCCTGCAGCTTCCAGCGCTCCGCCTGCCGCAGTGAGCGGGGGTTGCCAACGTCCGACCAGTTGCCGCGGGCGAGCCAGGCCTTCAGGACGTACCCCCTCTCCATCAGATCGGGGAAGAGGTTGCGGGCAAAGTCGTACTTCTCGCCGGCAGGAATGTAATCGAAGATCTCCGGGTTGCAGACGTACATGCCGGTGCTCGCCAGGTTCGAGAAGATCTCGCCGGGGCTCGGCTTCTCCTTGAAGCGCTTGATCTGGTAACTCGCATCGATCTCCGCGATTCCGTACTCGGTGGGGTCGTCGATGCTGATGAGGCCGATCGTGGTGATCGAGTCGCTCTTCAGGTGCTCCCGGTAGAACTCCAGCAGGTTCAGATCCACCACGTGGTCGCCGCCGACGACGAGGAACGGCTGGCCTTCGAGATACCTCTGCGCGTTCTTCACGCTGCCGGCCGTCCCGAGCTTCGTCTTCTCGGTGACGTAGGTGACGTCGGCGCCGAAGAGTGATCCGTCCCCCAGCGCCTCTTCGATGGCGTTGCTCATATACCCCAGGGTGACGATCACGTCGTTGAACCCCAGGTTCGCCAGGTGGGACACGAGATGCTGGATCGAAGGCCGGTTGACGATCGGTATGCAGGGCTTCGGGCGCCCGAATGTGAGGGGGCGGAGGCGGGTCCCCTCTCCTCCGCACATAATGCAGACCTTCATGCCACTCCATTGTACGAACATCGATTTAATTCTATTGGAACCGGAATCGGGGTCTTCCAGAACCATTATAGCGGGAGCGCACAAAGACCTACTGTGATCAGGATGGCGGCGTTTGAGTGCACGCTCTGCGGCAGGTGCTGCATGCACGTCGGCGGCGAACTCATCAGTATCGAACGGCGGCTCTCGGGGAGAGACTTCCTCTGCAGATCGAGGGTTTCCGGGGATACGTTCCGCGCCCGGGTGGAGGAGCAGTACCTCGACGCATTCAGGGATACGGGGCCGGTCGACGAGAATCCCTGCTGGTGTCCGTTCCTGCGGCCGAAACCCGGGGATGAGGGGCGGTTCATCTGCACCATCCACTCCACGCGGCCCCAGATCTGCCAATCGTACATCTGCTGCACCATGCGGATATGGACGGGCGACGGCCGGGTGGCCGGGAAGGTGAAGGGCAGGAGGAGCCTTGATTCGGGCGATCCGGCGCTTCGCCGCTGCTGGGAGGAGCGAGTCGCACCGATCAGGACGGACGACGACGTCCTCTGGCGTGCTCAGGTGAAGTCCGTCCTCGAAGAGTGCGGTTTTCGGGTCGAGGCCTATGAGTGAGCGGCCGTCCCGGACCCTGCCGGTCGTCCGGGGGAGGGTGCAGTGCACGCCGAAGCAGGCGGTGACCGTCGAGCGGTGCAGGTTCTGCGTCCACTCGACGCATTTCCAGGTCGGGGGAGAACGGACGCTGTCGCCCGCACGCGCCTACTGCATGCTGAAGCGGGCCGTCCAGACGATCGATCTCGACGCGGTCGAGGCGGTGGTATGCGATGATTCGTCAGGAGAAGGGTACAGGAGCATCATGAACGTCATCAGCTGACGGGGGTTATTTTCTCCAGAACTCCCACGGATGCTTCGTCTGGAACGGCACCCCCCTCGCCTCCCTGCCCCAGTCCGTCTCTATTGTATGGTGGACCAGCCGCAGTTCGCTGCGCAGCTCTGACAGGATGGTCTTGACGTCTTCGATATCTCCTCTCAGCCGGTTCAACTCCTCGAACGAGCGCTGCTGCTTGACCCCCGCCCCTCCCTGGTGCTGGAAGTGCGCAAGGCCCGCCTCGATCAGCTCCAGAATCCCCTCATTCCGGTCGACGCCATGCTCTTTCGCGAACTGGTCGATCTGCTCCATCAGATCCGGATCGGGCGTGAACGAACACCTCATCACCATATGCGTTCCACCTGCCCTGCAGAACTGCGATGTCTCCCCTGATTAGGTTCGTGGATCACTTAAAAAAAGATACGATGTGTTCCATATCAACGTGGCGCTCGAAGTGGCGGGCGAGATCGTCGAATGCGCCGCACAATCCATAGCTGCCCGCCCACGACGCCGGGTCGCCGACGCACCCGGAATGCGGCTCGTATGCCAGCCCTTTCCTGCCGTAAAGAAACGAAAGCAGTGCGTTCAACGCGGTTTCGTTCTGGAAGAGGCCGTGCATATAGGTGCCGAAGACGAGGCCGTCGGGGCTTGCCGCCCCCTCCCCCTCAAAGGCTTCGGGGGCGGCACCCCGCTCCGACTCGCCCATGTGAATCTCATAGCCCTGCACCTCCCCCACCCGCGAGAGGATGGGGCCGCAGGGGCGTGCACGCCTGCGGACCTGCACCGTGGTCTTGCGGTAGCTCGAGAAGGCGGTGACCACGTCGAGCAGCCCGAACCCCTCGTACGTGCCGGCGCACCCCGACTCGAGGCCTGCATCGACGATCCGCCGTCCGAGCATCTGGTACCCCCCGCAGATGCCGATGATCGGGGCGCCCCGCGCCCGTGCGCGGCGGAGCTCCTCTCCCATCCCGCTCCGCTTCAGCACCGCAAGATCGGCCACGGTGTTCTTCGTCCCGGGGAGAATGATGCAGTCGTAGCCGTCGAGCGACGCGCCGGGATGGACGTAGTCGACGGATGCGAGCCGCTCCAGGCGCTCGAAGTCGGTGAAGTTCGATATGTGAGGGAGGCGGACGACCGCTATCCGCACTGCACGGCCGTTCTGCCTCCGCTTGTCCCCGATCGAGAGAGAGTCTTCGCTGGGGAGGGGAATGTCGGCGTACGGCACCACGCCGAGGACCGGCACGCCGGTGATCTCCTCGATCCTCGCGACGCCCGCCTCGAAGAGGGTCGGGTCCCCGCGGAACTTGTTGATGATCGTCCCGACCACGAGCGGCCGGATGTCGTCGGGAAGCAGCTCGAGCGTCCCGTAGACCTGCGCAAAGACGCCGCCGCGTTCGATATCGGCGACGAGAAGGATGGGGAGCCGCAGCGCCCTGGCAAGGCGAATGTTCGCGATGTCGCGGTCATACAGGTTCAGCTCCGCGGCACCGCCCGCCCCCTCCACCACCACGTGCCCGTGGCGCGCCCTGAGCCGTTCGAACGCCGCCACGGCCGCATCGAGGAGCATATCGGTCTCCTTATAGTAATCCCTGATGTGCACGTCCCTGTACGGCCTGCCGAGGAGCACCACCTGCGACACCTGATCCTCCTTCGGCTTCAGGAGGATCGGGTTCATCTCGGCGACGGGCTCGAGGTTCGCTGCATACGCCTGCACCGCCTGTGCGATCCCGATCTCGCTCCCGTCCGCCGTCACGAATGAGTTCAGGCTCATATTCTGGGATTTGAACGGCGCGGCGGTGATGCCGCGGTGAGCGAGTGCGCGGCAGAACGCCGCCACCGTCACGCTCTTGCCCACATGGGAGGCAGTGCCGAGCACCATCAGAGACATGGTACTGTAGCTTGTGCACGACGCTTTATTAAGGACAGCGCTCTTTTTTTGATATACATGCACCTCTCCGAACCTGCACGCCTCCTGCTCGAGCGACGGTATCTCCTCCCCGGCGAGAGGCCCGAAGACCTCTTTCACCGTGTATCGTCTGCTGTAGGGAGCGCGGCGAAGGCCCGGGAGTTCTACACGCTCATGAGCCGGCTGCTGTTCCTCCCCAACTCGCCGACGCTGATGAACGCCGGCACGCCGGTGGGGCAGCTCTCCGCCTGCTTCGTGCTCCCGGTCGAGGATTCGCTGGAGGGGATCTTCGCATCGCTGGCACACATGGCGCTCATCCATAAATCCGGCGGAGGAACCGGATTTTCGTTCAGCCGCCTGCGGCCGTGCGGCGATGCCGTGAACGGCACGGGGGGCGTCGCGAGCGGACCCGTCTCCTTCATGCATGTCTTCGATACGGCGACCGAGGCGGTGAAGCAGGGAGGACGACGCAGGGGCGCGAACATGGGGGTGCTCGCCAGTTCCCATCCCGACATCGAGCGGTTCATCAACAGCAAGCGCGGGGGCGTGCTCCGGAACTTCAACATATCGGTGGGCTTCGACGCCCTGTTTTTCCGCTGCCTGGAGAGGGGGAGCAGATACGACCTCGTCAACCCCCGCGACGGGAGCGTCTGGAGGACCGTCGACCCCCGGCACCTCTGGCGCACGGCGGCCGAGGCGGCGTGGGCGGTCGGCGAGCCGGGCATGCTCTTTCTCGACGAGATCAACCGCCGGAACACGACGCCCGGCCTCGGCCCCATCGAAGCCACCAACCCCTGCGGGGAGCAGCCGCTCTACCCGTACGAGAGCTGCAATCTGGGGAGCATCAACCTCTCCCGGTGCATTCGCCGGGACGATCTGGACGAGGAGCTGCTCAGGACGGTCGTCCGGAGCGCGGTCGAGTTCCTGGACGCGGTCATCGACGCCAACGTATTTCCCCTCCCCGAGATCCGGGAAAGGACCCTCGCCACGCGGAAGATCGGCCTCGGGATCATGGGGTTTGCAGAGGCGCTCATTCGCCTGGGTATTCCCTACGAGTCGGAAGAGGCGTTGCGGTTTGCCGAGCGGCTGATGGCGTTCGTCCAGACGGAGGCGCGGGCGATGTCGCACGAGATCGGTGAGCGGAAGGGTTCGTTCCCGGCGATCGATCGGAGCGTCTTTGCCGAGGATATGCGGAACGCCACGGTCACGACTATCGCCCCCACAGGATCGCTCCATATCATCGCCGGCACCACCAGCGGCATCGAACCGATCTTCTCCCTCGCGTACTCACGGACCATCGACGGGGCGCCGGTCACCATGGTTCACAGTGTGGTCGAGGACCTGCTGCCCGCCTCCGCAGGGGGAATCGATGTGCATCGCCACATCCGGCGGACCGGCACCGTGCAGGATCTGCCCCTCGACGCCGATGTCAGGGACCTCTGGAAGACGGCGATGGAGATCCGCCCCGAGCACCACGTGCGCATGCAGGCGGCCTTCCAGAAGCATGTGGATAATGCCGTTTCAAAAACGGTGAATATGCCGGAGACGGCAACGGTGGACGACGTCTCCCGGATCTTCGAGTACGCGCACGCCCAGGGGTGCAAGGGCATCACCATCTATCGCTACCGCAGCAGGCAGGATCAGGTCCTTTCTCGTGGATGCGATGTCTGCGCGATAAGTGCCTGACCATGCCAAGAAATATATAACGAGAACTTGAAGATACATGTAATGAACGGTGGGATATGTCCGAAATGCGGACTGCCAAAAGAACTGTGTATCTGTGAGGAAGTAGCAAAGGAACAGCAGAGAATCAGTATCAAGATAAACAAACGAAGGTACGGGAAAGAAGTCACGATCATCGAAGGCCTCGATCCCTACGATATCGACCTTGAGGAACTTTCGAAATTTTTGAAGGCGAAGCTGGCCTGCGGCGGCACGGTCAAGGAGAGTTCGATCGAGCTGCAGGGCAATCACCGCGAACGGGTGAAGGAACTTCTCGCCCAGAAAGGATACAGCATGGAAAATATCAGTTAATCCTGACGGCCCGGTTCCCGGGCCGGTACAGTCTTTTTTCCCGGAAACGGCGAACGGTGTTACGGCGAGAGCGGAGCCCGAAGCTCCGGAGAAACTCTCATACAGGGACATATCGAAGACCCGGCGGTCTTCTCAAGCTCGCTATCGCTCGTAAATCGAAGACCCGGCGGTCTCCTCTCCTCCAGCGCCTGCCCTTCAGCCGGCCACCGCTCGCAGCTCGAAACCCTTCGGGTTTCTCAAAGCTCCTGCCCTCCGGGCAGTCGCACTTCGCAGAACTGAACGATCATACTGCTGAAGTCGTCCCAAAAGTACCTTGTGGCTGGAGATCCACA
>DAQY01000046.1:0-2023 GCA_002503105.1 Methanomicrobiaceae archaeon UBA206
AAGAATTTCAAGCGATAAAAAGACTATCAATGTTCGTTCCGACCAGATGTTTCTTCACGAAGGGCGTGGGCGTCCATAAAGATAAGCTGGCCTCGTTCGAACTCGCACTCAGGCAGGCGGGCATCGAGAAGTACAATCTCGTCTACGTCTCCAGCATCTTCCCGCCGAACTGCAGACTGGTGTCGAGGGAGGAGGGGCTGAAGGACCTGCAGCCAGGAGCGATCGTCTATGTGGTCATGGCACGGAACGAGACCAACGAGCCGCACCGCCTGGTGTCCGCCGCCGTTGGTCATGCGATGCCGAAGGGGGAGAACGAATACGGATACCTCTCCGAGCACCACGCGTTCGGAGAGACCGCGGAGATCTCCGGTGAGTACGCGGAGGATCTTGCGGCGACGATGCTCGCGACGACGCTCGGCATCGAGTTCGACCCCGATCAGGCGTGGCAGGAGCGGGAGCAGATCTATAAGGCCAGCGGCAGGATCATCAGCACGACCCATATCTGCCAGACGGCGGAAGGGGACTGGAACGGGCGGTGGACGACGGTCATCGCGGCAGCGGTCTTTATATAAGATCGCGGTCCGCTGTGGCGGGCGGCCTGATCGGTGCTGATGCGGGACGCGACAGGATCGTCTGTCGGCTGGGGGAGGTCCTCGCCCCCCGCACCTTCCACCTGCCGGTGCTCACGCTCCCTCCGGTCGCACGCTCCTCAGGGCGACGGCCGACAGAAAGCTGTGCCCACGATCAGGTTCTCCACCCCCGCCCGGATCATCACCGGCGCCCTGGGTCGGGGTGCTTCGGCCCGCAGAGACCCTCAATCCCGTACGCTTTTTCGCATGAGGTCGTCCATAAAACTCTCTGGCAGGAGGGGGACACCCGTCGAAACCCTTCGGGTTTCTCAAGCTCGCTGTCGCTCGCAGCTCGAAACCCTTCGGGTTTCTCCAGATCCGGCGGTCCTCCGGACACCCGTCGCTCGTCGCACCATGAGGACCCCCTCCCTCACGGCCCACTTCCCGAAGACGTCGCAGTGTACCCTGATGGAAATATACTGGAAAATTCTGCAGGTCGCTGTCGGTGTGGAGGGTCCTATGAGCCGGGCAGGATCACCGATCTTTATCGGTCGGGCCTGCGGCCGGCACGGCCTCATGGCGTTTTTGGTGAGCTCGGCGTCGATCCCCCTGCGGGGGGAACGGGTCCTGAACCCCTGTGGGGATCTGCTCCTGCCACCGGGAGTGTGGCGGGTTTTGGGCAATCTCTTCCCGGTGGCGCCGTTTTCGGACTGACGAAACGCTCTATTAATATGATCATCCGAACCACTATAGGGTAGCTCTACGGAGATCACGTTGCACCATGTCGCTGTTCGATCGCCGGGGCGCACATATCGAGAAACTCAGAGCCGCGAAGGATGTCGACGCCCTGATCCAGCTGCTGGGGTCCGACGACGGGGAGGTCCGTCAGGGGGCGGCCTCCGCGCTCACGGGAATGGGAGCGGCCGCCCTGGTCGCGCTCCTGAAGGCGCTGGACCATGACAGCGATCGGGTCCGGATGGGAGCGGCACAGGTGCTCGGCACGCTTGGCGAACCCGCACTGCCGCCGCTGCTGCGGCTCCTCGAGTGGGGGAAGGACCGGGTCCGGCAGGGTGCGGCGATCGCCGTGGGGGCAGTCGGAGCGCCTGCACTGGACGCGCTGGCGCGGCTGCTGCACCACGAGAACGAGCGTGTCCGCCGGACCGCCGTCGCTGCGCTCGGTGAGATGGGGTGTGCGGCGGAGGATCTGCTCCTGGCCGCACTCCGCGACGACCACCGGGAGGTGAGGCGCGATGCGGCACTGGCGCTTGAGCGGTGCGGCCGGGTGCCCCGGGACGGCACGGAGCGGGCGCTGTACCACGTCGCCATGTGCGAGTGGAGCGAACTGTTGAGACTGAAGAAGGCGGCCGTCCCGTTTCTCGTGCGGGTGCTATCCGACGGGGACGCCGCGATCAGGGCGGCTGCGGCCAAGGCTCTCGGACGGATCGGGGACGAAC
>DAQY01000046.1:2351-22916 GCA_002503105.1 Methanomicrobiaceae archaeon UBA206
GATCGGGGACGAACTCGCCTGCTCCGCTCTCGCAGACGCGCTGGGATGACCCCTCGTTGAACGTCAGGCTCGAGGCGGCATGGGCGCTGGACAAGATGGGGTGGGTGCCGGGCACCGATGCAGAGAGGGCCAGGTACTGCATCGTGAAGGAGCGGTGGAACGAGCTGGCACGCATGGGGAGCGCCGCCGTCCCGTACATGCTCTCCGCACTCACGGACGATCAGGCCAGCATCCGCCTCGGAGTGACGGAGGCGTTCTGGAAGATGGGCGGTCCCGGGATCGAGGCGCTCCTCCGCGCGAGAAAGAGCAGTGACGCACGCATCCGGGCCGCCGCCGCCGATGCGCTCGCAGCGATTCGGAAGCGCGCGGACGGGTATCAGGCGAAAGGCAGCGGGGCGGGGGCGGCGATGCCCGCACCCTCTGCAGACAGCCGGACCGGTCCGCGTGCCGAAAGGCCGCTGTGCGAGCCGGACGTGCGTGACGATTCCCCTGCAGATCGTGCGGCAGGGTACCGGGAGTTCGTCCCGCCGACTGGCGGAGCCGACGCCCTTCCCGGTGAAGATCCGGCCGCCCTCGCTGCACGGGCGGCGGAGTGTGCTCGAGCGCTCGCCGATCCCGATGAGAATATCAGGATCGCCGCGGTGGAGGCGCTGAAAGCCCTCGGTGATGCCGCGACGGACTACATCGTGGCCGCTCTCAGCGACAGCCATTATGCCGTCAGGTGCGCCGCCGCCGAAACGCTGGGCGTGATCGGGGACAAACGGACGCTCCCCTTCCTGATCACCGCGGTCGGCGATCCCGACGAGGAGGTGCGTACGGCGGCGGCGCACGCACTCGGCGCCCTTGGGGATTCCCGTGCGGTTCCGGCGCTCGTGGGGCTGTTCCTGGATCCGTCCGGGAACGTCCGCATCGCAGCGGCCGAAGCGCTCGCCGCCATCGGTTCCGCTGCGGTGGAACCGGTGATCGCCGTCCTTGACCATGACGAGGCGCCCGTTCGCCGTGCGGCGGCGGAGGCGCTGGGCGGCATCGCGGATCCGCAGGCGGTCGTCCCCCTCGCACGGAGGCTGGCAGACGATGCGGAGGAGGTGCGCCGGTCCGCCGTCCGGGCGCTGGCGCGTATCGGTCCCCCCTCCGTCAAACCGCTCGCCGCGATTCTGAAGGCGGGCTCGGGTCCGGCGGTTTTTGCAGCGCTCGAGGCGCTCTCCTGCATCGACGACGACATGGCGCGGGAGGCGATCGCAGAGGCCGGGAGTCATCCCGACCCGGCGGTGAGGAGGAAGGCGTCGGAACTGCTCGCACGGCAGGGCGGCGGAGACCGGACCGCATCCGGAGAGGCGGCCGGACGGGTATACACCCCTGATCCGCGCGAGCAGGAGCTCGATGCCCTTATTCAGGCGCTGCGGAGCGCTGATCGGGGAACACAGTTCCGTGCATCGGAGCACCTGATCCGGATCGGGAGGCCGGCGGTGGACGTCCTCATCCGGGCGCTGCGGAGCGAGGATCGGACGCTCAGCACCGCCGCCGCGGAAGTGCTGTCAGAGATGGGCGAAGCGGCGCTCGACGGGCTGATCGCGGCACTGCACGACTCTCCGGCGCTGGTCAGGCTGTTTGTGGTCCGGAACCTGGGCAAGATTGCGGATGAGCGTTCCGTCCATACGCTGGTCCGGGTTCTCGCTGATGATGACGATGCCCGCATACGAGCGGCAGCGGCGGAGTCGCTGGGGTATATGGGGGCCGTCCATGCGGTCGAGCCGCTGCTCGACGCTCTCCACGACCGGGACGAGAAGGTACGGATGGCGGCCACGAGGTCGCTCGGATATATCGGCGATGTCCGTGCGGCTGAACCGCTGATCCAGCAGCTGGAGTACGGGGACTACTATGTCTGCAGCGTGGTGACGGAGGCGCTGAAGAACATCGGCGCTCCTGCCGCAAAACTCCTTGCAGCGGCTCTGACCGACGGGAACCGGGAGTTTTCCGGGCGGGTCGCGGAGGCCCTCGATGCGGTCGGATGGGAGCCGGCGGACGACACGGAGCGGGCCAACTACCTCATTGCCAAGGGGCGCTGGAACGAGCTGGACCGGATCGGCCCTGCGGCGCTCGCCCCGCTCGCGCGGGCGATGCACGACCCCGATATGGAGGTCCGCATGGGTGCGATAAATGCCATCGTAAAGATCGGCGGCGATGCGGTCGTCGATCTTCTGATCGACGCGCTCAGGGACGACTACTTCATGGTCCGGAAGCGTGCGGCGAACGCCCTGATCGGCATCGGGAAACCGGCAATCAGACCGCTCCGGCGTGCGCTCGAAGACGGGGACCCGCAGTTCCAGGCGCTTGCGCAGGGGATCATCGATTCGATCTCCCGGGCGTCGGGTGCGTGAGAGCCGGACGGGGCGTCCTCCGGCGGCTTCGCCCTCGCCTGATCGTATCCTGCATGAACGCAAAGCAGAATACGCGAGAGAACTCATTAGGAGTAAGGTTTGAATATGCGTCTGCCAATACATGCCATAACTCCAGAGACCGACTACGCAGAGATCGTCGGATGGGTCCATGAGGTCCGGGATCTCGGCGGGCTCACGTTCTTCCTCGTCAGGGATCGCACCGGGATCGTTCAGGTCACCATGCCGAAGAAGAAGGTGCCGCCGGCGGTCCTCGAGGCGGCGCACGGGGTCTCCCGCGAGTCCGTGGTCCGGGTGAAGGGCCCCGTCAAGGCGATCGCGAAGGCTCCCGGCGGGCGCGAGATCGTGCCCGACGAGTTCGAGATCGTCAGCATCGCAGAGAGCCCCCTCCCCCTGGACGTCGTCGGAAAGGTGCCCGCCGAGCTGGACACCAGGTTCGACGCGAGGTTCCTGGATGTGAGGAGACCCCGCATCCGTGCGATATTCTTCATCCGCAGTGCGGTGATTCAGGCGGCGACCGGGTTTCTCTACTCGCGGGGCTTCGTCAACATCACCACCCCGAAGGTCGTGGCGGCGGCGACGGAGGGCGGGACCGAGCTCTTCCCGCTCGCGTACTTCGAGAAGGAGGCGTTCCTGAACCAGAGCCCGCAGCTCTACAAGCAGATGCTGATGGCTGCGGGGTTCGAGAAGGTCTTCGAGATCGGCCCCATCTTCCGTGCCGAAGAGCATAATACCGTCCGGCACCTGAACGAGGCCACCTCTCTCGACGTCGAGGTATCGTTCGCCGACCACAACGACGTCATGGAGATCCTCGAAGACCTGATCGTGGCGGTCTACGAGCACGTCGCCGATCTCTGCCAGGACCGGCTGGCGGACCTGGGGGTCGACCTGAAGATCCCGGAGAGGCCGTTCCCCCGCATCACGTACGAAGAGGCGATCGGGATCGCCAACCGGGCGCTCGGGGGGAACCTCTCGTTCGGCGATGATATCGGGACGGCGGCCGAGAAGGCGATCGGGGAGGCGATGGGGGAGCACTACTTCATCGTGGACTGGCCCACCGAGATCAAGCCCTACTACGCGATGCCGTATCCGGACCGGCCGGAGATCGCAAAGGCGTTCGACCTGATGCATCCCCGGATGGAACTCTCCTCCGGTGCGCAGCGCGTCCACCGGCACGACCTTCTCGTCGAGCGCATCCGGGCGAAAGGCCTCTCCCCCGAGAGCTTTGAGTTCTACCTGAAGGCCTTCCGGTACGGCATGCCTCCCCACGCCGGGTGGGGGCTCGGGATCGAGCGTCTCCTGATGACGATGCTCGACCTCGGCAACATCCGCGAGGCGGTGCTCTTCCCGCGGGACCGGCACAGGATCACGCCATGACGCTGATCAGCAAACTGCTGCCCACCACGGTGGTCGGGAGCTATCCGGTGGTCACGGCAGGGGGGTTCCTGTCCTTCGTGAACCCCCTGAGGCATGCTGTCGAGGTGGCGGTGGCCGACCAGATCGAGGCGGGGGTCGACATCATATCGGACGGCCAGGTCCGGGGCGATATGATTCAGGCCTTCACGTCCCGGCTGCCCGGGATCCGAGGGCAGCGCGTCGTCGGAAAGGTCCAGCCGGCGCAGAAGCCGATCACGCTCGCCGATACGAAGTACGCCATCTCCAGACACCCGAAGGTGAAGGGGATCCTGACCGGTCCAAGCACGCTGGCGCACGCCCTGAAGGTTGAGACGTCGTACTACCGGAGCAGGGAGGAGGTGGTGCTCGATCTCGCCCAGGCGCTGGCGGTGGAGGCGCAGCGGCTCCAGGCTGCCGGTGTCACCATCGTCCAGATCGACGAGCCGATCTTCTCGACGGGCGCGGCGGAGATGGCGGTCGGTCGTGAGGCGGTGAATGCGATCGCCTCCGTCCTCCGCGTGCCCACCTGCCTGCACGTCTGCGGAGGGCTCGGTCAGGTCGTCGATGATATCTTGAAGACGAACGTATCCATCCTCGACTTCGAGTTCTCGGTCAATCCTGCGAACCTGGAGGTCCTGTCAGAGAAGGATCTGAAGGGCAGGCTCGTCGGCTACGGGTGCGTGGACTCGAGCGATCCCGGCGTCGAGAGCGTCAGGACGATCAGGCGGCGGATCGAGAGGGGTATCGACGTCTTCTCTGCAAGAAGCATGCTCGTCGACCCGGACTGCGGCCTTCGGATGCAGCACCGGGAGGCGGCGTTGGGGAAACTGAAGAATATGGTCGTCGCGGCCGGGGAGCTGCGGGCGGAGTATGCCGTCTAGATCACGCGGCTGGTGGTCGAGAGCTCCAGGCCCTTTGCGGTGATATGGTACGGGATCACCCGCTGGGGCACCTGCATCCCCCGGATCTTCTCGATGGCGAGGGTGCGCTCGAACTCGTTCCCGTGGATCTCCTGACGCAGGGTGATGAATATGTCCGCCGCACGCATGACCCGTATCTCTTCGAGAGGCGTGTGCAGCCCGCGGTAGAAGAGGCACATGACGTTCGCACCCCGCTTCAGGACGTCGGCCGCCCCGTGCACGAGGAGATCGACCGCGGCATCGATCCCGCTGGTGATGACCAGTGTCGAGAGCGAATCCACCACGATCCGGTCGCCCTGCATGGCCTCCGCCATCTCCTCGAGGGAGAGGCCTCTTGCAGCGATCATCCCCTGTTTCGGATCGGCGTCGAGCATCAGGTACGAGCCCGTTTCACTCTCTGTGCGCCAGAACTGCTGCGCCATCAGCTCCATGCCGGAGAGCGGAGATCCGTAGACGACGATCCGGGTGCCGGGCGGAAACCCGCCGTCGAGCGAGAGGTCAAGGCCGGGGATGCCTGTCGAACGTCTGGTCGTCTGTGCCACTGGATAACCTCTATTGCGAGCTCTAGGTGTATTTTCCGCGGCGTGTATAAATAGCTCTCTGCATGGGCGACACCGCTGCGATCCGGTTCTTCCGCACTGGAATGCCGGCATCGGGAGGAGACGTCCGCTCTTCAGCAGTTTTCCGGATACCCTCCATCAGATCTCCCGTCTCTATCGATGACGAAGAGTATCCGGCATCGCTGGTGAAACCCGGGAGGGAGACCGCTCTGGCAGATCAGAGTCTCTCCGCGGTGCAGGCGCCCACCACGGGCGCGTAACCACGGGTTGCCGCAGGACCGGAAGATGGAGGTTACTGGTACTCCGGCGGCTGGATCTCCCTGGGCAGGCCGCCCTTGAAGTGCTGCTGGATCCTTCGGTAGTAGTCTCTCAAACGTTCGTTCATCGTCGCATGGACCTTGCCCCGCGCCTCCTGGAAGTGCTGCAGCCCGACGTGGTGGTCGCCCTGGCGCATGGCGAGCATCGCCGCCTCGCGGCAGAGCGCTTCGAGGTCCGATCCCACGAAACCTTCGGTCTCGGCGGCGATCGATGCGATGATCCTGTCCCGCGCCGGATCGTCGACCGTCAGCCGCTGCCGGTGGAGCTGGTCGACGATCTTCCGCCGTCGTGCGTAGCGCTGCAGCCTGACGTCGTCGTCGGGCGTGATCTTGGGGAGATGTCCCTTCACGTCTTCGACGGAGAGGTGGCGGTCGGTTCCCAGCAGCTGGAGCAGATCTTCGAGGGCGCTCTCCGAGAACCCCTCTGTCATCTCGACCAGTTCTTCGATGGACGAACCTTCTATGGGCATATAGCGGGTGTGGATGCGGAGGATCTTGTTCCGGTCCTCGGGCCTCGGTTCGTCGATGCAGACCAGCCGGTCGAACCGGCCAGGCCGCAGGAGCGCCGGGTCCACCATGTCGGGCCGGTTCGTCGCCCCCATCACCACGACGCCCCGCAGCTCCTCGAGGCCGTCGATCTCGGTGAGGATCTGGTTGAGGACGCTCTCGATCACATGGGATTCGGAGGCGGTTCCACGTGCCGGCGCCAGCGCGTCCAGCTCGTCGAAGAAGATGATCGCCGGTGCAACCTGCCGCGCCTTCTTGAAGACCTCGCGCACCGCCCGCTCGCTCTCTCCGACCCACTTGGAGAGGAGCTGGGGGCCCCGGACCGGGATGAAGTTGACCCCGCTTTCGCTCGCCACGGCCTTTGCGATCAGGGTCTTGCCGGTTCCCGGCGGCCCGTAGAGCAGGACGCCCTTCGGGGGCTCGATACCGAGGTCTTCGAACCGCTCCCTCTGAGTGAGCGGGTACTCCACCGCCTCGCGGATCTCCTGCTTCGCGTCTTCAAGCCCCCCGATGTCGTCCCAGGTGGTGTGCGGCACCTCGAGCAGCACCTCGCGCATCGCGCTCGGTCCGACGTCGCGGAGGGCGTCGCGGAAGTCGTTCTGCTGCACGCACATCTTTTCCAGGATTGCGGGCGGGATCTCCGTCGCGTCCAGGTCGATCTCGGGGAGGTACCGGCGCAGCGCCTTGATCGCCGCTTCGCGGGCGAGCGCGGCGAGGTCCGCTCCCACGAATCCGTGGGTCTGCTTGGCGATCGCCGCGATGTCGACGTCCTCGGCGAGCGGCATGCCGCGGGTGTGGATCTGGAGCACCTGCACCCGGTCGTCCTCGGAAGGGACGCCGATCTCGATCTCGCGGTCGAACCGGCCTCCACGCCGCAATGCGGGATCGATGGCGTCGAGGCGGTTGGTCGCGCCGATCACCACCACCTGGCCGCGTTCCTCCAGACCGTCCATCATGGTGAGCAGCTGGGCGACCACCCGCCGCTCGACCTCGCCGGTCACCTCCTCCCGGCGGGGGGCGATGGAGTCGAGCTCGTCGATGAAGATGATGGCAGGGGCATGCTGGCGGGCCTCCTCGAAGACCTCGCGGAGGCGCTGTTCGCTCTCACCGTAGTATTTGGAGATCACTTCCGGCCCTGCGATGGAGATGAAGTGGGCCCCGCTCTCGCTCGCCACGGCCTTTGCGATCAGGGTCTTGCCGGTTCCCGGCGGCCCGTAGAGCAGGACGCCCTTCGGGGGCTCGATGCCGAGCTTCCGGAAGATCTCGGGGTGCCGCATGGGCAGCTCGATCGTCTCGCGGACACGCTGGAGTTCATCCTTGAGACCGCCGATATCCTCGTAGCTGATGCGTTTCACTCCTTCAAACCCGGCTGCGGGTTTTTCGGAGAACTCGATCCTGGTGTTCTTGGTGATGATGACGGCATTCTCCGGTTCGACGACGACCGCTTTGAATGCGACGAGCTGCGGCTGCATGAACGGCATGCCGGCCTGGATCGGCACGGAATCATTCTTCACGACGGGGAAGTCTATCAGCCTGTTGATCACGCTCCCGTAGTTGATGGGGAGCTGCTTGGGGAGGTCTTCCGGCGGTGCGAGCACCACGCGCTTCGCCTCCACCTCTTCATCGAGGGTCCTGATCCGGACCCGGTCTCCGATGCTGGCACCGGCGTTGAGCCTGGTAAAATTATCGATGCGGACCTTTCCCTGGTGCCAGTCGTTCACCATGGCTCGCCATACCTTTGCCACGGTGCGCCGCTTCCCTTCGATGGCGATGAGATCACCAGGTGACAGCCGGAGCTGCAGCATGGTATCAGGGTCGAGCCGTGCCTTTCCCGCCCCCTGATCATCCGGATATGCACTATCTACCTTCAGGTATATCTCGGGCATTAGCTCTAATTCTTATATTCCGGAGATTTATAAGTACTGCAGAAGAATGAATATCCTTCTCATCGATCCGTTTCATGGTGCTGCAGGCGACATGCTTATCGGCTCGCTCCTCGATTTGGGGGCAGATGAGGGGCTCGTGAGGGCGGCGATGCGATCGGTGGTCGGGGAACCGACGATAGAGCGTACGGATCGCTCCGGCATTCGGGCGGTCCGGGTGAGAGCGCATGCGCCGGTCCACCGTCGCACCCTCGAGGAGGTGCTCGAACGTGTGGCAGCGAGCAGCGCCCCCGCTCCGGCCATCGAGATGGCACGCCGCGTATTCCACCGCATACACCGGGCGGAAGAGAGCGTCCACGGCGGTGCCGCGCACTTCCATGAGGTGGGGGCGGACGATGCCGTCGCGGACGTGGTGGGCGCCTGCACCGCTCTTCACTCCCTGCACGTGGACGGAGTGGCGGTTCTCCCGATCGCGCTCGGGCGGGGGACGGCCGTCGGGTCGCACGGCACTGTTCCCGTTCCTGCACCGGCGACGGTCGCCATCCTGAAGGACTCGAACCTGCAGACGACCCCCGGGACCGAGGAGCGCGAGCTCTGCACACCCACCGGCGCCGCCCTGCTCGCAGAGTTTGCGACGATCCCTGCCGACGGTATCGGTCCTGCCGTCATCAGGGCGATCGGCTACGGTGCGGGGAGCATGAACCCTCCGGGAGTACCGAACGTTCTGCGCACGCTCCTCCTGGAGGTGGATGCGGCGTCCCGGCACGACCGGGTGGACATCCTGGAGACCAGCGTGGACGACGTGACGGGGGAGGTCATCAGCTACACGATCGCCCGCCTGATGGAGGAGGGGGCCCGGGACGCCAGCGCCATCCCTGCCGTGATGAAGAAGGGGAGGAGCGGCCATCTGGTCCGGGTGGTCTGCCGGCCGGAGACGACGGCGCACCTTGCCGGCGTGCTGGCACGCGAACTCGGAACGCTCGGCATCCGGTGCATCCCCACGGTGCACCGCTTTCTCGTCCGGCGGACCGTCGAACCGATCACAGTGACGATCCGGGGCAGGAGGTTCACCGTCGACGTCAAGTGCGCGTGGTCGGGGGAGCGGATCGTGTCCCTGAAGGCGGAGTTCGACCAGGTACGGGCGTGTGCGGGGGAGCTCGGTCTCCCGTTCCGGGAGGTGGCAGGTATCGTTGAGGAGGCCGCTCGAACGATCTTTCGCGGACGGGGCGTGCTCGAAGAATGAACCAGAACCGGCTGAGCACCGGCAGCCGCGATCTGGACGAACTGCTGGGTGGCGGGCTTGAGCGGCGGGCCATCACCCAGTTCTACGGCGAGCCTGCGAGCGGGAAGAGCACCCTCTGCGTGATGGCTGCGATCCGGTGTCTGCGGGCGGACGGATCGGTCATCTTCATCGACACGGAGGGCTTCTCCGTGGAGCGCTTCGCCCAGATCGCCGGGGAGGATGCGGAAGAACTCGCGGAGCGGCTCTACATCTTCGAACCGGTCGATTTCGAGCAGCAGGGGGCGATGATCGCGGAGGCGGAGGTGCTGCTCAGGAAGAAGGATCTTCATCCGGTCGACCTCATGATCATGGATTCGGCGACCGCCCTCTACCGCACCGAGCTCGAGATGGGGAGGGAGGCGCTCCGGAGGCTCTCCCACCAGATGATCAGGCTCCTGGGCTTCGCCAAGAAGTACGACATTCCTGTTCTGATCACCAACCAGATCTTCATAGACGTGGAGCGGGGCCGGATATGCGGGCTCGGCGGCACGGCGCTGGCGCACCTCTCCAAGGCGATCGTCAGGCTCGAAAAGCGGGACAGTTCCCGGCAGGCGATCCTGCAGAAGCACCGGTCCCGTCCGGAAGGGCTGCACTTCGATTTCGAGATCACAGAAGAGGGTATCAGAAGGATATAGATCCCGAGAAGACCGTGGTTGCCGGCCCCTCCATGCTGGTGGTCTCTCCCAGGCGGACAGTGAGCGGACCCCCCTTCGTCTCCACCGCGACGGTATCTCCAGCGTAACCGAGGTGATGTGCCACCGCCGCCGCTGCGGTCGCTCCGGTCCCGCAGCTGAACGTCTCCTCCTCGACGCCCCGCTCGAACGTGCGTATCCGGAGACCCTCTTCCGTCCGCTCGACGAAGTTGGCGTTCGCCCCCTCCGGGAAGGTGGGATGGTGGCGGATGACGGGACCGATCGTATCGATGTCGATCGTCCCGATCTCCTCCACGAAGACCACCGCGTGGGGAACGCCGATGTTGACGGCATAGACGGTAAGGCCGCGGATCTCCTCGCAGTATTCGCCCTCTCCCGTTGCCGGAATCTCGCTCCTCTGGAACCGGGGAGTCGGCATCGTGATGGTTGCCAGGAACTCCTCGTCGATATACCCCATGGTGACAGGGATGACGCCTGCCAGGGTTTCAACCGTGCAGGACTCCTCCACGTAGCCTGCGTCGCAGGCGTACTTCACCAGGCACCGGATCCCGTTCCCGCACATCTCCGCCTCGCTCTCGTCGGGCTGGAAGAGGCGCATTCTGATGTCCGCCCGGTCGGATGCCTGGAGAAAGAGAACGCCGTCGCCGCCGATGCCGTACCGGCGGTCGCAGTAGATCGAGGCGAATGCCGCCTTCATATCCTCCGGTATGATCTCCCGTTCACGCTCATCGATCAGTATGAAGTCGTTTCCGTTGCCCTGCAGCTTGGTAAAGAAGATCTCCATCCGTGCGCCTCCATCGTCGTACCAGCATCCGCAGATGCAGCAGATCGCCCATCGCCGGCATCCCGGATGATGATGAACGTCTCGTTCATAGAAGGTGAAGGGTTCTCCCATATTAAGCTCTTCATCCCTGAAACGGATGAAGACGGGGGAGCAGCCGCTTTTCGGGGTGCGCCCGGAGACCGAGGGCGTCTGCATCGCGTTTGGGGTGCTGCCTCTCCTTCCGGCGTTGCGCCACGCCCATCGTCCGGTGAACCTTGTCAGAGACCCGGATGCTTCCGGTCCCGGCGATATCCCGCAGCCGCTCGTTTCGCTCCGGGCCCCTCTCTCGTCTCCTTCACGCGGTCAGCGAAACTCCTCGATGCTCCACCCGAGGTACTCGCGGATGATCGTGTAGGCGAGCTCCGGCGGTATCGCTCCTTTCTCGGTGATGATCAGGTCGACGTAGGCTGCCGGCGTCACGTCGAAGACGGGATTTCTGACCCGCACGTGGGGCAGGCTCTCTGCGGTCTCGCGGGGGAGCACCTCGCTTGCGTCGCGCTCTTCGATCTCGATCCGCTCGCCGAGGATGGTGCGCGGGGCGAACTTGTAGGTCTCTGCCGCGACGATGACGCTCGTACGCACCTCATGGGCGGCCAGCGCAATCGGGGCCGTTCCGATCTTGTTGACGACGGCGCCGTTGACCGCGATGGCGTCCGCTCCGACGAGCACCAGGTCGATATCTTTGATAAAGTGGCGGACGGCCGAGTCGACGATGTAGTTCGTCGCAATACCGGCGTCGTTCAGTGTCCGGATCGTGAGCAGCCCCTGTCTCCGCGGCCTGACTTCGGTGGCGTACACCTCGATCTCCTTCCCCTGCCGGTGCGCCTCGACGATGCAGGCGAGCGCCGCCTCCGAGTTGCAGTGTGTGAGCAGCGTGTCGCCGTCGGAGATGTGGCGCGCCCCGATCTCCGCGATCCGGTCCACGGCGTGCAGGGACGACCGGATGAACGCTTCAGCCCGCTCCCGGATCGCCTGCCTGGCCCCGGAGAGCGTCGATGCGGTCTCCAAGGGCGCCATCACGTAGCGGATCGCGTTGGGGAGCGAGACGGCGGTCGGACGTGTGGAGAGAAGGATATCCGCGGCGGCACGCATCTCGCGTCTGAACGTGTCCAGGCTCGATGAGTCCAGGGTATCGGCATGATCCCGCAGCGCTTCCACCGCTGCCCGGGCGATCCTTCCGGCGCCCCGAATCTCCATATTCTTTATGCGTGCAGCCGTCTCACTGAGCACCATATATCTTCAATGAAGAGATGATAACTAGATACATAGAACTATTGGCGTGAGGGGAATGTCGGTCGCTGTCATCTTCGATAGTGCGGGAACGCTGCTCCGGACCTACCGCGTCGCAAGGGACGTCCTCCACGGCGAGATGCTCATCGCCGTGGAGACCACCACCCTCACGTTCGGATCCGAGGCCAGGGTGCTGGTGGTGCTCCATGCCCATTCCCGGGACGTCATCGACGCACCGCCGGATATGCCCCTCTCCGCGTTCCTCGTGCAGAACGGAGTCGGGTTCGGTGTCGCCTGCGCCCGCAGGGTGATTCCGGTGGAGGAGATCGCCGACGTGCTGTACACCGATCGGTATGCGCAGGTCCGGGATCTGCAGGCATGCATCCGCGAGGTCTGGGGGAGCTGCAGGCAGGAGGCGGTCGTGGCGATGAACAGCGGGGTGATCCTGAATATGGATCTCCCCGGCATCGAGTTTACGGTGACGACCGGAGGAAGACCCTTCCCCGGGGCGAAGGAGACGGTCAGCGAACTGCACCGGATGGGCGTTCCCGTATATATCGCTTCCGGTGATCGGGTGGCGAAGCTGGAGAAGATGGCGGATCATCTCGGCATCCCGAGGGAACGCGTCTACGGCGTGGCGACACCCTCCATCAAGGCACAGATCGTGGAGGATGTGAAGGAGCAGTACGACGTGGTCGTGATGGTGGGCGATGCCATCAACGATCTCCATGCCTTTAAGAAGGCGGACGTGGCGGTGCTGTCCGAACAGCAGTCAGGCAACAAACCCGAGGTGCTGTACATGAATGCGGACTACGTGATAAAGAACGTCAGCGAGGTTCCCCATATCGTCAGGGGGCTGCTGCAGGATGATGCGGCGGGCAGGCAGAGTGCTGCAATATAAACTCTAATATGATACGACTGCCACAATAGTGTAACGAGGATCTCAAGATGAACTCATTGGTCACTGTCAGGGACCTCTGCATGGATTTTAATGGGGCTGTGGTGCTGAAGAATATAAATTTTGAGATCGCGGAGGGAGAGGTCGTCGGGATTATTGGCAGAAGCGGGGCTGGCAAAACCGTTCTCATGCACCTGTTGAGGGGCGTGGACCAACCACCGACAGGCGGCCAGATCATCTACCATGTTGCCGTCTGCGAGGGCTGCACGTACGTCGGTGTTCAGAGCGAAGCAGGCAGACCTTGCCCGATGTGCGGAAGCACGCTGACTGCCGCCGATGTCGATTTCTGGGCCGAGGAGAACGCCGTCATGAAACGGCGCATCATGCGCCGCACGGCGATCATGTTCCAGCGGACGTTCGCCCTCTACGGCGACGACCGCGTGATCGAGAACGTGTTGCACGTCCTGGACGACATCGGCTATCCCGCCGAGAAGTCGATCAGTCGTGCCGCCGATCTGATCGACCAGGTGCACCTCTCGCACAGGATGATGCACATCGCAAGGGATCTGTCCGGCGGTGAGAAGCAGCGGGTGGTGCTTGCCCGTCAGCTCGCGAAGGACCCGTTCATACTCTACGCCGACGAGCCGACCGGCACCCTCGACCCCGAGACGGCAACGCTCGTGCACCGGATGCTCAGCGAGAGCGCGACGGCGAACGGCATGGCGATGGTGGTCACCTCGCATTTCTCGCAGGTGATCGAGGACGTTGCGAATCGGGCGATCCTCCTCAAGGAGGGCGAGGTCGTCAGGGTCGGCTCTCCGACCGAGGTGATCCGCCGGTTCATGGAGGATTACAGCGATGTGGAGCAGCAGCGCCCGGCGGAGCTGGGTGAGAAGATGCTTATCGCACGGGACGTGGTCAAGCGCTACCTCTCGGTCGATCGCGGCGTGGTGAAGGCGGTGAACGGCGTCTCGTTCGATGTCGACGAGAAGGAGATCTTCGGCATCATCGGAAAGAGCGGTGCCGGGAAGACCACCCTCTCCCGGATCATCTCGGGTATCCTCGAGCCCACGAGCGGCGAGATGAACATCCGTATCGGCGACGAGTGGGTCGACATGACCAAACCGGGCATCGATCGCCGCGGCCGGGCGAAGATCTACATCGGGCTGCTCCATCAGGAGTACGACCTCTACCCGCACCGTACCGTGCTCGACAATCTCACCGACGCCATCGGGCTCGAGTTTCCTAAGGAGCTTGCGATGCGGAAGGCGATCATTACGCTCAGGATGGCGGGGTTCCCCGAGCAGAAGAGCAGGGAGATCCTCAACCGCTACCCTAGTCAGCTCTCGGAGGGTGAGAAGCACCGGGTCGCGCTGGCGCAGGTGCTGATCCGCGAACCCCGGCTCGTCGTCCTCGATGAGCCGACCGGCACGATGGATCCCATCACCAAGATAGACGTGAAGCATTCGATCCTGCATGCGCGGGAGGAGATGGAGGAGACGTTCATCGTGGTCTCCCACGACATGGATTTCGTCAAGGATATCTGCGACCGCGTCGCACTCATGCGGGGAGGGAAGATCGTCCGGATGGGGGCCACGGCGGACGTGCTCGGCGAGCTCACGGAGGAGGAGCGGAAGGTGATGGGAGCGGGCGGCCCCTGAGGTGAAGGATGGAGATCCACCTGGATGGTGAACGGCTCGAAGTCCCGGAGGGCACCCGTCTCGGTGATCTCCTGCCCGACAGAGACCCCCGGTGCAGCGTGGCGGTGATACGCCCGGCGGAGGTCGAGGCCGCGGCGACGCGCCATGTCAGGTTCGTCACCACGGCGGGTGATATCGTCGTGGAGATCGGCGGCAAACAGACCGCGGTACCGCTCGACTGGCCCGATCTCGTCGAGCGGCTCCGTCTCCACTGGGCGGACAGGTATGCGGCGGCGTTCGGGCCGTTCCCGTCGGAGATCCAGCCGCTGCGTGCACTGCACCGCTACGAGCGGGGCGACGTGATCCTGGGGTGCGGCGGGTACGATCCGAATCGGTCCTATCTGATCTTCTCCCGGATGCGGCATACGGCCGACTACGGTGCGCCTGCCGACGGCGGTGTCGTCGGCAAGGTGGTCACCGGGCAGGGCCTGATCGATCGGTGGTCGGCGGGCGACCGGATACTCGGCATCGAGCGGCTGCTTGCCCGGGCGGACCGGTATCGCGGGATCACCACCACCGACGGTGCGTTCCCGCTGGAGGAGGGGATGCGGATCGAGAGCTACGTCGTCGCCGGGGTGCAGGGGTATGCAGAGGACCGGGTCGATACGCAGGCTGCATGGAGTGCCGAACATTTCCTCCTCTCCGTGCAGGACGGCCACTTCGTGGTAGGAAGGTCGAGCAGCACGCATATCCGCGATGAACGGCTCGTGCAGACCCGGGTCCCGCTCGAACTGAGCGCGCCCCGCCTGGAGGGGACCGTCACCGTCCGGACCTCGGGACGCTCTGCCGGCGCCGTCTATATCTATACGCAGGGGGTGTCGGCCAGCCCCGCCCATACGGTGGTCGGACGGGTGCTCCATGGTATCGAGCTCGTCAGGCTCGCGGAGGAGAACGACGTCCTCTGCATCAGGGCGGAGCCGCAGCGGTTCGACCTGATCGGGCTCTCGGTCATGGAGGCACGGAGGGTCGCGGAGATGCGAGGTATCCGCTTTACGGCGGACGAGACCGCCGATGAACGGGTGGTCGTCGAACAGAATCCCGCAACGACCCTTGAGGTGCTGGCCGCCGGGGCCGTGAGCGTCTCCACGCTGCCGCTCGGGCAGGTGATCGGCATCCGCCTCGATGACGAGCGCGCACCCAGAACCACCGCCATATTCAGGGAAGTATCGGGCTTGAAACACCATTCGGTCGGAAAAGTGCCGTTCATCTTCAGGTTCGAGGATGTCCTCCTCTTCAAGCCGCGCATTCCGAAGGGTGTGGGGATCATACCGGAGAATGTGCCGGAGGGCGAGGTGCCGGCATACACGCTCGCCATGACCAACGACTCGCGGAAGGGTGCGGGCATGGTGGGGGTGCGCACGACGAGCAGCAGCGAGTTCGGACCCACGGCGGAGCCTTTGACCGGCACGAACATCATCGGCGCCGTGGTGGACGTCGAGAAACTGGAGGGTCTGGAGGAGGGCACGACGGTCTATGTCAGGGATGTGAAGAGATGACCGAGTACACACCGAAGCTCGCCGGGACGGTGACCAAGTACGTCTTCGTCGAGTCGCCGGCCACGACGCCCGCCGATCTCGCGCTCCGCGCGTACGAGGCGTCGGAAGGCGTGATGATCAAGGAGACCTGTTTCGGCCTGCAGGTGACCGGCGGGCCCGAGGAGGTGGATCGCCTCATCCGGCAGATCCGCGCCTTCGATCCGAACCATATCTTTGTGAAGGATCGGGGGTTCCCGCCCGGCGATCCCAGGCGCTGCCGGGCGAACCTCGGCGGAGCGCGGCCCGGATACTTCGGCCACGAGTTTGAGTTCCCCATCCTCCGCTTCATCTCTCACGGGCTTGAGGAGCTGGAACGGAGAGGCGAGGAGGTTCTGGGGGAGGCGACCCGGGAGAAGAGGACGAAACCGGTGCTGGATGTCAGGAGACTGAGAGAACTGATCGAACTGGAGGAGTCCTAGCGGTATGGCAAAGGTGTTTATCTACCCTGCAACGAGCCTCATCCTCTCCGATCTGGTGGCCCGGTTCGGCCACCAGCCGCTCGGCGCCGCTCTCTCCATCCGGGAGCGGATTCAGACGGCGGGCGTGGAGTCGCCGCCTCTCCAGATCACCCCGGAGGATCCCAAACGCGGCCTGAAGTATGCGGCGGTAGAGGTGCCGTCCGGCGTTCGGGGGCGCATGGCGATCTACGGCCCGCTGATCGAGCGGGCGGAGGCGGGAGTCATCGTCACCGATGCGGATTTTGCGTTCGGGTGCATGGGGTGCGCCCGCACCGATGAGCTGATCCTCTTCTCTCTCCGCCAGCGCGGCATCCCGCTCCTGGAGCTGGCCTACCCGAAGGACGAGGAGGAGGGCGTCGCGTTCGTCGCCGCCATCAGGAGGTTCCTGGCGGGGCTGAAGGAGGGCGGGCAGTGACGCAGAAGGTGCGGATCGCCCAGATCGCCTGCGGTCCGGAGTACAGCGGTGTGCAGAAGGAGATCTATGACGCGGCGGCGGCGGTCGACGCCGAGATCTTCTTCCCCGATATCGCCCTCGCCGATATCAGGAGGGCGGCCGACGAGTTCGGGCTGGATGTCCGGAGCGCCGATCTGAAGCTGGCGATCGCGCGGGCAATGGCGCTCGTCGAGGGGGAGGTCGACGCGGACGCGGTCTTCATCGCCACCTGCTTCCGGTGCGCGGAGGCGGCGATCGTCAGGAACGAGCTCAGGCGGTACATCCATGAGCATTCGAATCTGCCGGTGGTGAGCTACTCGTTCACGGAACGGACGACCTCGGGCACGCTGCTGACGAGGATGGAGGCGCTGACCACGATCGCCCGGCGCCGGGCGCTGCTGGCGCGTGAGGAGCAGGCCGGGATCACTCTGGGGGTGGACAGCGGGTCGAGCACGACCAAGGCGGTGGTGATGGAGGACAACGCGATCATCGGGACGGGCTGGCTCCCGACGATCGAGGTGATCAAGAGCGCCGACGATGTGGTCGCCCGTGCGCTCGACGAGGCAGGGCTTTCCCGCGACGATGTCCAGGCGATGGGCACCACCGGGTACGGCCGATTCCTGGTGGGCAGGCACTGCGGGGCCGACCTGATCCAGGAGGAGCTGACGGTCAACTCCAAGGGGGCCGTCTACCTCGCCGACCACCAGCACGGTCCGTCCACGGTCATCGATATCGGCGGCATGGACAATAAGGCGATCAGCGTGCTCGACGGCATCCCCAGCACCTTCACCATGGGCGGCATCTGTGCCGGGGCGAGCGGACGGTTTCTGGAGATGACGGCAAAGCGGCTCGGCGTCGAGATCACGGAGCTCGGGCCGCTCGCCCTGAAGGGCCTTTCAAAGAATGTTCCGATGAACAGCTACTGTATCGTCTTCGGCACGCAGAGCCTGGTGAACGCGCTCGCGGCGGGCAGCGCACCCGAAGACGTCGCCGCCGCCGCATGCCACAGCGTTGCAGAGCAGGTCTTTGAGCAGCAGCTGCAGGAGATCGATATCAAGGAGCCGGTGTTCATGGTGGGCGGCACCTCGCTGATCGAGGGGCTGGTCCACGCCATGGGCGAGCTGTTGCAGACGAAGGTCACGGTTCCGCGCCACTCGCAGTACATCGGCGCTGTCGGTTCCGCGCTGCTGGCATCCGGGTATATCAGGGAAGAGTGAGACAGGAGATGCGATGCCTCCGCTGAACTACTTTGAGGTCGAGTGCAGCGATGCCGTGGGCGGCGAGGCGTACAGGCGGGTCGCCGCCGATGTGCTGCAGGATCTCGACCTGCTCAGGGTGATCGATCGGCTCCACATATTCATCGACCCCAGGGTCCCGATATTCGTCGCCGTCGGGCTGATCCGGCACATCCCCCGCGAGATCCGCCTCCGCGATTTTGCGAGCGTCAATGTCCAGGAGAACCGGGTGGTCATCGATATCGGCGACGAGACCTACCTAGCCCCGCTCCTCCAGAGGCTCTGGGCGCGCTACGGCAAGGAGAGGGTCGAGCAGCCGGACCGCTTCACCGTCGTCCTCCCGGCGGAGGAGGTCCCCGGCGAGCGGATCGAGGATATGGTGGTGGCGGATCCCGGTACGTCCCTCTACCGGGATATCGTCTATGCCATGCAGTATATCGCTCCTGAAGGGTTCAAGGTACGCCGCCAGTACGTGAAGGGCACAAGGTTTTACTACGTTGCGAGCGAGGATACCCTGCCCGAGGACGTCGTTGAGACGCTGGTGGCGGAGAGGTTTGCGCGTCTGGAGGGAGGCGGGTGACGACGCTGGTGCCGGTGACGTACAGGGGCGGTGTCTACCGCCACGACGAGATCGCCGATCTGATCGACGACCTGGGCGGCTACGTCGTGCAGAAGCAGATGATGGCGCAGGAGGTGGTGCTCCAGAGCTTCGTGCCCAGGGACGACGTGGCCCTGATCCGGCGGATCGCAAAACCGCTGGCGGGCGAGGTGATCGAGGCGCCCCTCGTCGGCACCGAGATCGCCGTGGCGAGTCCGAGCCTCGAGATCCACCATCTCCCGCACACGTCGTGCGACATCGCCGAGTACCTTCGCAGGGCCGGGGCGAAGACCAACATGGTCGGGCTCGCCCGGGGTTTCGGTAAGCGCATCGCAAACCTCAGCGTCGAGGAGCGCGATGTCATCAACGAGCACGACCTCGTCGTCTACGTGCTCGGCAACTTCGAGGAGTGCATCAAGCAGAAGTTCCCCGCCATCCGCCGGGGCGTCCACGTCCCCATCGTGGTCACCGGTGCGCCGGACAGGGAGACGCTGATGCGAATCATCGATCCCCGGGTGGAGGGGTACGTGGGGAATATCGGCAGGATCATGCACCGGTTCAAGCGTCCCGAGGAGCTCGCGAAACTGGACGAACTGGTGGACGAGGTGTCGCGGGTGGTGGATGCGAGGAGGAACGAGCTCGCGAAGGATCCGCTCTCGATCTTCCCGCCGCGGTTGATGGGGATCGTCGAGGACCAGATCCAGGAGGTCAGCCTGCTGACGCACCCGACGCCGGTGACCGCCCAGCTGACGGGGCTGCGGGTGAAGCTGCCGTACGATCAGTACGCCTCCCGGATCCGTGCGCTGAATGTCGGTGACGGCGTAACGATCGGCGATATCGCCGATCTCCTGCCGTCGCGAATGCGCAATTACATATTGGTCAGGATCAAACCGTGTTCGGAAACCGGAGTCATGGTGTAACGATGGATTTTGAGAAGATGCTCAATAGGATAGTGGAGCGGGGCTCCGATGCCATCGTCAGGGAGTGGCTGAACGAGATAGGGAACGAGTACGGGAGAGTTCCGTTGATCTTTGAGCGTATGGCGGAGCGCCCCGAGATCCTCATATCGCACCTGCTGTACAAGGGCGCCGTCGTCGAGACCAGCCGGCTGGAGCCGAAGGTGATCGAGCTGATCAGCCTGGCGGTGGGCGCCGCCCTCAAGTGCAGCCACTGCGTGGAGTACCATATGCAGGCGGCCATGGCAAAGGGGGCGACCCGGGCCGAGATTCTGGAGGTGATCCTGATCGCCGGACTCCTGGCGAACTCCGCGGTGCTCGCAGACGCCTACCGGGTGGTGGACGGGGGGTCTGAGGAGTGCCCGTCCTGCGATATCAACGGCGGCGGGCTGAAGGAGACCTGTCTGCGGTGATGCCCGGCCGCAGCGCCCGCCGCCCCCGCGTGGTGCTTTTTCGGGCTCTGTACGTAAACCCTCCATACCGAGAGCTCATCCCAAAGCTCTCCGGACCATCGTGGCGCATGCCGGCCGAATCAATCTGAGAAATGACACTTCATAGCGCCCATATGGAGGATTTATCTTCTTGAACGCCTTAATTCAGCTGAATAACCGTTCACTGGCATTGCGCTTCTTGTAGAGTTCGAGGTCATCCCAAAACTCTCTCTGACGGGAGGGGGACACCTTCGAAGACCTTCGGTCTTCTCATGCTCCGGTCCTGCGGACCGTCGCACTTCGCACCCGCCGGGTGCACCTCCCCCGTCCCTCCCCCGCGAGGCGATAGCCCCAA
>DAQY01000080.1:0-3578 GCA_002503105.1 Methanomicrobiaceae archaeon UBA206
AGAGTTTTGGGATGACCTCTATATATACTCCAGTCGCGATTGTCAGGATACGGGCGTCCCCAGCGTTCTCTCCTGGGCATGGAAGACCGACAGGAGCGTCCGGCATCTTCTCTCTTATGGTCGGATCACCGGAGTTATTCAACACAGCGGCTGGGGAGAAATGCTTATCCCGATAAAAGCAGCATACGCGATCGACAACGCTACTGAATAGAGATCTTCGATTCTCTCCATTGTCAGGTGATCAGAAGATCAGACCATCCCTCCTGGTAAAAATATGTCCTCGTATCCATCATCCCGGGGGGTCCGCATCGAAACGCCGCTACCACGTCGTACGTGAAGACCTGCAGTTCACTACCGGAGGGCCGGGCTTGAATAGGGAGCTTCAGTTCCCCGGCCTGGCTCTGGCGCTCATCCTGATGGGCGCATTCCAGCTCATCAAACCGACCTTCTACCCTAATATCGCCCTCAGGGAGACACACGTCACCACGATCATCTTCACCACCCTGCTGGCCACATTCGCTGCATTCTTTGTGCTCCGCAGGCAGCAGGCCCTCCTCAATGCCCTCAAACGCCGCACCGAAGAGCTGAGGCCTCCTCCACCAGCGACTGGAGATCGCGAACCTCTACCTGGACATCCTCACGCACGACATTCGCAACACGGAGAAGCTGCAGCGGAGTGTCCAGAAGAGTATCGAGATCCTGGGCACCGTCTCCACCATTCGGCGGATCCACCGGACATTCTCCGATCTCAAGCCGAAATAGACCTCGATAGGGTAATTCGCGGGGAGATCAAACATTTTCCCAATACTATCATCCGATACGACGAGGCCCCCCGGCAGGTCCGGGCCGACGGCCTCCTCCCCGAGATATTCGCCAACCTGATGATCGGCAACGCCGTGAAGTACGGCGGACCGGATGTCGAGATCGCCCTTCGGGTGAGAGACGAGGATGAGCGTGTGCTGATCTCCGTCGATGACCGGGTGCCGGGCCGTCCGGAGGGGGGGCGGCATTCAGGTTCACGCTCGTAAAAGCCATGTAGAGCAGCCGGGAGCATCGGCGGAGAGGAGTACGCTATGCGAGGGATGGGATTTGAACCCACGGACCCCTGCGGGACCGGATCTTAAGTCCGGCGCCTTTGGCCGGGCTTGGCTACCCTCGCCTGATGAGAGAATCTCCTGGAGAGATCCAGTATCAGTTCTCCGTGCGGAGTATTAACCCTGACCCCCCGGGGGGACCGCCTGCCGGTGACGGACCTGCTGCGCCTATACCAGCCCCCGGATCACCTTCGCCAGGCGGTGCATCCCCTCGGTGATACTCTCCGTATCGGCGTTCGAGAAGTTCAGCCGGATCATATCCTCCCCGCCGCCGTCCACGTAGAACGGCACGCCGGGCATCACCGCCACCTTCCGCCGGATCCCTTCCTTAAAGACCGCCATCGAGGAGACGCCCGGCGGCATGAGGTCGTCCAGGAGATCGCACATCAGGCGGCAGTTCTCCCCGTAGGCCGCCGCGACCCTTCGTGTGTGGGCGTCCAGGTCGTGCATCGTCAGGTACCGGTGCAGGATCATCTGGCAGAGGAAGTTTGAGTGCAGGTCCGCCGCCTGCTTTGCGACATTGAACTGCTCGATGATCGCTTCCGGCGCGTAGATCCAGCCGATCCGCATACCGGGGGCGACGATCTTTGAGAACGAGCCGGAAAGGATCGCCTGATCGGGAAGACGCCGCTTCACCGGCAGGCGTGGCTTCCCGTCAAAGAAGAGCTCCCCGAAGGCGTCGTCCTCGTAGAAGAGCGTGTCGGTCGCCTCCAGGATCTCCGCGACCGCCCGCCGCTTCTCCTGCGAGTACGTCCTGCCCGAGGGGTTCTGGGAGTTCGGGACCCCGTAGAAGAACTTCACGGGGCGCCGCTCGACCAGCGCCTCGAACGCCGAAAGATCCGGCCCGTCGTCCTCCAGGGCGACGGTGTGGAATTCCGGCTCGTAGAGCGAGAACGCCTCGATCGCGCCCAGATACCCGGGGCGCTCCATGCCGATATGGTCCCCCCGATTGAGGAAGATCTTCGCGACCAGGTCCAGGCACTGCTGGGATCCGTTCACGATCTGAATCTCGCCGGGTGCTGCCGGCAGCCCGAGCCTTCTTCGGTACCGGTCCGCGATGTACTCGCGGAGCGGCAGGTAGCCGTCGGCCGTCGCGTACTGCAGGGCGACCCGTCCGCCCTCCTCGAGCACCTGCCGTGCGGCGTCGGCGATCCCCGCCACATCGATCTGGGATGATGCCGGCAAGACCGCCGGCGAACGAGATGATCCCGGGATCGCCCGACACCCGGAAGAGTTCGTCGAGGAACGATTCGGGAGCGCGGCACATGCGGTCCGCAAACAGGCAGTGCATCGGCATCGAACTTCATCCGCTTCAAGGAACCGGTACCACTATTGAACGCAACCGGCGGAAAAAAAAAACCATACCACTCACCGATCCGCAGGGCGCCTACTGCAGCACGATGTACGCGAAGATCGAGAGCAGGAACGCCAGCACCAGGATGGTGAGGCTGATCGGTCCGATGAACGCCAGCATCGCGTTCACGGTGCTCGCCAGCTGCGAAACCCGCTGCGACCCGAAGACGACGATCCGCTCGCAGCAGGCGGTGGTACCGCCAGCCTCTGCGGGGGAGAGGTCATCGATCGCCTCCCGCACCGCCCGGATGACGAACGGCAGGAACTCACCCACCGGCACGGCGGAGCCGACCGGGTTCTTCCCCGAGACCGTGTTTACCGTATGGGTATCCGTCGTCATGATCTCCGCCTCATCCACGAGCGGGAGCACCTGCTCCCGCAGCTGCTCCCGGACGCCCTGTGCCACGTTGTTGCCGTCGATCAGCACGTACGCGGTCCGCTGCCCGCCCACGTCGGCGACGAGCGCCTGGATGCCCAGCGATCCGAACCCCTGCTCACGGGTGAAGGGCACACGGACATGGGCGACGCCGACGGAGAGCGGGGCCGTGGGCTCGTCGCGGGACGCCCCGAACCCCGTCCTCGCACAGGAGATGTACTCGGTGGCGGTGCGGGTCGCCGGCAGGACGGCGGAGCCCACCCGCGACATGCAGTTGTGGGCGTCCACGAAGGCGATATGCGGGAAGTAGCGCCGCCCCTCCGCCATGATCACCATGCCGATAGAGTAGTCCACATCCTCCGTCTCCTTCGGAGCCCGGGTGCTGACCATCAGGAGGGTATCCCCGAACCGCTGGCAGAGGATCTGCACCGAGCCGCAGGTGACCCGCACCGATCGGCTCGCCGTGCCGCTCAGCCGGAGCCCCGCACGGGACGCCTCCACCGCCCGGACGATCTTCTCGATCTCGCTCTCGGAGGCCAGGTTGAAGTCGTGGGTGGCGCAGCCGTGTGGGACCAGCACCTCCTCCCCGAACGCATCGTGCAGGAGCCGGGGGAGGTTCCCACCGCCCACCTCACCCATCGGCCCGGGGTGGACGTTCGGGACGGTGATGATCGCGCCCCTGCCGGCCGGCCGCGAGAAGAAGATGGATACCTGCGGGACATAGACCTCCTCGCCGATCTCGCGGAAGAAATCCT
>DAQY01000080.1:3876-33967 GCA_002503105.1 Methanomicrobiaceae archaeon UBA206
CCGATCTCGCGGAAGAAATCCTCCATACTCTTCGAACCGTCTGTCAGGTGGGCGATGAACGTGTTGAGAAAGTTGAGCCCGCTGATCTGGAACGACCGCTTCAGCGGCCGTTCGATCAGCCAGATCAGAAAGACGAAGACCAGCCCGAAGACCGCCTGGAGGAGGAGGGCGTAGGGCGCGAACGCCAGCCCGAAGAAGTGCGCCCCCACCGCGATGCCGCTGGCGCCCTGAACGGAGGCCGGCAGGACCATCCGTTTGATGCGGTAGTCCGCCACGGCGACCAGCACAAGCAGTCTGATGCCAGAGATCAGCCCGAGCGCGATCGCATACAGGACGGAGAGGAGGTTCTGGTCGATGAAGAAGATCGGCGAGAGGCTCGTGATCACACTCAGGACGGTGCAGCTCAGCGCCAGGAGCGCCGAGCGGTTCCATGTGAGCGACTTCCCGGAGACCTCCACCAGCGGCACGGTCAGGAGAAACGCGACCAGGGCCGGAACCGAAAACCCGAGGCTGCCGAAGAACCCGATCTCGCTGCCCGTCTGGAGGCTGGCGCCGTCGATGAGGAAGCCCAGGATCACGACGATGCCAAGCGAACGTGACCATGACGGAGCGGAGAAGAGGTACCGTGTGAGCCGTTCCATTCCGACATCAGGGCTGGACTCCATCAGGCAGCGCCTCCGGGGGCGGGTACGGAGCGGACCCCCCCGCCACCGGGTGCCGGCACAGCCCCTCTCATACCTTACGCCTCCATTCCTCCAAGATCGCCGAAGACTTTCCGATAGCGGTCCAGCATCCGGCCCCAGTCGGGCAGGTTCGTCTGCGTGCCCATCTTCTCGACGACGAAGGACGCCGTCACCGCTCCCACCCGGCAGCAGTCCAGCGGGTCGCACCCCCGCCTGAAGGCGGTGAGGAAACCCGCACGGTAACCGTCCCCTGCCCCCGTCGGGTCCACCGCATCGACCTCCACGACGGGGACGAACCGGTCCCTGCCGTCCGTGTACAGCACGCTTCCCTCCGACCCCATCGTCATGACGACGATGGGGATATCCGCGACCAGCTCGTCCCGCCGCTTCCCGAGCATGCCGCACATCCGGTCCATCTCGTGGTTGTTGGCAAAGAGAATGTCGATATCGCCGAGGATGGACTCCAGCTGCTCCCGGCTGTACCGGAGCAGGTCCTGCCCGGGATCGAAGGAGGCGAACCTGCTCTTTGCCGCCACCCGGACGTTGAAGTCGGGATCTGCGGTCGCCATATGGACGAAATCCAGGGCGGGTGCCTCGGTCCTGGTGCGGACGGCGGACGCCCCCCACTCGAAGTACGTGACCTGATCGTTCGACTCGTCGGTGAAGATGTAGGCGGTCGGAGTGACGGCGTCCTCGACGACGAGAAAATCCTGCACGATGCCCAAGCTCCGCAGCCACCGGTCATAGTCGCTGCCCGGAAAATCGCCCCCGACGGCGCTGATCAGGGTGCATGGCTCGCCGAGGGTGGCGATGCCCACCGCGATATTCGCCGCTCCCCCGCCGAAATAGACCTTATGGTCGGTGATATAGGTGGATGTGTGCCTCTTCGGCAGGGATGGCACCCGGAAGAGGTGGTCGATTGCTGTATGGCCGACGACCGATATCATAGCTCCCGCACATCCTGCACCTTGAGCGAGACGTCCCGCAGCGCTTTCCCGACGACCGACTTGGCGATGCGGACCGCGTGATCGCGCGATTCGGCCCGGAAAACCCTGATCTGAAGCGTGAGACCCACGAGCGCCGTGTGTGCGACGATAAGAGCGCTGTTCAGCTCGCCCTCACAGAAGGGGCAGGAGATCATCCCCGCCTCGATCTCTACGAACTTCGCTGCCGGATTGAGGCGTTTGCCCGCCTCGCTGATCGCGATGCTCATGGCATCGTCCAGAGACTTGACATCCTTAATGATCCATGCCGACTCGAGTGTGACTATATAATCCGGCATAGCGCCTCCCACTGCGTTCACTACCAGACCTCTCGATGCACATGCTCCTCCACCGGCATCCGGCCCGTGCGCACCAGCGGAGGCTGCCCCTTTCCGACGGCGAGGAGCGCAATGGGCCGGATATGCGTGGGGAGGTGCAGGATATCCCGCACATCGCCCTCATTGAACGTCCCGGTCCAGCAGGAGTGGAGGCCCCGTGCATGGACGGCGAGCATCATGTAGGTGCAGGCGATCGTGGCGTCCTGCACCGCATAGAGGATGCCCCGCTCGCCGTATCGGGACATGGACCGGACGTAGTTTGCGCAGACCGCGAAGACCGCCGCAGCGTCCCGGATATGGGTCTGCTCGAGCGCCGCCACCGCCAGCTCCATGCGGAGATCCTCGTCCGTGACGACCACGACATCCCAGGCCTCCCGGTTGCCCGCACTCGGCGCCGTCTGAGCGCACGCAAGGATATAATCGATATCGCCCTGATCGAGGGGCTCGCCGACGTACTCGCGGACGGAAGAGCGTGCCCTCAAAAAACGGAGAAATTCAGATGAGTTCATGCTCCTCGAGGGTGTGCCAGGCCTCCTGGGCCGCGGTCGTGACGGCGCTGACGCCCCTGCTCAGCCGCTCCGATGCAGCGCCCAGTTCCATGCTCTCGGTCAGGCTGATCGCTTCGTTGAGATGATCGATCGCGTTCTTGAACTCTCTCTGCCCGGTGGCCCCGTACCCGAACTCCACCTCCGAACGGATCGACTCCAGCATCATGACCAGCATCCGTTTACCGCCCGGCTTCTCGGTGATCGGGAAGTGGACGAGGGCGAGAGCGAGCTGCGATCCCACGATCAGTTCGGATTTTGCCCGTTCGGCAAACTGGTAGGTCTTAATGGCGGTCTTGAGATCCATACCACATACTCGAACTACAAGTATAAAAGATATTGAGGGAGGGGCGCGGGCCGCCTATCTCGATTTCTGTTTGGTGCCCAGAGAGGAGGTTTTCGAGCGACGCATGCGCCGGCGGATGCGGATATCAGTTGCGCGGCCGGCACCCCTGCCGCCCCGGCCCCGGCTCCTGCCGCGCCCTCCATGGGTCTCCTGCATCTCCCGGCCCATCCTTACGATGCAGGCCAAGGGCTTGAACCGCTGGTTCGGACCCGGCTTCTTTACGCTGCCTTCGCGTGACGGGACGAGCCGGATCTGCCCCTTCACGCCCTTCACCTGGGCCCACTGAACACTTCCTGTCTTTCCCATCGATAAAACTCCCTACCATATATGAACAACCTGTCAGATAAAAGTAGCTGCAGGCCGGGCGGCACGCCGCCGGATCCGGGAAAATCCGTCACGACAGCAGCCGCTGGAGCTCCCGCTTCAGCACGTCGCTCACCAGCTTCCCGTCCGCGCTGCCCCGGAGATCCTTCATCACCACGCCCATCAGGGGGCCAAGCGCCGCCATCCCCCGCTGCCGGGCAAACTTCTCCCGCTCCTGGAGCACCCGCCGGACGATCGCCTCCACCTCCTCCTGCGAGACGGCCGGGGCCACCTTCTCGATCGCCGCATCGACACGCTCCCGGGACTGATCCGGCGTCGCCGGCGGCCCACGAGCGCCCATCCTGGCGAGCTCCGCGAGGAGGTCGGGGACCGCCTCTTTCGCCGCCCTGCCAGCCTCGACCGCCTCCAGCAGGTACAGCACCTCGTCGTCCGCGATCCGCTCCACCTGCACCCCATCGCGAGCGAGCTCCCGCATGGTCGCAAGAATTGTGCGGGCGGCAAGGGTGGGGCGCACGCCGGCGGCGACCATCCGCTCGAAGAGCGGCAGCCGCTCCGAGAACGCCACCTGCCGTGCCAGCGCTGGGTCGAGCCCGTGCTCGGCGACGAATCGCTCCGCCCGTGCGGTCAGGAGCTCGGGCACCTCGATGCTCTCCCAGAGCGCCTTCCCGATGGTGATCGGGAAGACGTCGGTCTCGGGATACATCCGCGCCGCGCCGGGGAGCGGGCGCATATATGCGGTGCCCCCCCCCTCCAGCATCCTCCTCGTCTCCTCGGGTACGCCGGCGAGTGCCATCCGGGCGCGGATCAACACCTGCTCCGCCGCGCACCCCGCCCGCTGCCGGGTCGACGCCACCAGCACGACGCAGTCCTCGCCAGCCGCACCCACGCGCTCCCGGAGGCGCTCGACCTCCTCTGCGGTCACCCCGTATGCGGGGAGCTCGTCGGTATGGAAGATGCCGCCCACGCCACACTTCCTGGCGTAGTCGGCCATCTCGCTGCCCAGGCGCCGGCCGGGCTGGATCTCCCGTCCGACCAGGCCTGCAAAGCCGGGGAGGCGGATGGCGAGGATGCACTTCGCCTTCTGGAGGATCGCGGACTTCGTTGCCGCGAAGATATCGGTGACGTCGACGGGGTTCGGGTCGACCGACGCGTTCCGGGCGCAGAGCTCGTCGCGGATGGCGAGGAGGTTCACCTGCCGCTGCACCTCCAGCCGGACCGCCTCGGCGAGGAGACCGAGGTCCTGCACACCCTTGATCTCCACCCGGGCGCCGTCCCGGATGGAGACGTTGATGTCCTGCCGGATGGTGCCCAGACCACGTTTCACCCGTCCCGTCGACCGCAGCACCATCCCGATGTACTCCGCGACCCTCTGGACGTCCTCGGGCGTGTGCATGCAGGGGGCGGTGGTGATCTCGACCAGGGGGACACCCAGACGGTCAAGCGAGAAGGTCTCGTCCGCCACCCGCTGGGCCGCCTCCTCCTCAAGGCAGATCGTCTCGATCTGGCATCCGTCCGGCAGCGCCCCGTTGAGAGCGACCAGCGCCGTCCGCTGGAACCCGCTGGTATTCGATCCGTCGATGACCAGTTTTCGCATTGTGTGCACCTGCTCGATCGGCGTCATCCCGAGCATCTTGGCGATCGTGAGGCAGACGGCGAGCGCCTCTCTGTTCATCGGCGCCGGCGGCTCCTCGTCGTGCTCCACCAGGCAGACCGTGTCGTAGGTATAGTAGCGGAACCTCCGGACGAGCTTCATCTCCTCCTGCGCCGCCCGGTCGATCTCCCCGAGCTCGCTCTCCGTCGCACGGAGATAGCGGAAGAACTCGCCGCTCCGCTCTTCGGTGTCCCGCAGGACCGTAGGACAGCGGCAGAAGAGCTTCTCCTCTGTATCCAGCTGCTGGTGAATCTCGATGCCGGCCTTCAGGCCCAGCGCTTCATAGTCCATCGTGTGACCTCCTCCTGATCTCCCCCCGCAGGTTGGCCTGCACCAGCTCCCGGATCGCGTCCGGATCGCCCTCCTGGCCGAGCACCCACATCAGCTTGACGAGCGCCACCTCGGGCAGCATGTCCTCGCCCTCGATCACGCCGATAGAGAGCAGGTCGCGGCCCGTATCGTAGACCCGGTCGCAGACCCGGCCGTGCAGGCACTGGGAGGTCATCACCACGGTCGTCCCGCCCGCGATCAGCTCCCGGAGGCGCGGGATCCACCCAGTCCGCACATGGCCGAGACCCGTGCCTGCGAGGACGAGCCCGGCGTAACCCTCGAACGGGTCCAGCACGTCCGCCGGCATCCCGGGGTGGAAGTAGAGGAGGCCGCACCGCTCCTCGAGCGCCTCCCGAAGCTCCGGCTCCTCCGTTCCCCGCCGGACCGCCTCGTCCGCAAGCTCGACCTTGAGCGACGGGTAGTCTACGTAGCCGATCGGCGGCATCCCCATGCTCCGGAAGGCGTCCCGGCGGGACGTGTGCATCTTCCGCACCCGGGTCGCCCTGTGGACGGCGCAGCGGTCGTCGCTCGTGGTGTCGTGCATCACCACCGCCACCTCGCCGAGCGGACTCGTCGCGGCGGCGGCGCTGCAGAGTGCGTTCATGGCGTTGTCGCTGCTCGGGCGGTCGGCGGAGCGCTGCGACCCCACGAAGACCACCGGGACGGGCGTCCGCACCATGAAGCTGACCGCCGCAGCCGAGTACGACATCGTATCGGTGCCGTGCGTGACGATGACGCCCGCAACACCGCGCCCGATCTCCTCGTAGACGGCCCGCGCCAGCTCCTGCCAGATGGCAGGAAGCATGTTCTCGGAGAGAATACTCGCGACCTGGCGTGTCCGGTAGCGCCCGATCGACCCGAGCTCCGGGATCGCCCGCAGGATGTCGCTCGCGGAGAACTGGCTGGTCACCGCCCCGGTGCGGTAGTCCACCCTGCTCGCGATCGTCCCCCCGGTCGAGATGATGGAGATCTCGGGGAGCGCCGAGTCCTGGACGACGACCGGCGTGGTGACCGCCGGTGGGGGAGAAGGGCGCTCGAGCCAACCGACGTTCGAGAAGGATATACCGATATTGTATCCGCTGTCGAGCTTTACGACGGCCATCCCGTCGCGCTCGGTGATGTAAGTGCCAGCGAGCGTCAGCCCGGCGCAGGTGCACCGCACCCGGTCCCCCGTCTGGAAACGATCTGTTATGATACCAGCCTCCGTGCTTCGGTGAGGAGATGTTCAAACGCGTTCTGTATAACGGCGGCCGCTCCGTCCGCCCACGCGGCATCGTCGCACAACCGCCTCTGCCGCTCCTCGATCTGCGAGCGGACGGCGGAGGGGGCCGGACCGCCGGGAACGTCACGAACGGCGACCGCGTGCCGGACGTCCAGCACCGCATCGATCTGCTCCTGCGAGAGCCCCCGCTCCACGAGCGATATCCCCGTCGCTTCGCGGGCGGCTCTCTCCAGGGTGCCGATATCGAGGGCTCCGTGCCTGACCGCCCGCCCGACGATGCGGTGCGCCGTGCGGAAGGGGAGATCGTACCTCCCCACCAGCAGGTCCGCGACTTCGGTAGCGGTCGCAAAACCCCTGCCTGCCTCGCGCTGCATCCGGTCGGCATCGAACGCCACCGTGCTGATCATGCCGGATAGCAGGGGGAGGCTCTGCCGCGCCGCCTCGACGCTCCGCCAGAGGTGCGGGGTGAGCTCCTGGAGGTCGCGGTTGTAGCTCATGGGCAGGCCCTTGACGATCATGAGCCCGGCGGCCAGCTCGCCGGCGACCGAACCCGCCTTCGCCCGCATGATCTCTGCCGTATCGGGATTCTTCTTCTGCGGCATGATGGAGCTCGAGGAGCAGTAGGCGTCGTCCAGCCGGACGAACCCGGCAAAGGCGGTGCTCCAGACGATCAGCTCCTCGCAGAGCCTGCTCGCCGTCGCCATGCAGATGGCGAGATCGGCCATCACCTCAAGGGCGGAGTCGCGCGATGAGACCGCGTCCATGGTGTTCTCTGCAAGGCGGGAGAAGCCCAGCAGGCGGGCGGCGTACTCCCGGTCGATGGGGAAGCCGGTCGACGCGAACGCCGCCGAGCCGAGGGGCGATGCGTCCACCCGTGCATAGGCATCGCGGAGGCGCTCGAAATCCCGGGCGAACGCCTGCTCGTAGGCGAGGAGGTGGTGGGCGAGCGTCGTGGGCTGCGCATGCTGCAGGTGGGTGAACCCGGGCATGACCGTGCCTTCATGCTGTCCGGCGACGGAGAGGAGGGTCTGCCGGAGGTCGATGAGCGCCCGGGCAAGCGCGATCACCTCGTCCCTGAGCCTGAGCCTGATGCAGGTGGCGACCTCGTCATTCCGCGACCGCCCCGTATGGAGGCGGCCGCCGATATCCTCGCCCAGCCGCTCGATGAGGTACGCCTCCTTGCCCGCATGAATATCCTCGAACCGCTCGTCGAACGCGGTCCCGGGCAGGCCGTGCTCATATAGGTCGAGCAGCGCCGTCATCAACGCCCGCGCAGAGTCCTCCCCGACGATCCCCTGCCGGCGCAGCATGAGGAGGTGCGCCATATCGACCAGGAGGTCCGCGCCAGCGATCCAGCGGTCGGCATCCATCGACGAGAGGAAGCGCATCACGCCAGGCGGCCGCTCGCCCGGGAGGCGGCCCTGCCGAATCTGATCCTTCTGCATGCTATCAACAGTCCCTTCGGTACTCGATCGCTTCGATGACAGATTAAAGCCACGCCTTTCTCGTCACAAGGTCCACGGCGCGCGTGACGCTCTCCCTGGGAACGATCGTCGCCACCGGGATCTGCACCAGCTGCTCGATGGTGCTGCCGGCGATCGGTGCACAGACGAGAGCGACCGCCCCCTCCCGCTCGGCACGCACCGCCGCCACGATGGCGTCCTCGAACGTGTGGACAGGATACTCGCGCACCTGGAGATGGCGCCCCCGGCCTCGACGCCGCGCTCCGCAATGCCGTCCAGCACGTAACGGGCGGCGATCAGCCCGATGAGCGTCTCCTCGTCGGCCCGGGAGTACCGCCGCACGGCACGCACGATCGCACGGAGAGTACCGAGGTTCGGCGATCGTCTGCCGTGCAGGATCTTATAGGGGGTGCTTTATAGGGGGTGCTCCGGGCGATGCCGCTCTGATCCGCGAGATCACGCGCACTGATCCGGAGATCGTGTTGAGAACGTCGACAAGCGCGCTCGCGAAGGCATCGCCCGATACCAGCGCCGACCGAACGAGCCGGCCGGCAGGGCCGAACTGTACCATTTGATGGGTACAGTTGTATCAATTGTATCAATTAATTTACTCTTGTCCACATGACCGGTCCCGGCGGGGGCGGGAGATGACAATACTTCATCCAGATAGATAATAAACTGCCAGATTATGATACAATAGTAGAAGAACGGGGCCTTTTTTCAATATTATTTTATAGCGACAGAGCAAAATACGTAATCGATAAAACAGGATATCAGCGTATGAGGTACCCGTATGAGAACGATTACCGCAGTTCTTGCAGCCGCAGTCCTGGTTGCGGCGCTCACGTTTGCGAGCGGGTGCATCGGTGCCGATCAGAGCCTCCGTATCGGCTACCAGCCCAGCACTCACCAGATCGCCCACATGACCGCGATGGAGAAGGGGTGGTGGAACGAAGACCTCGCTCCCCTTGGGATCGGCGAGGTGGCAGATAGCGTCTTCCCCACCGGGGCACCCGAGATGCAGGCGATGCTCGCCGATCAGATCGACATCGCCTATGTCGGAGCGGCCCCCTTCATCGCGGCGCTGAGCACCGGGCTCGACGCCAAGATCGTCGCGGCGGTCCAGACCCAGGGCTCCGACCTGGTGCTGCGGCCCGAGATCGACTATACCGGCCCGCAGGACCTGAAGGGCCTGAAGATCGCCACCTTCCCGCCGGGTACCATTCAGGACACCCTGCTGCGGAACTGGCTGATCGAGAACGGTATCGACCCGACCAACGACAGGGACCTCACGATCGTGCCCATGGGCCCCGGTGACGCCACCACCGCCATCATCGCCGGTCAGGTCGACGGCGTCTTCCTGCCCCATCCATCGCCCGCCATCATCGAGAGCGAGGGGGCGGGCAGGACGGTCGTGCAATCTGGAGAGATACTGCCGAACCACGCCTGCTGCGTCCTGGTCGCCAGCGGGAAGCTGATCCGCGAGCAGCCCGAGATCGTCGAGCAGATCGTACGGACACACATCAGGGCGACCGAGTACAACATCGCCCATCCCGACGAGGCCGCCGCCATCTACGCGCAGAAGACCGGGCAGGACGTCGACGTGGTGAAGCAGTCCTTCGCGGAGTGGGACGGAACCTGGATCGCGGACCCGAACGTCATCGTGGACTCCGTGATGGAGTACACCGATATCCAGTACGACCTGGGCTACATCACCAGGCCGCTCGCCAGGGACGACGTCTTTGATACGAGCTTCTATGAGAAGGCCCGGACATGACCCCGGCCTTTCCCCCCATCCCTTCCAAAAGTATCTTTTACGTGAATATCGATGAAATATTGAGCAATTCCACAGGTGGACCCCGGTTACCCGCTCATCCTCCACCGATCAGCCGAACATGGCCATGAAGATCCAACTGAATGAACAGCGTCAGAGAAGACTTCTGGGAATCGCATCGCTCGTCGCGGCGACGATCGTCTGGCAGCTTGTCGCCGACGTCGTCGTGCAGAAACCGTTCATCCTGCCGAGCTTCACCGATGTCGCCGCCGCGTTCGTCGAACTCGCCGGGACGGGCACCCTCCTGCCCGACATCGCCGTCAGCCTGGAGCACTTCGCGATCGGCCTCGGTGCCGCGTTTCTCATCGGTGTGCCGCTCGGCATCCTCATGGGATGGTTCCGGGTGGCGGACAGTATCTCCGACCCGATCGTCGAGGTACTGCGGCCCATACCGCCGCTCGCCTGGATACCGTTCGCCATCATCTGGTTCGGGCTCACCACGCAGGCGGCGGGGTTCGTGATCTTCATCGGGGCATTCTTCCCGATCCTGATCAACACCTACACCGGGTTCCGGAACATACCGAAGGTCTTCGTGGAGGCAGGCAAGGTGCTCGGGTGCGACACGTCCCTCGAACTGATCCACTACATCGCCCTCCCCGCCGCCATCCCCTCGATCGCCGCCGGCATCCGGATCGCGATGGGGGTCGGGTGGATGTGCCTGGTGGCCGCCGAGATGTTCGGCGTCTCCAAGTTCGGCCTGGGCCAGAAACTCTGGCAGAACTACTACCTCCACCAGATGCCAAACGTCGTCGTCTACATGATCATTCTCGGGTTTGCCGGGCTCGTCATCGACCGGATCTTCCGGGCGTACGTGGATCGGCAGCTGCTCAAATGGCGTTCCGGGGAGGTGGTGTAGCGTGGGACGGGTCTCCATCCGCGGCCTTACAAAGGCGTTCGTAAAGGAAGAAGGTACCACGGTTGCACTGAAGAACGTGAACCTGGAGGTCCGGGACAAGGAGTTCGTCTGTCTGGTCGGCCCGTCGGGGTGCGGGAAGACGACGCTCCTGCGGATCATCGCCGGCCTCGAGACGGCGATGGCGGGGACCGTGAGCGTGGACGGGACCGAGATCACCGGCCCCGACCCGAAGCGGGGGATGGTCTTCCAGGAGTACTCGCTCTTCCCCTGGCGGAACGTGATCGACAACGTCGCCTTCGGCCTGGAGATGAGAGGGATTTCGAAAGCGGAGCGCCACCGCATCGCGGACCGGTACATCTCCATGGTGGGACTGGAGCAGTTCCGCACGAGCTATCCCTACGAGCTCTCGGGCGGGATGCGGCAGCGAGTCGCGATCGCCCGTGCGCTGGCGAACGACCCCGACGTACTCCTGATGGACGAGCCGTTCGGGGCGCTGGACGCCCAGACCCGGAACCGGATGCAGAAGGAGCTGCTCTCCATCTGGGAGCAGACGAAGAAGACGATCATCTTCGTCACCCACAGCGTCGACGAGGCCGTCTACCTCGCAGAACGGATTGTCGTTCTCTCCGGTCGGCCGGGAACGATCAGGGATATCATCGAGATCCCCTGGAGCCAGCCGCGGGACAGGACGAGCACCGAGTTCGCCGAGGTCAGGCGTCACGTGCTGCAGCTGATCGATGAGGGGGAACCCGTCCAGTAAGGTTTATTAAAGGAGATTCCCACTTTATAAAGAATCCAGACAACGCAGGAGATACGAGCGATGGTACGGAAACCAGCCAAGATGTACAGGAATATATCGAAGAAGGCATACACACGCAGAGAATATATGGGGGGGGTGCCGGGCATCAAGATCGTACAGTTCGACATGGGGAACACGAGCCAGGAGTTTCCCGTCGAGCTCTCTATCGAAATTCTGGAGGGGTGCCAGATCCGCCACACCGCGCTTGAAGCGGCACGCGTCACTATCAACCGGAAGCTGATCAAGGATGTCGGAAGGATGAACTTCCACCTGAAACTCCGCGTCTACCCCCACCATGTGCTCCGCGAGAACAAGCAGGCGACGGGCGCCGGTGCGGACCGTGTCTCGGATGGGATGCGGCTTGCGTTCGGCAAGGCCGTTGGCACCGCAGCACGGGTTCAGCCCCACCAGAAGATCTTCTCGGTCTACACGACCCCGCAGTACGTCGAGAAGGCGAAGGAGGCGCTCAGACGGGGCGAGCACAAGCTTCCTGCACCTGCCCGGATCGTCATCGAAGAGCGGGCCCCCGCACGGTAACGTCCACCCACATTTTCTTCGGTACCGTGCTCCGATTACGTCCGCACGCATCCGAAGGGACGGAAAATATAGATTTTTATAGTCTCTTCCCTCCAGTATAAATGATGATGAATCCGGCGGCACCCCCGTTTCTCGACGCGCTCGCAGCTGCGACATGCCGGGCTCTCGAGCAGGCGGAGATCGGGCTGCCGCCGGACGTGCTTGAGGTGCTGGAGCGGGCGGCCGCTGCCGAGCGGAACCCCATCGCCAGGCGGGAGCTCAGCAACATCCTGGAGAATATCGCGCTCGCCGGAGAGCGGCGGGTTCCCGTCTGCCAGGATACCGGTGTTCCGATCGTCTACCTCACCGTTCCGCCGGACATTCCCGTCACGTCCGAGCTCTTCGACGGCGTGCGGGAGGGCGTGCGCCGGGCGACAGAGGCGGTCCCGCTCCGCCCGAACGTGGTCGATCCGCTCACGCGGACGAATACCGGCGACAACACCGGCGACGGGATGCCTGTCATCCACGTGCAGCCAGGAGACCGGTTCTGCGTGACCGTGCTCCCGAAGGGGGCGGGTTCGGAGAACGTCTCCCGGATCGCGATGCTGCTGCCGTCCCGGGTCGGCGAGATCCCGAAAGTCGTGGCCGAGACGGTCCTCGCCGCCGGCGGGCGGCCCTGCCCGCCCGTCGTGCTCGGGGTTGGCATCGGCGGGACCTTCGATACGGCGGCAGCGCTCGCAAAAGAGGCCCTGCTGCTGCCGATCGATCGGATGGACGACTACGAGCAGGAGATCTGCGACGTCGTCAACCGTCTCGGCATCGGGCCGATGGGGCTCGGGGGCGACACCACAGCGCTCGCCGTGAAGGTGAAGACAGCGGACTGCCACACCGCCTCCCTGCCGGTCGCCGTGAACGTCCAGTGCTGGGCCTGCCGGCGGGCCACGGTGGAGGTGCGGCGGTGAACCTCACAACCCCGCTCGGCGACGAGGTGCTCGACCTCCGCGCCGGGGATGAGGCGGCCCTCTCCGGCACCGTCTACACGGCGAGGGACGAGGCGCACCTGCGGATGATGGAGGCGGGGATCCCGTTCGATCCCCGCGGTGCGGTGGTCTACCACTGCGGGCCGGTGGTGCAGGACGGTCAGATCGTCGCAGCCGGCCCCACCACCTCCGCCAGGATGGACGCACTGACCGGATTTCTGCTGGATGCCGGCGTCCGCGCCCTCATCGGCAAGGGCGGCATGGGCCCGCAGGTGGTGGAGCAGCTCCGGGGACGCGGGGTGTACCTGACGTTCACCGGCGGGTGCGCCGCGCTCGCCGCGGCGCACATGACCCTTCGCGGCGTCTATTTCGAAGACCTCGGCATGGCGGAGGCGATCTGGGTGATCGGGGTGGACCGGCTGCCGCTCGTGGTCGGCATCGACGCCCACGGCGGCGATCTCTTCGAGACCGTACGGCAAAAAGCGAAAGCGCAATTTAAGCAGCAGTTCAATACAGAACCAGGAAACGACCCATGAAGCTCGTCATCGATGAAAGCCGCTGCAAAGGATGCAACCTCTGCGTACTGGTCTGCCCGTACGGCATATTCCAGGAAGGCAGCGAGCTCAATCAGCGGGGCATCGCCGTTCCCAGGCTCGACCGGCCCGAACGGTGCACGAACTGCCGCCTCCAGCACCTCTACGGTCGGTTGCTCTGCGGAATGTGCCAGATGATCTGCCCTGACCAGGCGATACGCTGGGTGGAAGAGGAGCCGTTTGAGCCGCATTCGGTGGTGGTCGAGTTTTGAGCAGAGTCGAGTTCATGCAGGGCAATACGGCGTGCGCCGAGGGAGCGCTCGCCGCCGGCTGTCGGTTCTTCGGAGGGTACCCGATCACGCCCTCCACCGAGATCGCCGAGCACATGGCACGGGCGCTTCCGAAGAGGGGCGGCGTCTTCATCTCGATGGAGGACGAACTCGGGAGCATCGCCGCGGTCATCGGCGCTGCCTGGACCGGTGTCCGTGCCATGACCGCCACCAGCGGCCCGGGGTTCTCGCTGATGATGGAGAACATCGGGTTCGCCGTGATGACCGAGACCCCCTGCGTGATCGTCAACATCCAGCGGGGCGGTCCGAGCACCGGACAGCCGACCCGGGCGGCGCAGGGAGATATGCTGCAGTGCCGGTTCGGTTCCCACGGCGACTACAGCACCATCGCACTCTCGCCCGCATCCGTGCAGGAGATGTTCGACCTCACCGTGAAGGCGTTCAACCTGGCCGACCGCTATCGGGTGCCGGCGTTCGTGATGGCCGACGAGATCGTGGGGCACATGCGGGAGCGGGTGACCATACCGGACGCCGTCGAGATCGTTCCCAGGAGGAAGCTCGAGCCTGGGCAGCTGCCGTTCGACGGCGGTGAGGACGGCATTCCCGGCTTCGCGCAGTTCGGGAGCGGGTATGCGGTGCACGTGACGGGGCTCACGCACGACGAGCGGGGCTACCCCGACACCATGGATGCAGAGGCGCACGACAGGCTGGTCAGACGCCTGATCGGAAAGATCGAGTCCGCCCGCTTCGATATCGCGGACTACGAGGTGGAGAACCCGGATGCCGAGACGGTCTTCGTCACCTACGGCCCGCCGTCCCGTACCGTGCTGCAGCTGCTGCACGATATGCCGGACGAGGGGATCGGGCACCTCCGTCTGAGAGTCGTCTGGCCGTTCCCGGAGTTCGCGCTCAGCGTTTTTGCGAACGCAAAGGTCTTCCTGATGCCCGAGCTGAACATGGGCCAGATGGCGCGCGAGGTTCAGCGGCACGTCGACCAGCCGGTCATCCCGATCCCGAAGCTGGGCGGGGACCTGCACACGCCCGCCGAACTGAAACAGGCACTGGAGGCGTACCGATGACCGCGGAAGAATGGTACCGCGCCGACCGCCTGCCGCACATCTACTGTGCCGGGTGCGGGAACGGCACCGTCATCAACTGCACGCTCGCCGCCGTCGAGGAACTGGGGTGGAGACGCGAGGAGACCGTCTTCATCTCCGGCATCGGTTGCTCCTCCCGTGCACCCGGCTATATCCTGACCGACTCGCTCCACACCACCCACGGGCGGGCGCTCGCGTTCGCCACCGGCGTGAAGCTCGCAAACCCCGGCCTGAACGTGGTCGTCTTCACCGGCGACGGCGATCTCGCCGCCATCGGCGGCAACCACTTCATCCATGCCTGCCGCAGGAACGTGGATATGACCGTCGTCTGCATGAACAATATGATATACGGCATGACCGGCGGGCAGGGGAGCCCCACGACGCCGCCGGGGGCGTTCTCGACCACCACACCCTACGGCTCTGGCGAACCGGCGTTCGACCTCGCCGAGCTCGCGATCGCCGCCGGCGCCAACTACGTCGCCCGATGGACGTCATATCACGTCAAGGAGCTCGTGAAGGCGATCGCCGCCGGCATGCGGACGCCTGGACTTTCGTTCGTGGAGGTGATGACGCAATGCCCCACGAACTACGGACGCCACAACAGGCTGCGGAGGGTCTCTGACATGATCGAATACCTGCGGACGCACGCTCTGCTCGTCCAGAAGAAGGAGCGGCTGGTACAGGAAGGAAAGACCGTACCGGACGAGATGTTCACGGTGGGCGAACTCGTGCGCAGAAACAGACCTGCCATGGGGGTGCGGAGATGAGGCGCGAAGTCCGCCTTTCCGGCTTCGGTGGCCAGGGCATCATCCTCTCCGCGGTCATTCTGGGGCGGGCGGCAGCCCTGTACGACGACAAGTACGCCGTCCAGACGCAGGTCTACGGGCCGGAGGCACGCGGCGGTGCGTCGATGGGGCAGGTGATCATCGATGATCAGCCCATCCTGTACCCCGAGGTGACGGACCCGGACATCTACGTCATCATGTCGCAGCAGGGGTTCGAGAAGTACGGCGTCCGTGCACGGGAGGATGCGATCATGCTGATCGACTCCGGGCTGGTGCACTCCCGCCCCCGCTGCCGGTACTGCGATATACCGGCGACCGAAGAGGCGAAGTCGGTGCTGGGCCGCGAGATCGTGGCGAACATCGTGATGATCGGCGCACTGGTGGCGACCACGGGCGTCGTGAGCAGGACGGCGATCGAGAAGGCGGTGCTCGACAGCGTTCCGAAGGGCACCGAGGAGCTGAACGCAAAGGCGCTGCAGAGAGGGTTTGATCTGGGCAAGAGAGCGTGTAACCTATGAAGCTGCTGGAATACGAGGCAAAATCGGTCTTTTCTGAGTACGGCATCCCGGTGCCGAAGGGTGCGCTCGTCAGGGCGCCGGAGGAGCTGACCCCCCACCTCCCGGAGCTCGGGAGTATGATGGTGCTGAAGGCGCAGGTGGACGTGGGAGGACGCGGAAAGGCGGGCGGCATCCTGGTGGCGGACGCGTCGTCCGCCGTCGACGCCGCACGGGACCTCTTCTCCCGCACGATCAGGGGCGTGCCGGTGCACGAGATCCTGGTGGAGGAGCGGCTCCCCATCGAGCACGAGTACTATGCGAGCATCACCATCGACCGCTCCAGCAAACAGCCGGTGATCCTCTTTGCGGATGCCGGCGGGGTCGAGATCGAGGCTGTGGCGCAGGAGGATGCGGGTGCGGTCCGGCGGGTGACCCTCTCTCCTCTGCTGCGGGACGTCCCGCCCTTTCTCCTGCGAGAGCTCCTGGGAGACGCTCCGAAGGAGATCGGACCGATCGTCAACCGGCTGTACCGCGTGTTTCAGGAGAAAGACGCCCTGCTGACGGAGATCAATCCCCTGGTCACCACGCCGGACGGCATCTATGCAGCGGACGCCAAGCTGATCATCGACGACAATGCGCTGGCACGGCAGGGGATCACCGTCAACCGCGATCTCTCCGAGCGTGAGCGCGAGGCGGAGAGGCACGGGTTCTCGTACGTGGAGCTGGACGGCACCATCGGCGTCATCGGCAACGGCGCCGGGCTCACCATGTCCACGCTCGACCTCATCGAGTACTACGGAGGGAAGGCGGCGAACTTCCTGGACGTGGGCGGCGGCGCCGACAAGACGCGGGTCTGCCACGCGGTGCGGCTCCTGGCCAGCGTACCGTCGGTGAAGGTGATCGTCGTCAATCTCCTGGGCGGCATCACCCGCTGCGACGAGGTGGCACAGGGCATCATCGATGCCGGTGTTGCGCCGCAGGTGATCGTTCGGATGGCGGGGACGAACGAGGAAGAGGGAAGACGCCTGCTCGCGGAGCACGGGTACCGGATGGTCGACTCCATGGATGCGGCGGTCCGGGCGGCGGTGGAGGCGGCACGATGATCTACGGCGACCGCGCCACCGGTGTGCTCGTGCACAATGCGACCGGCAGGCAGGGTGCATTCCATCTGGATCTGATGAACGCGTACGCCCGGGAGGTCGGTGGACGGGGCGTCGTCGCCGGCGTCACCCCGGGCAAAGGCGGACAGGAGGTGCACGGCGTGCCGGTCTACAACTCGGTGAAAGAGGCGCTGCAGGAGCACGATGCGACTGCGAGCGTCATCTTCGTCCCCGCCGTCGCCGCCGGCGACTCGATCATGGAGGCGGCGCACGCCGGCATCGAGCTCGTCGTCGTTATCACCGAGCACATCCCGGTGCACGACACCATGAAGGCGATCGCGTACGCGGATCTCCACGACTGCGTCGTAGTGGGCCCCAACTGCCCGGGCCTCCTCTCGCCGGGGGAGTGCAAGCTGGGGATCATGCCCGCCCACCTCTTCTCGCGGGGGAACGTCGGAGTCGTCTCCCGCAGCGGCACCCTCACCTACGAGGTCGTGGACGAGCTCTCCCGCGCAGGCATAGGCCAGAGCACGGTCGTCGGCATCGGCGGCGACCCGGTCATCGGGCAGACGTTTTCGGACGTGCTGGCACGGTTCGAGGACGACCCGGCGACGGACGCGGTGGTCGTGATCGGCGAGGTCGGGGGCAACCTCGAGGAGGAAGGAGTTCGTTCGACCGATCTTGCCGTCGTCGCCTACATCGCCGGGGTGAGCGCCCCTCCCGAGAAACGGATGGGGCATGCGGGAGCGATCATCGAGGGCGGCGAGGGCGACGCCCGCTCCAAGGCGCGCAGGCTCTCCGCGCTCGGCGTGCCGGTCGCGTCCCGCCCGTCGGAGATTCCGCACCTGGTCAGGGAGCTGCTATGAACGAGGATCTGATACTCCGGGCCGCTCTGCAGGTGGCGTCAACCGTCGGCGCGCGGGCGATCGTCTCGTTCATCGAACCGTGCCCGGCCGAGTCCGATATCCCGATTATCTGGGTGCAGGAGCTCCAGCTCGACGTCCTGAAGGACCTCACCATGCACGACATCCTGGAGGTGAGCGAGCGGCACATGGTGGACGCCACCGTGCAGCTCTACCTGAAACGCAGACTCGAGAGCGGGATCGTCGTGGGGGTCTTCCCGTACGCCATCATCCTCTACGACGTCGGGGAGGGGAAGAACTTCATCAACCTGAAGGACTTCTCGGACATCGTCCCGCGGGAGGTGCTCCATGCCGTCCTCACGCTCGCGCTCGAGATCGCCGTCGAAGGGCGCGAAGGCCGGTCCATCGGCACCGCCTTCATCATCGGCGATCCGGAGGAGATCTTCAAGCACTCCCATCAGGCGATCCTCAACCCCTACCAGGGGCAGCCGGCGGATGTCCGAGACATCAAGAACCGCGAAAACTGGGAGAGCGTCAAGGAGTTCGCCCAGTTGGACGGCGTCTTTGTGATCGATACAACCGGGGAGATCCGGGCTGCCGGGAGGTACCTGGACGTCACCGGACGGACGGTCATGCTGCCGGGGGGTCTCGGGGGCCGGCACCGGGCAACCGCTTTCATCACCAGTGAGATCCCTGCCGTCGGCGTCACCATCTCAGAGTCCGGCGGCATGGTGCGGGTATTCCGGGACGGCGCGTGTAAAATCGCCATTCGCTCGGATGTACGGATTAAGGGTTAGAAATGGTTATATGAGTTGTAATCATTTTCATATCATAATTTAGAACTACGGTGGATTCGATGAAGAGGAACATCAGTGTGGAGGGTCTCGACCAGATTCCGATCGAACAGCAGCGGATCGAACTCGTTGAACGGAAGTGCCTCGGCCATCCCGACAGCCTGGCGGACGGCATTGCGGAGTCGATCAGCCGTGCGCTCAGCGCGGCATATCTGGAGGAATGCGGCATGGTCCTGCACCACAACACCGACCAGGCCGAGGTGGTCGCCGGGGAGTCGATCCCGAAGTTCGGCGGCGGGAAGATAACAAAGCCGATCTACTTCCTCATCTCCGGCCGTGCAACGAAGATGTTCAACGGAATCAATATACCCGCCGACGCGATCGCCATCGAGGCGGCCAGGAATTATATCCACAGGATCCTCCCGACCCTCAACATGGACCGCGATGTCGTCGTCGACAGCCGGATGGGCGTCAGTTCGACGGATCTCCGGGAAGTCTTCAAGACCTGCAAGGGGTTCCGTACCCCCCGGGCGAACGACACCTCGTTCGGCGTCGCACACGCCCCCTTTTCCACGGCGGAGAGCATCGTCAAGGGCGTCGCTGCGTTCATCGACGACACGCTCCGGCCCAAATACCCTGCCATCGGCCAGGACGTGAAGATCATGTGCCTGCGCGACGCCGACACCATCACCCTCACGCTCGCCGTCGCTATAGTCGATCGCTACTGCTCGAGCCTGAACGAATATATCGAGTTGAAGAATATCATCCAGGAGCAGGTCGAGGCGGTGGCGAGGCGGTACACCAGCAGAGAGGTCATCGTGGCGGTGAACACCGCCGACGATCTGGAGATCGCCAGCGTCTTTCTCACCGTCTCGGGGACCTCGGCGGAGATGGGCGACGACGGGTCTGTCGGGCGCGGAAACAGGGCCAACGGGCTGATCACGCCGAATCGCCCGATGAGCATGGAGGCGACCAGCGGGAAGAACCCGATCAACCACATCGGCAAGATCTACAACCTCCTCGCGAATCAGATCGCCCACGACTGCGTGGAAAAGGTGGACGGCATCGAGGAGATCTACATCCGCCTGCTCTCGCAGATCGGCAACCCCATCGATTATCCACACGCCGCAAGCGCTCAGATTCTCCCGCGACCGGGCGTGCACGTCAGGTCCATCAGCTACGAGATCGAATCGATCATCGACGGCTGGCTTGAGGATATCACCACTATCACCGAGAAGGTCATCAGGGGCGATCTCTCCACCTTCTGACCACCGATCTCCGGAACACAGAGCCTTATGAATCCGATACCGCAGGGGCGGGGCGGGCGGACCGATGACCGTATCCGCATCGCCATACCCAACAAGGGCAGGATTGCAGGCCCGATCGCCGAGCTGATCGAGAAGAGCGGACTCCACCTGCTGGGCGGCAGTGAACGCAGACTGATCACGCAGACGCACGACCCGAACGTGGAGATCCTCTTCGCACGCCCGATCGACATTCCGGAGTATGTCGCCGCAGGCGTTGCAGACATCGGGATCACCGGCCAGGACATGGTCATGGAGCGGGGATCGCAGGTCGACGAACTCCTCGATCTCCAGATCGGGCACGCCACCCTGGTGATCGCCGTGCCCGAAGAGTCGACGGTCGGCAGCATCCGCGATCTGGAAGGGGCACGGATCGCGACCGAATTCCCGTCCGTCACCCGGGCGTTCTTCGACCGTCACGGTATTGCGGTGACCGTGGTGACCGTCGGCGGGGCCTGCGAGGCGACACCGCACCTGGGTATCGCCGACGCGATCGTCGACCTCACGAGTTCGGGCACGACGCTGCGGACGAACCACCTCCGCGTCATCGGCGAGATCCTCACGACGAGCACCGTGCTCATCGCGAACCGCGGTGCGGCGCAGACGAAGAGGGAGAAGATCGACGAGGTCGTGCTCGCGTTCGAGAGCGTCATCCGGGCGAAGGGGCAGTGCTACCTGATGATGAATGTCCACCGCGGGGCGCTCGACGACGTAAAACGGGTGCTCCCGGGCCTTTCAGGCCCTACCGTGATGGACGTGGCATCGGAGGACAATCTGGTCGCCGTTCACGCCGTGGTGAGCGAAAAACAGGTCTATCGACTCATCAACCAGTTGAAGCGAGCCGGCGCAAAAGACATATTAGTTATGCCGATCGAACGAATGGTACGCTGATTTACATGGAGATCTTTCCTGCGGTCGATATTCTGGACGGACGGTGCGTACAGCTCGTGCAGGGGGAACGGGAGCGTGCGACGGTCTACGGCGAGCCTGAGACCTGGGCGCAGCGGTGGGTGGACGAAGGGGCGGACGGCCTCCATATCATCAACCTCGACGGCGCCTTCGGCCATGCACAGAAGAATGCCGCACTGATCCGGGATCTGATCCGGAAGACGGACGTCCTCATCCAGCTGGGCGGGGGGATACGGAGCGTTGCGGATGCTGCCGGATGGCTCGATGTCGGCGTGGAGCGGGTGATCCTGGGCACCCTCGCCATCCGGAATCCCGAGGCCATCCGCATACTCGCCGAAGAGTTCGGCAGCCGGCACGTGATGACAGGGGTCGACGCCCGGAGAGGAGAGGTGGTGATCGAGGGCTGGGAAGAGGGGGCCGGGGATTACCTCGCCTGGGCGGAGCGGTTCGAGGCTCTGGGTGCCGGTTCGCTGCTCTTCACCAACGTGGATGTGGAGGGGCTGCAGCAGGGGATCGCCATCGGACCGATCCTCGCGCTGCTCGATGCGACGGCGCTTCCGGTCGTCGCCTCGGGAGGCATTGCAAGCACGGCCGATATCGCGGCGCTCCGCGATGCCGGCGCGGCCGGTGCGGTGCTGGGTTCCGCCCTCTATGCCGGGAGAATACAGCTCCGTGAATCGCTGGAGGTGGCGCATGCGGAGCGCTGATGTTCACCGCACGACCGGAGAGACGGACGTTCGCGTGTCCCTGAACCTGGACGGTACGGGAGCGTGCACCGTCGATACCGGTATCCCGTTCCTCGACCACATGCTCACCACGTTCGGGCGGCATGGACGGATGGACCTCACCGTCCGGGCCGCGGGCGATCTCCCAGTCGACTGTCACCACACCGTGGAAGACGTGGGGATCGTCCTCGGTACCGCCCTGGCGGAGGCGATCGGCGACGGACGGGGGATTGCCCGGTTCGCTGACGTTGCTGTTCCCATGGACGAGTCGCTCGCCCGCGCGTCGATCGATGTGGGCGGCAGGGGATATCTCGTCTTCTCCGGCAAGTTCTCGCCGGCAGGACCGGGGAACATCCCCGGAGACCTCATCGAGCATTTCTTCTACAGCATCTGCATCAATGCGAGGATAACCGCCCATATCACCGCGTACGGCAGAAACGACCACCACATGTGCGAGGCGATCTTCAAGGCGTTCGGGAGGGCGCTCCACGCGGCGACCGCCGTCGACAGGACGGAGACTGGGGCTCCCAGCACGAAAGGAACGCTGTAAGAAGAAGCGACGGTACGGTACGACTCCGTTCGAAGCGGTAAAGAGGGGAGAAGGAGTTGAATTACGCGGATTTAACCGCGAGCTCAACATCTTCCGCTTTGATCGTCTTCCGGCCCGCGTGCTGAGCCAGCCTGTTGGCTTCCTTGGTCAGCTCGGCGATATACGCCTCCGCCTTTGCGACCAGTGCAGCAGCTGCATCGCTGCCCACTCTCTCAGCACCACTCTTCTTTGCAATACGTACAACCGCAGCAATAGGTAGATCTGCCATAATCAATTTCACCTCTAAAAGAAGTATATCAGTCAATATTTAAATATTTCGGGATTATTTCAATAATCTGCGTCTTTATTCCGCATTGGAGTTTCATTTGGGCGGTGCAACCGCATAACCGACAGGGAATCTGATCAATCGTAAAAAAGGATTCTACGTAGTTTTCTGGGGCAATCAGGCTTTATAAAGCCATTTCATGATTTTGCCAGCGATCCGGCAAGCAATAGTGCATTCGTATAATCTGGTGAGGCGCGCGATGTATCCACAAAAATTTTGTCGATATTTACCACCGGTGCCCCGTGACCCTTCCCTCCTCCGAGGAATGTCAGCGTACGGAACATGAGGTTGCCGGCGATGCCGTCCGGGGCGAGGATCATCCCGCACTCCCGGATGGCGTCCTCGACCAGGATCTCCATGTGATCCCCTCCGGTCAGGCGGGCGACGAGTTCCGCATCGGCAAGGCTCCGGTCGACGGCGTGATGCCGGCCGACGTCCCCGAACCTCCCGCCGGAGAGGACTGCCACCCGCTCGGAGAGCCCGAACGTCCGGGCAATCACACGGCCCCGCTCCACCAGCTCGATCTTTTCGGCGACGGTCCACCCCTCGTCCACGCCGACCGGAGCGAGGAGGAACAACCGTCCATCGGCGGTCTCCAGGAGTGCGATCCTGATCAGGCGGTCCAGACCGGTTGCCTGTTTCAGCGCCTGCAGGGTGGAGGACGCGGGCAGCGTGCCCCGGACCGCAGCATCGATCTCTCCGCTCATCAGGGCGCTGATAAGCGCCTCGCCGGGTGCGCTGCTCTCCGCGACCGTACATGGCTCCCCGAACGCCTCCGCCGTGCTCTGCGGTGCGAACACCACGACGTCCGCCCGCTCACTGACCCTGAGTACGCTCTCGCAAACCTTCCTCTCGGCAGCAGCGGCCCCGATACCGATGACTACCGGCATGTGTCCACTTCAGCGAAGATCCTGATAATCCCGTCGTGATCGAGGTCGAATACGGAGGTCTCCTCCCCCCCGTACGTGACCACCAGATTCCTGCTGCTGTCCACCTGCCCGATGGCTGCGGCCGTGATCCCCACCTGCTCAAAGCGGCGGCAGACCTCGGCCACGTGCCCGTCCATGGCCGTGACGATGAATCCCATCCCGGGGTACATCCGCACCCACTGCTCGAAGGGGATGCCCACGGCGGAGAGATCGGGCCGCGGGATCGCCTCCAGATCGATCACCGCACCGCGTCCGCTCACCTCGAGCAGCATGCCGAGTGTCCCGATGAGGCCGGGGTTGCTGATATCCTTACCGGCGGTCACAAGATGTCCAGCGCCCAGGTGCCGCATCACGCCGATCTGCGCCCTCACCTGCTCTGCGGACTTCATCGTGACCGAGTCCCAGTTCAGGCAGCAGGACGGGTGCACCCGTCCCTTCAGGTCGATCGCCGCGATGACCCGGTCGCCGTCCTGTGCCGTGTGGGAGAAGATGATCTGGTCCATCCGGGCGGTCCCCAGTATGGCGACGTCCACGACGTTGTACGGCGTATCCGGGTGGAGATGCCCGCCGACGATCGGCACACCGAACTGGGTGGATGCGGTGACCATGCCCCGCGTCACCTCCTGCCTGATCTGTTCGTCAGAGACAGAGAGGACGTCCACCAGGGCGAGGGGTTTTGCGCCCATGGCGGCGATATCGTGGATATTGACCAGCACCGCACAGTATCCCGCCCAGAACGGATCCGCCTCCATGAGGCGGCTCCAGATGCCGTCCGCCGCAAGGAGCAGCGCCTCGTCTGCGTTGTGCCGGATGACGGCGGCATCCTCGCCGAAGGAGGCGACGACATTGGGCGCATCGATCCGGAGGGCCCTGATCATGCCTCCGATGTCGTGTTTCCGTGTCACGCCTTCATATTCCCTGACGGCCCTGGCCACCGTGTATGTGGAGCATTCTTTTACCACGAGAACACCAACACCCCAATCTTCTTTATGGTATTCTGCCTCATCAGAGATAATGTATTTGATTGTCACGCGGTACGATGCCCGTGATTCAGGTGGGTATGTCGGGAAGAGGGTCTATCATTCCCTCTCCTGGCCGCCGGGAGCACGCCCCGGGGTGCAAGGCGGGTCATCCCGACATGCGATCGTCCCCCTGCCACCCTGAATGCATACGGTTTCCGACGGTCATCGTCGACTTTTTCAACTGCGGCGTCGAGATCTGTAGGCATGGATTGGGCGGAGAAGTACAGGCCCCGGCACCTGCAGGATATCGTGGGGAATGCAGCAGCGGTCCGGCAGATGTACGAGTGGGCGAAGACCTGGAGCCGCCGGAGCAGGCCCCTCGTCCTGTACGGAAAGCCGGGGATCGGCAAGACCTCCAGCGCATATGCGCTTGCACGCGATATGCGCTGGGAGGTGGTCGAGCTGAACGCCTCCGACCAGCGGACAAAGCCGGTGCTTGAGAGGATCGCAGGCAGCAGCAGCACGACTGCAAGCCTCTCCGGCGCCACCCGGAAGCTCGTCTTGCTCGACGAGGCGGACAATCTCCACGCCCATGCCGACCGCGGCGGAGCGAGAGCGATCGTGGATATCATCGCAGAGTCCCGGCAGCCGATCATCCTGATCGCGAACGACTACTACAGGCTCGCAAAGGAGATCAGGGCGGTCACGGAACCCGTGCAGTTCAGGGCGCTGCAGGTACGCTCCATCGTGCCGCGGCTCCGGCAGATCTGCGCCGAGGAGGGGATCTCATGCACAGGCGGCGTGCTCGAAGAGATCGCCGAAGCCGCCAGCGGAGATCTGCGGGCCGCCATCAACATGCTCTATGCCGCCTCCATCGGAAAGGATCGCCTGACCGGGGAGGACGTCCATACGGTACGGAAAGACGAACGGTCCACCATCTTCGAACTGATCGCAGCGGTCTTCAAGGGAAGGAGCGACGGCGACCTGCTGCGGATGGCGTACGAGGTCGACGACACCCCCGACGCCATCGAGCAGTGGATCGAGGGGAACCTGCACCATATGCCGGACTTCGCATCCCGGGCGCGGGGCTACGACTATGTGTCGAGGGCGGACGAGTATGTCGGGCGGACATATCGGCGGCAGTACTACACCCTCTGGCGGTACGCGAACGCGATCGCGCTCCTCGGCGCGGCGGACGCCGCCGGCGGCCACGGCGTCCGCGGCCGCATCCAGCCCCCCGCACGCTGGGGGATGATGAGCAGTTCGAAGCGGCAGAAGGCGATCCGTACCGGCCTGCTGCGGAAACTCTCCCAGTCGACTCACATTCCGCAGAATACGCTCCGTGAGGAGTTCTTCACGCTGATCGGCCTCCTCGTCGAACAGGATCCCAAACGCTTCGTTAAGGAGCTGCAGCTGGATGCGGACGAGCTGAACCTCTTCCTCCATGACAGGACATCCGCCGCCCGGGTGGTCAGGGAGGCGGCAAGAGAGGAAAGAGCCGCCGCGACGGCGGAGAAGAAGTCGCGGAAAAAACCTGCAAAATCGGCTGCAGATCCACCGGAGAAGAGGAGAGAAGAGGAGAGATCCGAACGGCCGTCCAGCCAGGCCACGCTCTTTTAAGGCCCGCAGCAGTGGTAGCGGCGAAGCACGGTGCCGCAGTCCACGATCTCCCCGCCGTCTCCCCAGATTTCGCAGCCGAGATGGTATACCAGCAGATCACAGTCGATACGCCGTGCGAGCGCGATCAGGGGCGGAATCATCTCGATACCGGGGCGGATCGCATAGACGAGATCGGCACCCTCGTAGAGGGAGATATCGGGTTCGAAGATGTCGTCGACGACCACAGTGAGGCCCTCGTGCCGGATGTCCGGCCTGATATCGGTGCAGAGAGCGAGAGCACCTGCCGCCGCAATGATCAGGGCCGCATCGGGGTTGTCGCCGATACCGACCTCCACGGCCCTGCGGTACCGGCTGCTGATATAGGTCCCGATATCCCGTTCAATACGTTTATAGTGACGCATTACCCACAGATCAGGTGATGGGCATCAAAATTCTTTGGGATCAGCAGTCACCGGCGGGAATCCAGCTCCCCGTTTCACGGCTTATCGCGATGCTCCTGGACACCGAGACCGAGACGATCGAATATCCACTCCTCGTAGACGGTTACGACAGGGAACGCGACCAGCATGATGCTCAAAAAATCCTGGATCGGCTGCAGAATACGTTCATACGCCGCTATGCGATCGCCGAACCGCTGCTGCTCGTCACCTCCCGCGACCTCTTCGTCAACGGCTGTGACTTCGTCTTCGGGCTGGCACGGCCGTCCTGCGGTGCGGCGGTGGTCTCGACGGCACGCCTGGACAACGCCTATTACAGCAGGATGCCAAACGACGACGACCTGATCGACCGGACGGCCAAGGAGGGCGCCCACGAGGTCGGCCACCTCCTCGGCCTCGGGCACTGCAGCAACCCCGAGTGCGTCATGTTCCGGCCGAGAACGCTGGACGAACTGGACCGGAAGAAGAAGATGCTCTGCCCGGACTGCAGCGAGACCCTCGCCCTCCGGACGTGCCGGTGACCGCGACCTCTGTCTGCCGCGGCACGCCGTCCACGGTACGGCAGGAGAACGCCGATCTCCGGGTGTTTGCCGCCGGAAACCGAAATACCGCACCGAAGGAGGTCATCCTAAAACTCTCTGACGGGAGGGGGACACCCGCTGGTCGCGGCGAGTGCGTACAGCAAGAGCGGAAGGAGCGGGATTGGGGACCCTGCCCGCCGTCCGGTAACCCCCGCTATTCTTCGACTGCTTCCAGCTCGTCCCGCAGGTCGCCCGAGAGGTCTGCAGCGCAGAAGTCCCCTTCGGTGGGCGGCACCATATAAAAGGCAGGCGTGACGTCGATACGCACCGATCCACGGTCCAGCCGCAGGTCGAGCACATGCCCGCCTCCCGTCCGGTCGTCGGTGATGAAGTGGAGGTGGTATCCGGGTACGTTGACGCCCCGCGCCAGCTCCGGTGTCCAGAACCCGACGGCGCTGCCGGTGACGTTCTCGAACTCGAACTCGAACACCGCCCGACCGGCCACCGCTTCCACGAGCTTCGGGTAGGGCTTCTCCTGTGCGGGCACGCTCCAGGCACGCACAGACGCGAACGCTCCGTCGATCCGGACCGCGTAGAAGAGGTTCTTCGAGGGGAACTGCCCATCCAGGAAGATCTCAAGATCGGTCAGATTCATCGGCTCGTCGATCTCCACGGTTATATCGGGGTCGAAGAAGGTCACGCTCGCAAACGGGGTGGTCGTCATGTCCGCCACCGGATACAGCCGTCCGTCGACGGGGATCCGGTAGAACTCGCCGTCGAGCCAGTCGAAGTAGCCGATGCCGAAGTCGCCGTGCCGCCTGAGTTCGCCGAAGGTGACGGCCCCGTCGTAGACGGCCTGCAGGAGGGCGTCGATCGTCGACGCCTGGAACAGATATCGCGGTCCCCATCCGCGGCGCACGCTGCAGGCGCGGGCGCGGTGACTGCGATGCAGACGACACCAATCAGGACGATGCCCAGGATGGAGACCGGAACAGGAGATCTGATGCTTCTGAGTCTCATACGACCACGTCGCGGCCCCGACCGCCGGCATCAGCCTCAGCCGGACGGCGCCAGAGACCGCAGCTGGAGTATCTTCCCGCTGCCGGTTAAGGATTCGGTTATATCCTCCCCGTACAGCAGGCGATCCAGCCGCCCTCCCGCTGCAGAAAGTACCAGTTCCGCCCGTTCTCCGATCGGGAACCGGTCCAGGATCCGCGACAGCTGCCGATCCGGCGGGTAGCAGCTGATGCCATCCACGACGACGATCGCCGGCATATCGCACCGGAATACCCCCCGAACACGCCTCGTCCAGCGAATCCGCGGCGTACAGCGCAGCCACCTCCTCCATTCATGCGCACGATGCGCTCGGGAACCTCGATGAACAACAGCTCGAATGCGAGCAGCGACCTTCCCTGCAGCGAGAACGACGATCTGGCTGGTATCCGTCTCCAGCTCGTGCCGGACTGCGTGCCTGATGAAGTGCTCCCGGTTCAGGACGACCTCGCCGTACTGCCCGCATACGGCGGTGCAGCGGTCGTAAAGCTCCAGACCCACCGAGAGATCGAGCTCGCGAACGAACCGGGCGATCGCCCCGTCCCGTCGGAGGGGGGCGCGCCCACGCCATCACCAGCGCGGCGGCCGCTTCGAACCGTACCGAACCCATACAAAACGCCGCTCCGTCCTTACAGCGCCCCGATGTCCTCGTACCAGAGCTCGGGGTTCTGCTCGATGAACGCACGCATCATCCGCTTGCACACATCCAGATCCAGGTCGATCACCTCGACTCCCTGCATCTCCAGGAACTCCCGCGCCCCCTTGAAGTTCTCGGACTCCCCCGCCACCACCTTACCGATGCCGAACTGGACGACGGCGCCGGCACAGAGGTAGCAGGGCATCAGCGTGGAGTAGAGAGCGGTCCCCAGATAGCTGCCGATCCGTCCGGCATTCCGCAGGCAGTCTATCTCGGCATGGAGGATCGGGTCATCCTCCTGCACACGGCGGTTGCGCCCTCTCCCGACAATGTTCCCGTCTCTGACCAGTACGGAGCCGATGGGGATGCCACCCTCGTCGAGTCCCTTCTGCGCTTCTTCAATGGCACATTTCATGAAGAGATCCATACGCTGCTCTCCCGCAGAGCTGTTTTTTTTTTTTTGTCGAAGCATTAAAAACATCGATTTCAATACAGGAGCCTGAGTTTCAGGAAAACGGGGAATACCATCGCATGTATTCACTCATGTCTGGCAGGCGATCAGGCCAGCAGACACCGCCGATTACATGGTTGCAATCTCCCGTTCCGTGCCGATCTCGCGCAGAGCTGCCCGTACCGCCTCCCGAACGTCACGATCTGCATCCTCAAGCAGGCGCATGAGCGGCTTCCGGGCACGTGTATTGCCGATCTTCCCCAGCGCCCATGCCGCGCTCTTCCTGACCTGCGGCTTTTCGTCCTGCAGCAGCCCGATTAAGGGTTCGACCGCCCGCGGGTCGCCGATCTTCCCGAGCGACCACGCCGCCCCCCGTCTCACCCATGAGTCCTCGTCCTGCAGTGCCCGGATCAGCGGTTCCACCGCCCCTCTCTCATCGATCTTGCCGAGCGACTTTGCAGCCAGCCACCGGACTTCCACGTACTCGTCATCCAGTGCACGGATGAGCGGCTGGAGCGCACGTCTGTCTCCGATCTCTCCGAGCGCCTCCGCAGCCTTCCACCGGTAGGTGAGTGCTTTGGACTCGAGCATGGTGATATAGGCGTGGATCTTCTCTTCCCTGCGCATATCGGACGGACCCCTGTCCGGTGCCGATGTATCGGATTGGGCCATACATCACCTCACATCGATCGTTACGACCGCCGTGGTATAAGGTTTTTGCACATGAAGTCGTCCCAAAAGTACCTTGTGGTTGAAGATCCATATAGTTTAGAGCACTTTTACGTACGCTCCAGGAGAATCGAGCGATATACTGCGCCGGATTCCTGACACGGCTTCCT
>DAQY01000028.1:0-72785 GCA_002503105.1 Methanomicrobiaceae archaeon UBA206
AAAAACCCGAATCTGCAGGGATTCGGGAAGGAAAGGGAACAGCCGTGAGGAACGGGGGCAGGAGGACGCAGTGAACGGAGGTGAGAGGCGAGTTAATAGTAATTCTCACAATTGTAATGATAAGGGCGGCAGCGGCAGGGACGAGCACCTGCAGGACGGTCGGGCGGATGCGCCGCACCAGGAGATACAGTACCGTTGCGACGGCCGCGAGCGGAATGCCGATGGAAAAAAAAGAACAGCATCAGGAACACGTACGATGGTGCGCCGGTATCGCATACAAGCGCTTCGGTTTCGTGCGAACGGGCGAAGAGAACAAGACCGCTTCAAAGCAACCCCAAACCATATTTACCTGGGAGATGCGTACCTGTATCCATGATCACCGACCGCGAGAAGGCGGCGTTTGAGGCGGGAATCAAACTCGGCGCCCTCTACCACCAGTTCGTCGGGACACCCATCGCCCGCGAGACGGCCGCTGCCGTGGAGACCGCGATCGAGCAGGCCGTCGGGCTCCAGCCGTTCGTCACGGCGGTCCGGGTCAGGCTCGACCGGGAGATGATGGTCACGAACCGGTTCGGCTACTCGGAGCTTGCTGGGCGGATGTTCGATGTGGAGATCAGGACGCGGGTCGGGGGCGCCTCCTGCACCGCCCGGCTGCACCTTGAGGACGACTACCCCATGATGGAGATCGTCGAGATCCATGAAACTCCCCGCGATACCGATCACTGACGATCACATTCACATCGATCCCGTCAACGGCCGCGGGGTCGAGGCGGCGAAGGACTTCAGGCGGTCCGGCGGGACGCACATCTTCCTGGTCACGAAACCCTCCTGGTCGTACGGGATCGAGCCCTCCTCCGGCGCCGACTACTGCGGGGTCTTCGAGGCGACGCTGCGGGTGGCCGATCTGGTCCGGGAGACCGGGCTCGTCGTCCACCCGGTCCTCGGCGTCCACCCCGCTGAGATCTCACGCCTGTCGGAGCGCATGGGCCTGAAGGAGGCGGCTGCGGTGATGCGGGCGGGGCTCGATCACGCCGCCCGGTACGTGGCTGAGGGGACGGCGGTCGCCCTGAAGAGCGGGCGGCCGCACTACCGGGTGCCGCCGGATGTCTGGGAGGAGTCGAACGGCGTGCTGCGCCACGCCCTGGAGCTCGCCGCCGGGATCGGCTGCGCCGTCCAGATCCACGCGGAGAGCGGTCCCTGCGCCGACGTGGTCGAGATGGCGGAGCGGGCCGGTATCCCGGTCGAGCGGGTCGTCAAACACTTCGCAACCCCTGATACCCCGCTCATGCCCTCCTTCATCGCCCGGCACGAGGCGATCCCGGCGCTCGCCCGGCAGAGGAGGGGATTTACCATGGAGAGCGATTACATGGACGAGAACGCAAGGCCCGGTGCGGTGATCGGGCCGAAGTCGGTGCCGCGGTTCACGCTCCGCTACCTGCAGGAGGGGCTGATCACCGAGGAGGACGCGTGGCGCATCCACGCGGACATGCCCGAACGGACGTACGGCGTGGAGATCGAACTGCGCTGATACCCCCGCTCATCTTTTTGATGACTGCCGCCAAACGGATCTGCAGATGTATGCGAAAGTGCACCATATACCGGGCGCCGGAGACGTGGTGGCAGTCTGCGACCGGGATCTGCTGAATATGACTCTGACGCACGGAGACGTGGAGGTCTGCATCACCGAGACTTTTTACGGCACCGACCTTGCCACCGAGGAAGAGGTCCGGCGCAAACTTGCGCACGCGACGAACGTCAATCTGATGGGGAAGCGCGCCGTCGCCGTCGCCATCGATATGGGCCTGATCGATGCGGAGAGCTGCATCATGATCGGCGATGTGCCCCATGCGCAGATCTTCAGGATCTGATCCATGAATATCCAGCAGGCATTCTGTCCCCGGTGCGGGGCCCCGTCGCCGGAAGGCGGGCTGTGCCCGAAATGCAGGGTTGCGGAGACGACGTGGCTCTCCTGCGAGCCCCGGGTCACCGCCGTCTCCTGCCCGACCTGCGAGTCGCTGAAGCGCGGCGGGACCTGGTCCGACCTGCAGACGGAGCGGTCCGAGCTGGTCGCCGAGCTGGCGCTCCAGGCGGTCGGCCTCCACCCGGACGTCAGGGACGCGGCGGTGGAGGTCCGATGCGAGGATACCCGCCCGAACAGGACGTCCTGCATCGTCGACGTCGACGCGATGCTCTATGCGGTTCCGGTCCACGGCACCTGCACGGTGGAGATCGTCTGGCGGCGGGAGCAGTGCGACCGTTGCAGCCGGATCTCCGGGAGCTACTACGAGGGGATCGTGCAGGTGCGGGCGACGGGCAGAAAGATCAACGCCCACGAGCGCGAGGCGGCCGCCGCAATCGCGGAGCAGGTGGAGGATGCCCTGCAGCAGGCGGGAGAGCGCCTCTCCTTCGTCTCCTCGATCGAGGAGTCGCGCGACGGCCTCGATATCGTTGTGGGGTCCCGGCACCTCGGGCAGATGATCTCCCAGCAGATCACCGGTGCGCTCGGCGGCCGGTACACCACGCACCCCAGGCTGGTCGGAGAGCGGGACGGGAAGGCGCTCTACCGCATCACCTACTCGGTCCGGCTGCCGTACTACCGAAAAGGCGACGTGGTCGTGTCCCGGGGGATGTACTACGAGATCCGGGTGATCGAACCCCGGCGCCTGGCCGTCTTCGATCTGCAGACCGGCGCCGCCAGGCTGATGCATGAGACGGAGATCGAGCGGCGGGTCGGGAACGTCTGCGAGGCCGAGTCGGCGATCGTCGCCTTCGTACACGGGAACACGGTGGGGCTCCTCGACCCGAAGACGTATCAGACCAGGGAGGTCAGCGCGCTGCCCTGGCTGACGCCCGCCGAAGGGATGCCCGTCCGGGTGATCCGCGACGAGGAGCAGGACCGGCTGATCATGGTCGGGTGACCCCATGAACGCACGGAAGGTACCCCTCGAAGCGCTGCGGAGCCTCGGCGACGCGGAGTGGATCGACCGATCCCGCCGCCCCTATGTAGCGGACGGCATCGCCTGGGTGCCGGTGAAGGCAGGGTATCCCGCCGATGCGGTGCTCCCGGAGCGGAGAGGGTACGTCGGCAGGGGGTATCACCTGGTCGGTGATATCGCGGTGCTGCACGGCGGTCCCGCCCCGACGGAGGAGGAGCTCTCGGCGATCGTCGGGCACTGCCGTCCCCGCGGGGTCGTCAGAATACGGGCCCTGCAGGGCGCGGAGCGCATCCCGGAGGTGGAGGTCCTCTACGGCACCGCAGGTGATGTGCGGCACCGGGAGCAGGGCTGCACCTTCTGGCTCGATCCCTCGCGGGTGATGTTCGCGCAGGGCAACCGTCGCGAGAAGGCGCGGATCGCGGCGCTGGTCCGGGAAGGCGAGCGGGTCGCCGACATGTTCGCGGGGATAGGCTACTTCACCATCCCTGTGGCGTGCAGCGGCGCACGGGTCCATGCGATGGAGCTGAACCCGACAGCATTTGAATATCTGAAGCGCAATATTATAGAGAACCGTGTCGGGGATCGCGTGACGGCGGAGCGCGGCGACTGCCGGACGCTGATGGACGGGCGCTACGACCGGGTGATCATGGGGCACTTCGACGCGCCGTCGATGCTCGATGTCGCCCTCGCCCACGTCCGCGCGGGCAGCGTCCTGCACGTCCACAGCGTCGGCGATGCGACCGACGAGATCCGGCGCCGGGTCCGGGAGGCCGGGTTCTCGGCCTCGATCGCCACGCGCCGCGTCAAGAAGTACGGTCCCCGCACGTGGCATATGGTGCAGGATGTGACCATATCGTGACGGTTCTGCAGACCCTGAAGGGGACGACGGTCGTGCTCGCGGTGACCGGGAGCATCGCCGCCGTGGAGACGGTGAAGCTCGCGCACGCGCTGCGCCGGCGCGGGGCGACGGTGCAGGCGGTGATGAGCGAGGCGGCGAGCGGCATCATCCATCCCGACGCGCTGACCTATGCGACCGGCAGGAAGGCGATCACCCGCTGCTCCGGGTTGGTGGAGCACGTCGCCTACTGCGGGGAGGGGGGGGAGGCGGACGTCCTGCTGATCGCGCCCTGCACGGCGAACACCCTGGGCAAGATCGCCTGCGGGATCGACGATACGCCGGTCACCACCTTCGCCACGACCGCCATCGGGAGCGGTATGCCCGTCGTTCTTGCGCCCGCCATGCACGGGAGCATGTACCGGCATCCCGGCGTCGCCGGGAACCTGCGGAGGCTGCGGGGCTGGGGCGTCGACGTCGTCGAACCCAAGATCGAGGAGGGGAAGGCGAAGATCGCCGATACCGACGTGATCGTCCTGCACGTGGAGCGGGCCGCGCTGGGGGCCCCGCTCGCCGGGAAACGGGTGCTGATCACGAGCGGGGCCTGCGCCGAACCCCTCGACGACGTCAGGGTCCTCACCACGCGGGCGAGCGGGCGGATGGGCAGGGCGCTGGCGCTGCAGGCCTACCGGCTGGGCGCCGATGTGACGGTAGTGCACGGGGATGCGTTCCCGTGCGTGCGCAACGTCCGCACGTCCACCGCCGCCGAGATGCGCGACGCCGTCCTCCGGATCTGCAGGGAGGAGGGGGCGGACGTCTACATCAGTGCGGCGGCGATCTCGGACTTTGCACCCCGACGCCGGGAGGGAAAGATCCCGAGCGGGGAGGCGCAGACGCTGGAGCTGCTGCCCGAACCCAAGCTGCTGGAGGACGTGATCGCCGCCTGCCGCCCCGTCACCGTGGCGTTCAAGCTGGGGTGGCGCGAGGAGGAGAGGGCGCGGTCGCTGCTCGCGGACGGCGTCCGGCTGGTGGTGGTGAACGCTCCACCGGTGATGGGCGCTGAGGGCGGGTCGTTTCTCTTCCTGACCGAGACCGGCAGGGAGGAGGTTTCAGGCAGCAAGGAGGAGGTTGCGGCGGCGATATGGTCGAGACTGCTGTAGCCTTCTCTCCCGGGCATATCTCCGGCTACTTCAGGCGGGTCGACGGCAGCAGCCCAGCCGCGACGGGGAGCGTCGGCGCCGGGGTCGTCATCGACGACGGCGTGCGGGCGACCGTTTCGGCCGCCGACACCGTCCGGGTGCTCATCCGCCGCCGGGACGGGACCGGTGCCGTCGTCGAGCGCACCGACGGCTCGCCGCCGGTCGAGTACGCCCTGAAACGGCTGGGGGTGCGCGCCGCCGTCGTCACCGACTGTCGCCTCCCCATCGGCGCCGGGTTCGGGCTCTCCGCGGCGGCGCTGCTCGCGACCATCACCGCCGCAAACCATCTCTTCGATCTCGGGATGCCGGGAGAGGAGGTGGCTGCGCGTGCGCACGAGGCGGAGGTCGTCCACTGCACCGGTCTCGGGGACGTCGCCGCCTGCCAGGGGGGAGGGCTCGCCTGCAGGAGGGGGCCGGGGATCGGCGCCGAGATCGTCCGCATACCCCTGCGCGAGCCCCTGTACGCGGTGACGCTCGGGCCGCTCCCCACCGCATCGGTGCTCTCATCACCTGATGCGATGGAGCGGGTGACGGCCGCGTTTCCCGACCGGTGCCCGACCGATCTGGAGGACTTCGTCGGACTCTCCCGGACGTTTGCCGAGAGGAGCGGACTCGTATCCCCCGGCGTCCGGGGCGTGTTGCGGGCGTGCGACCGGGAGGGGGTCCCCGCAAGCATGACCATGCTCGGCAACGGGGTCTTCGCCTGCGGCAGCAGCGCCGGGCGCGTGCTGTCGGCATTCGGAGAGGTGTTCGTGCTGCGGGCGGCACGCCGCGGCGTCCGCCTCCTGGAGGGGTGCGGATGATCCCGGAGGATCACCCCCGGTACCGGTCGCTGAAGGTCAGGGAACGGCTCGCCCGATGCGCACGGGAGGGGATCGTGGCGATGGAGGGGCTCGCCGCCCACGGGCGGGGCGAGGCGTTCGACTACCTGCTCGGCGAGCGGACGACGGAGTGTGCGCGCCATGCGTGCCGCACTGCCGCCGCCCTGCTCGTCACCGCCCGGCACCCGGTCATCTCGGTGAACGGCAATACGGCGGCGCTCGCGGCCCGCGAGATCGGGGAGCTGCAGCGGGCGTCAGGGGCGGGCGTCGAGGTGAGCCTGTTTCACCGGACAGAGGAGCGGATACACAGGATCACAGATCTCCTGGAGGAGCACGGGGTGGAGGTGCTGACCGGCGAGGCCGAGCGGCTCATCCCCCTCTCCCACGACCGGGCGTGGTGTCTGCGGGAGGGGATCGGCGCCGCCGACGTGGTGCTGGTCCCCCTGGAAGACGGCGACCGCTGCGCCGCCCTGCGATCGATGGGCAAGCAGGTGATCGCGATCGATCTCAACCCCCTCTCGCGGACGGCGCGGATGGCGACGCTCACGATCGTCGATGAGGTGACCCGGGCGCTCCCGCACGTCACGGACGCGTGCGGGACGCTCGGTGCGGAGGAGTGCGCACGGCTCATCCAGACGATGGACAACACCTATCTCCTCCGCGCGGCCATACAGGAGATGAGAGAGAGGCTGACCCATGCTCTGGATTGAGAAGTACCGGCCGACGAGATGCGAGGAGATCGCGGGTCAGGACGAGGTGGTGCGGCACCTCGTCTCATTCGCCGACACCGGCAACGTCCCCCACCTGCTGGTCACCGGACCGCACGGCACGGGGAAGAGCGTGGCCATCGAGTGCCTGGCGCGGAGGCTCTACGGCGGGACCTGGCGGGAGGACACCAGCATATTCAATGCCGCCGACCTCTTCTCGCAGGGGAGGGGCTACCTGGAGTCGGATGAGCGGTTCGTCCACCTGTACCGGAAGGACCGGAGCCTGATCGCCAATTTCAAGTACATCGTCAGGTGGCACGCCTCCATGCGCCCCCTGGGCGCGGACTTCAGGCTGATGGTCTTCGAGGACGCCCAGGCCCTCACGTTTGAAGCCCAGCAGGCGCTCCGGCGGATCATGGAGCGCTCCTGCACCACGTGCAGGTTCGTTCTCTCCACCACCCATCCGTCGGCGATCATCCCTGCCATCGCGTCGCGGTGCCTGCCGCTCTTCTTCGCCCCTGTCGACAACGAGATCGTCCGGTCGTGCCTGGAGGCGATCCTCGCAGAGGAGGCGCCGGACTCTGACCTCCCGTCGCCCGACGACCTTGCGCTGATTGCGCAGGCCGCACGGGGCGATCTGCGGAAGGCGATCCTATACCTCCAGCTGGCGGTCGAGTCGGGAGGGGCGATCGGTCCCTCCGAGGTGCCGGGGTCTGAGACAGAGAACATCACGATCTCGGCCTTCGACGCCCTCCGGTCGGGCAACTACGACGCCGCCCGGCGGATCGTCGAATCGCTGATGATCGACTACGGCCTCTCCGCACGGGAGGTCGCGCACGAGCTCGGGCGGGTGGCGGAGCGGGACTACAACGACCCGCGCATCGCGGTCGAGATCGCAAGGACCGACCATCTTCTCTGCCATCACGCAAACGACTTCGTGCAGATCAGTACGCTGCTCGCCCGCATCGCCAGGGAGGTGTTTGGTGAAGAAGGTTCAGCAGCATTATGACAGCGTCGCCGATGTCTACGACGACCGCTACGACCGGGACCGGGGCAGGTATTACCACGAGCATATCAGGAACCACGTGATGCGCGGTCTTTCGGAGGGTGCGTTCCTGCTCGACGTCGGGTGCGGGACGGGCCTCTTCGTCCGCCAGTACATGGCGGGCGGGGGGCGGGCGGTGGGGCTCGACATCAGCCCGAAGATGGTTCAGAACGCACGAAAACACTGTGCAGCAGGCGAGTTTCTGGTCGGCACCGCAGATATGCTGCCGTTCCGGGGGGAGACCTTCGACGCGCTCGCCAGCCTGCTCGCGTTCAGCTACCTGCCCGATCCCGGAGCGATGCTGCGCGAGGCGTTCCGGGTCCTGAAACCCGGCGGCCGTATCGCGATCTGCACCCTGAGCCGGACCGTCTTCACGAACGCCGTCCCCATCATCTACGCCCTCGGAGAGAGAGTCGGACTGCAGAGGGTGGGCGTCGGCAACTTCAATGAGCGGTACTATACGGGGCGCGAGATCGCCGATCTCCTCACCGATGCGGGATTTGTCGACGTGAGCGTCTGGCGGTGCTCGTTCGCCCACCGCAACCTGGTGGAGCCGCTGTTCACGCTCGCCAGAAGATTGGAGCCGTTCGTGGAGAAGAGGATCCCCTACCTCGCGTACAACGTCTGCGCAAGCGGGAGAAAACCGGAGGGTTAGGGGGCGTAACCCTTCCGGAGACGCTCGAGGATCCGCCGCTTCTTCTCGAGCGCCGCCCGTGCGGCCCGGTCGACCCCCGCCCTCATCTCCTCGAAGTCCCGTGGCTCCTCGTCCACGACCTTCTTCACCGGCGTGTAGGCGGACTCCCGGAACCGCGGCGCGAAGTCCCGGACCTCGCCCTCCACCACGAGCACCGATTCCGGCCGCCCCTCCTCGGCGTGGCCGATCTCCTTCATCCGCACACCCGCGGACGCGACCGCCCGGCAGACCTCGGGCGCGACCTCCGGCGGCGCCACGACCAGGAGGGCATCCAGCGATACGCCGAGGTAGTCGATCTGCAGGGCATCGAGCATCTCCAGCACCTGCGGTTGCACGAGGGTGCGGAGCTCGTCCTCCCGGACGACGATGCGGCAGTTCGCGGTCTCCGCCATCTCATAGGCGTCGCCGCGGAGCCCGCCGTTGGTGACGTCGGTCATGGCGTGGATGTCGGGGAGGACGTCGCTTGCGAGCAGCGCCTCACAGGCCCTGAGGAAGTGGAGGTTGATGGTCTGCTCGACCACCCCCGGGAATCCGGAGTAGATCGCCGCCGTGGCGATGGTGCCGCCTCCGGCGCCCTCGGTCATGAGGAGGACGTCACCGGGGCGGATCGCCTTCCGGGCGGTGAGATGACCGGCGACGCCGACGGCGCCGACGCAGCCGGTCATGCGGCTGCCGAGCACCATGTCGCCGCCGATCCGCAGGGTGGAGCCGGTCACGAGCGGCACCCCCATCGCCTCCCCGACCACACTGACGCCGGCGGTGTAGTCGAAGATCTTCGCAACGTCGCCATCGTCGGCGACGTGGATGTCGGAGAGCAGGGCGACGGGGCGGGCCCCCATGACGTAGACGTCCCGCAGCGTCGCCCGGGTCACGTGGAACCCGGCGAGGAACGGGAAGTCCGAGAGGCGGGAGTGCATGCCGTCGACGGTGACGATGATGTAGGTCCCGCCCACCCGCACGGCGCCCGCATCGTCCATCTCGTCGACCCCCACGGCCGCCGGGGTGCGGCCGATGATGCGGGCGAGCTGCCGGTGGGCGTAGAAATCGCCGGCGCCGCGCGATCCGACGCCGAACTCCCCCATGGACGATCCGGACGGCACGTACTCGAAGAGGTCGCCCGGGAGCCCGGTGGAGTTCTTCACCTCGGTGAGGACGGCGCGGGCGAACGCCTCCGCGCGGCGGGGGGAGACGCGCCGGCGTTTTACTGAGAGGATGTCATCCCGCAGCAGCCGTACGATCTCTTCGTCGGGCGTGCCGGCGGCGAGGTGGCGGCGTCCCAGTTCTTCCAGGTCCATCCTCAGTACGGTCGGTGCCTGACCATTTAAATTGGGCGGCTCCGCGGCAGCGCCGCGGGCAAAAGGTTCATGGAGATCGACGCCAACCCATCACAAATGAAGGGTGCGCGGATGATCGCCGCCTGCACCATCGCCGGTTCGGATTCAGGTGGGGGTGCGGGCATCCAGGCAGATTTGAAGACCTTCACCGCCCTCGGCGTATGGGGGCTGACGGTGGTGACGGCGGTCACCGCCCAGAACACGCGTGAGGTGCGCGGCAGCTGGGCGCTCCCCGCAGCGGCGGTGACAGCGCAGATCGAGGCGGTTGCTGACGATTTTCTCATCGGCGCGTTCAAGACGGGGATGCTCGGGACCGGAAGCATCGTCCGCGCCGTCGCGCGCAGCCTTCCTGAGGGGGTTCCACTGGTGGTCGATCCGGTGATCTTCTCCACATCCGGCCACCGGCTGCTGGAGGCGGGAGCCGTCGGCGATCTCGTCGGGCTGCTCATCCCCCGCGCCACGATCGTCACGCCGAACCTGTCCGAGGCGGAGGCGCTTGCCGGAATGCCGGTCCGGACGGTCGGGGAGATGGCGGAAGCCGGTCGCGCCATCCTCGACCTCGGTGCGGAGGCCGTGGCGGTGAAGGGCGGGCATCTGGCGGGGCCCACGGTGGTGGACGTCCTGGTGGACCGTGGGGGGGAGGTCCGGCTCGAGGGACCGGCGTACCCCGGCCCCGTGCACGGGTCAGGGTGCTGCTTTGCAGCGGCGCTCGCTGCCCACCTCGCCCGCGGCTTCACGGTCCGGGAGGCCTTCTCCGCATCGAGGGCGTTTGTGGATGCGGCGATCCGTGAGGCCGCCGGCGCATCGAACGGTCATCGGATTGTTAATCCCGGATCGACAGCGTGGTACACGAGGTAAGGGGTGTTCGCCCCTGTTCCGCATGATTTTTCCGGTTTCTACCATGTCCGGCGAAAAATCGCTGTCGGGCGTGCCATCGGTATGCATGCAGGTTGATTCAGCCATGTGTCTGACGATATCTTCCGAAAATACAAAAAGTCTGCAGATATCAATTAGCCGGATATGAAAACTTTTATTTATAACAACCTGTAACTACTATCCAAATGGACGAGATCGACGGTGCGATTCTTCGGGAACTGCAGGAGGACGGACGGATGTCCATGGCAGAGCTCGGGCAGAAGATCGGCATCGCACCCTCAACGGTCTTCAAGCGGATCGAGAAGCTGAAGAACGCCGGGATCATCGAACGGTTCACCATCGTTATCAACCAGAAGTGCTTCGAGAATACGCTCATCGCTTTTTTGAACGTCCGGGTGCGCCCGGAGGAGAAGCTGGAGGTCGAGCGGTTCATGAAGGACCTGCCGAGCATCCTTGAGCTGTACGAGGTGCTGGAGCCGGGCGACTTCTTCGCCAAGGTCCGCGTCCAGAGCATCACTGAACTGAAGCGGAACGTGCTCATTCCGCTCTCGGGGCTTCCGGGCGTGAAGGACATCCAGACGATCATCTCGGTGAGAAGGGTCAAGGAGCAGATGTAGGATGGGGCAGATGGATACATGGAGATCGAGTTGATTCAACAGGTACTTGCGACGGTGGCGCTTCTGATGGGGGGGCTCCTGATCCTCATCATCTACAACGCCTACCGGATCGTCCGGCAACAGACGCTGCTGCTGTTCATCTACGGACTGTTCACGCTGATCGTCGGGATTGCGTTCGCCGATATCGTGAGCATCTTCACGCCGGATCCGTTCACCATCCTCTGGTCGGCGGTCTTCTCCCGCCTGGTGGTGATCATCGGCCTCGGCGTGATGACCTACGGAGTACTGCGAGGGTGAGATGCGGACCGGTGTTTCGTTTGCAAAGGACTGGCAGCTGATCAAGCTGGCACGCTCCGTGCGGCGGCACGACGTTGCCCGTTCGCTCGTCCGGCGCCTCATCGGGGAGGCCTCGCCCGATGTGCTCCGGCGCATCACCTCCCTTGCAGGGCGCCTGGGCACGGAGGACGGCGCGGCGCTGGTCGCCCACACCACCGAGAGCGTGGACCCCGTCACGCTGACCGAGGGGCTCCTCCTGATGTGGGGCATCCCCTGCGAGCTTGCAGACGGCGACGGGTGCGTCCACCTCAAGGTCCGCCTGGACCAGAGCCCCGCCCTGCAGGAGAACTTCGCCGACCCGGCGATCGCCGTCCCCTACATCACCGGGTTTTTGAAGGCGATCGCGCCGGATGCGTCGCTCTCGACCGGCGAGGACGGGCTCTGCATCGCGTTCCCGCCGAGGGACTGAGGGGACGGAGAACGGCCCGGCGGCCGGTGCTGCACCGTGCGCCGGGTCGGGTTGATGGGATCGTTCTGTTTTATATAATTGATCCTGCGGCACGGCACGGGTTCACGATCGGGTTCATATATCGTGAGGGGTATTCACGCCGATCGATCCGCTGCAGTATTAAATCGTGAGCCCGGCCCGGCGTCGGGGAAAGGATTATATACAGAAAACGGTGTAGTCCCCTTCGCCGAACGGCTGATCCGGCGTCTTCAAGAGGAGGATGAACTATACGCATATTCGGGGACGATGCGGGGGTGTCCGGGAGTATCGGCGCCGTGCTGCTCGTCGCCATCACCGTGATCATGGCGGCGGCGATCGCCGCCCTCCTCTTCGGGGTGCCCACCCCGACGGACAGCTCCATGCCCGCCGCCGTGCACGCGGAGCGGGCGGGAGGCGCCATCCAGTAACACCTTTCACAGCGGGCCGTCCGCGGACCGGCTCGAGTCCGTCAGGTGCACCTGAACGGCACCGCGGCACCGGCGATGCCTCCAGCTACATGCTCCTGTTGCCCGCGGTCGGCGCCACGAACCGGACGACCGCCATGGGCGACGACGCCCCCGGCACGACCCGGGTGATCGTGATCGGGAGGTATCGCGGCGGCACCGAGAAGGTCCTGCTCGACCGGTACGTGTGAGCGGGGGTCTTCCGGCCGCAGCGCCGGTGCGGCACCCCGGCGACCTGCCGCACGCCGCGGGCGATCCTCCCGAACGTTTTTTATATTCTGGCCGGTGTGATCGGATATTATCGCCCGATCTCTCGTCTGAGCCTGTAAAGGATATGCGCTATCTTTTAATAAAAGGAAATGATATTTCATCGTGAGGCGGAAAGAGCTATAAAATCGTTCCGCCGAGAGAAGCTCCAGAATCTATATATAGTATAGAAAAAGAGGTGTGTTTGTTCACTGAACCCCTGAACGGGGGCGCCAGAGAGAAGAGGTGAAATGCATGAAACTTATGTATAATGAAGAGGCGGTGTCACCGGTCATCGGTGTCATCCTCATGGTCGCCATCACGGTGATCCTCGCCGCGGTGATCGCGGCGTTTGTGTTCGGAATGGCTGGAAGCGTGCAGAGCACGAAGAATGTGGCGGCTACCGCGACGCAGCAGGGAAAGAACATCATAGTAACGTATCAAGGAGGTCCTGATCACAACAATCTAGAGTGGTTGAATATCACTTGGCCAGATAGTGGTACTGGGACATATACAACTCCAAATCAAGACCCTGATGTCGGAACCGCATGGACCAACGCTAATGGTACAGGCGGTAAGGATCACGTCGTGGTAACTGCTGCCTTTGGCGACGGCTCCCAGCAGGTCATCCTGGACACCTACGTGTAAGCGTCCTTCCTACCACTCTTTTCTTTCTCCATGCACCGGAGGAGTATTTTGACCGGAGCACCGTCTCCCGGCATCCGCGGTCCGCCGCGTGACCGCGACGGCGCCGTCTCCCCGGTCATCGGCACCGTGCTCCTCGTCGCCGTCACCGTGATCATGGCGGCGGTCGTCGCGACGGCGGCGCTGGGCGTGATCGCCCCCGTCGATGCGCCGGAGCAGGTGGTCGTCACGGCGAAGCAGGACGATCCCCGAGACGATCTCCATCGCCTACCGGTGCGGACCGGACGACGATCCGATCGTCTGCATCCAGCACCTGGCGGTCGGGTTCACGAACAGCAGCAGCACCGCCGGGACCGCGGGGCCGGACCACGTCGTCGCGGTGGCGGGGTTCTCCGACGGCTCGAGCCGGGTGATCCTGGACACCTGCGTGTAGACCTGCGATCCGGCGCAGAGGCGGCGACGGGCTGCGACCGCACGGTTCGCGGACCGGGACGGACCGGTCGTGCGCGGGCGGCACGCCGATCTATTTATATCCCCGCAGCGCAAGAGCGACTCCGGTGCAGGAGAGCACCTGCCCGAACGACCGTTGAGGAATCATCATGCCCGAATTTGCGTCACCCTTTGCGGGAAACAGCCTGGACCGGAAGCTCTCGCACGGCGAGATCCTCCGCGCCGTCCGGTTCTCCGTCGCCGCCGAGTACGAGGCGATCCAGCTCTACATGCAGATCGCGGACGCGACCGACAGCGACCTGGTACGGAGGGTCATGACCGACGTGGCGAACGAGGAGAAGGAGCACGCCGGCGAGTTCCTCCGGCTGCTGCGCGAGGTCGCACCCGAAGAGGAGGAGTTCTACAGACACGGCTACGAGGAGGTCGAGGAGATGATCGAGGAGATGAAGAAGGGGACGTAGGAGCCGGGGGTACCGCCCGGAGACCCGACCCCGGTGCCGGCGAAGACCGAAGGTCTTTCTCAAGCTCCGGACCCACGGACTTTCGCACCTATGATGATCCAGCTCCGTTCTGCAGGAACGTCGCACCCTGAGGCAAGGCTCGAAATCCTCCGGGCTTCTCCAGTTCCGGACCTGCGGGCTATCGTAACCCGGGGTGCCGCAGCGGCGGGGCGGAGCCCCCAAGAGCGTCCACGCCGGCCAAAACCCCTGGGTTTCCTGAGCCCCCGTTTACCCGTCGACCGGCATACGCCCTAATAGTACGGGAGGCCATATCCCATCAATGGCTGTTCACGCCGGGAGAATCGCGGTGAGGATGAGGCAGAAGTGCGAGATCCTGATCGACAGAACGGAGTTCATCGAGCGGCACGTCTCCGATGAGATCCTCACCGACAGGATACTCCGGAAAGCACTGTACAAAGAATTTCAGGAGGCAGTTGAAGCGATGGCTGATATCTGCGCTCTGGCGCGGCGCAGCCTGAACTCGTCCGCACAGGACGACTACAGCAACATCACCTACCTGATCGAGCGCGGAGTTATCCCGGCAGAACCGGGCGAATCCTTAAAAGAGGCCATCGGGCTCCGAAACAGGCTGGTTCACGGGTATGACGGCGTCGACGATCGGATTGCATACGCCTCCATGTCGAGGTTGACCGCACCCCTGCGGGACTTCTCCGGAGTGATGCTCGAATGGATAGGGCGGCCGTGACCGGGCTCCTGGACCATTTCTGGGATATCCTGCCGTCCGTCAGGGGAGTCCTCCTCTACGGGTCGCACCCGAAGGGATACGCGGATGAACGATCCGACATCGATATCTGCCTCGTCCTGAAAGAGGGCGTGGATCGCACCCCGGTCTACGCGCGCATCCTCACCGTTCAAGAGCCCTTCGATGTCATCATCTTCGACGAGATACCCTGGTACCTCCGGGGGGCAATCCTGGAGGACCATACGGTGCTCTACGCCGACGATCCGGCCGACCTGGATTACTGGCTCTACAAGCAGCGTGTGATCTGGGCGGACATGAAACGGCGGCAGATGCCGGTTTCTCACGCGGACCTGATCAGGCGCGTCCGATCGTGATCGCCCGAAGGTAGGCAGCCGTTCGGGGCACGAGCGTACCCGTACGGTCCGCCGGAACCGCTGTTCATCCCTGCGCATCGAGCAGAAGAGCGCTGACAGTTCAACGGTCGAACTCGTCCCAAAAACGCCCATGAGGCCGTGCCGGCCGCAGGCCTGACCGATGACGATCGATCATCCGGCTCGCTCAAAGAACCCTCCATACCGGCAATGACCTGCTGAACTTTTTCAGGATATTCCCATCCGGGGTTCACTGCGGCATCTTCGGGAAGTACTCCTGGCCGAAGGGCAGGGGCATGAGAAGACCGAAGGTCCTCGAGCTGTGGCTGGCCGTAGGACCGGAGCTTGAGAAACCCGAAGGTATTCCCAAGCTCGCACTCCCTTGATGCCTCTCCCCGGTAGGATTGGCCCCTCGGTCCCCTGGGTTCGATCGGCCACTCTCGCCGGAAAAGGCTCATGAGGAGCCAAAAAACTGCCGGTCACCCGCAGGAGGAGATCTTCCTGCAAAGCCGGCAATCCGAGCTTTCATCTCCAGTTTCATATCGATCCTCATGTGAGATTGACCGACATTCGGGGACCAATCCGGATCCAGGCGGCAGAATCGACCACTGACCGGAAGCTTCAATCAGGGCATATCGGGGCTATCTTCACGCAGGGGAATGCGATGCGTGCCCGAAGGGTAAGCGGAGCTTGAGAAGACCTTCGGTCTTCGAAGTGCGGTGTTCCGCAGGGATGAAACTCATCGCCCCGTCGTGGGGTTCTGCGAGGTCCTGATCTGGATCTCATCGCGATCGGGCAGATATTCCAGAACCCGACCAATCCGCTCAACTACCTCGCCTGTGCAGCAGGGTTCAGCGCCGGGAACTACGCGGGGATAATCGTCGAGGATCGGCTGGCGATGGAGGTTCGCGCTCGTCCGCATCATCACCCAGCGCAACGCCACCACCCTCACCGATCTCCTCCGGGGCGCAGGCTTCGGCGTCACGATCATCGACGCCCGGGGCAGGAAGGGTCCCGGCAGGCTCATCTTCACCGTCATCAAACGCAAGAACCTCGCCAGCGTCCTCGATGCCGTCCAGCAGTACAACCCGAAGCCCCTCTACGCCACCAAGGACGTCAGGCACGCATCTGAAGGCACCGTTCCGGTCGGGAACGGCGTAGACCATTCCCGGTGCGTGGCTTCCGACGAAGAGCGTGCCGTCGGGAGAGACCGTCACCGAGCGCGCGCCGACGACGCTGTCGGCGTTAGACGGTGGTCGCAAACCCCCGGGGGAGGGTGATCCGGTCGGCATCGAGACGAGTACGGCGAGGACGATGAACGCCACGACGGCGACCTGGACGACGACCGTGCGGTGCTGCATCAGAGACCCGCCCCTGTGGCAGGATGCCGGACCATCCTGTCGGGAGGATCGTATTTATGCCTTGCTCCACACGAACCGCCGCACCGCCGGCGAGGCGGGAGCAATGACGGAACAGACGGGACTGCGCGATCCGAGATCCTCCCGGGAGCGTTCGACATCCCGTGCCCACTGCGGGTCGGCGCCCCGCAACACTCCGTATCGGCGGTCCGCCCGGGCCCGCCGGCATCCTGCAGAAGTGCACGCAGAACGGCGCAGGATCCCCGGATCCCGGGATCTGCGGCGAAAGACCGTGCAGCCTGGACGCCGGTCCGCCGACGCGGGATCATCTTCGTCCATCCCGTCCGGCGGGGCCACCCGTCCCTCACCCCCGGCAGATACGGCGGCAATGCAGTCCGTGCGGGATTATTAGAAATTCTAATGTAGTATTCAGGTGAAACGTGATCACAGGAATTGCGATGACGAATCATCCGGTAAAGGAGATGATGCGGCTGATGGCGACGAAGATCCGGGCCATCGCCGACGTCATATCCGACGAGGAGATCGATGCGCTGCTGTTCGAGATACTGAACGCGGATCGGATCTATACCATGGGCGCGGGGCGCTCCGGGCTCGTTGCAAAGGCGTTTGCGATGCGGCTGATGCACCTCGGGATGCAGGCGTTCGTCGTGGGGGAGACGGTGACACCGGCGATGCGGCCGGGCGACGTCGTCGTCGTCTTCTCAGGTTCCGGAGAGACGAAGACGGTCGCGGACATCTCCGAGACGGCAAAGGAGATCGGCGGGAAGGTCTGCCTCATCACCGCGAACCGCGAGTCGAGGATCGGGCGTATCGCCGACTTCATCGTCATCATCGAGAGCCAGCGCGACAGGGTCAGCAACGAATCCGCCGAATTCGAGATCAGGCAGATGATGGGTGAACACAAATCCTTCGCGCCTCTGGGCACCATCTTCGAGACGACCGCCATGGTATTTGCGGATGCCATCATCTCCCGACTCATGGAGCTCACCCAGTGCGACATCGAGGATCTCAGGTGCCGACATGCAAATATCGAATGATCCGGGAGGAGGAGACGGATGAACCAGTGGCGATGTGCCCGACGCGTGCAGGGCATCGACGTATCCGGCATCAGAAAACTCTTCGACGCCGGAGGGCCGGATGCCATCGATCTCGGCATCGGCCAGCCCGATTTTGAAACACCGGAACATATCAGGGAGGCGGCGATCGCGGCGATACGTGAGGGGAAGACGCGGTACACCCCCAACGCCGGCATCGCTGAACTGCGATCGGCGATCTGCGATAAACTGCTGCGGGAGAACGATCTCCGCTACCGGCCGGACGAGATCCTGGTAACTGCCGGGGGGAGTGAGGCGCTCCACATCGTCATGCAGGCGCTGGTCGAGGAGGGAGACCGCGTGCTCTTCGCCGACCCGGGATTCGTGTCGTACCGGGCCCTGGCGCTGATCGCCGGCGGCCGTCCGGTCGGCGTGCCGCTCGACGAGACGTTCCATATCGACGTCGAGCGGGCGAAGGAGCAGATGGACGGCGCACGCCTCTTCGTGCTGAACTCGCCGGCGAACCCCACCGGTGCCGTCGAGAGCGAGGAGTCGATCCGGGCGCTGGTGGAGTACGGGAACGATCGCGGCGTCACCGTCGTGAGCGACGAAGTGTACGAGCACTTTATCTACGAGAAGAAACATCACAGTCCGGCGCGGTACGGGGACGACGTCATCACCATCAACGCCGCCAGCAAGACGTACGCCATGACCGGCTGGCGGCTCGGATTCATCGCCGCCCCGGAGGAGTACGTGCAGCAGTGCCTCAAGGTGCACCAGTACGGGCAGGCGTGCGCCACGTCCATCTCGCAGTACGCCGCCCTCGCCGCATACACCGGCGACCAGACGTCCGTGAGGCAGATGCGGGAGGAGTACCGCGCCCGGAGGGACCTCCTCTACGAAGGCCTGACCGATCTCGGAATCGAGTTCCCCCGTCCTGAAGGCGCGTTCTACGCCTTCGTCCCGATGGGGAGGGAACGTATCCGGCAGGCCATCGAGAAGGGCGTCATCATCGTGCCGGGCGAAGCGTTCGGCTCACGCGCTCCCGACCATGCCCGCATCAGCTACGCGACCTCGCGGGAGAACCTTTCGCGAGCCATTGAGAGACTGGGAGAGATTGTGGGGTGACCTCATGATCAATGATCTGCTCCGGAGGCTGTCAAACGCCCACGGTGTGACGAGCGGTGAGGGGAACATCCGCGATGTCATCAGGCAGGAACTCGAGGGATACGTCGATGAGATCCGCGAGGATGTGATGGGCAACCTGATCGCCACCAGGCGCGGGGGCGACTTTTCGGTCATGATCGCCGCCCACATGGACGAGATCGGGCTGATGGCACAGTATATCGACGAGAAAGGATTCATCAGGGTCGCTCCCCTCGGCGGGTGGTTCGGTCCCGTCCTCTACTCCCAGCGCGTAATCCTGCACGGGAAGAAAGGGATGATCCGGGGCGTGATCGGCGCAAAACCCCCGCACAGGATGAATGAGGAGGAGCGGAAGAAGGAGATCAAGGTCGAGGACCTGTACATCGACGTCGGCGCATCGAGCGCGGAGGAGGTGGGCGACCTCGGCATCGAGATCGGGACCCCCATCACCCTCGACCGCGAGTACGCAGAGCTCGCGAACAACCGGGTGACCGGCAAGGCGCTCGACAACCGCGTGGGCGTCGCCATGCTGATCCGTGCGCTCCAGCAGGTCGAGTCGCCCCACACGATCTACGGCGTCTTCACGGTCCAGGAGGAGCTGGGGCTGAAAGGCGCGAAGGTCAGTGCGTACTCGCTCAACCCCGACTGTGCGATAGCGACGGACGTCACCATCCCCGGCGACCATCCCGGAATCGAGAAGAAGGATGCGAGCGTGGAGATGGGGAAGGGACCGGTCATCGTGTTGGTCAGCGCCAGCGGGCGCGGGCTCGTGGCAGACCCGAGGATGACCGCCTGGCTGCGGGAGACCGCGGAGAGGAACGGAATCCCCTACCAGCTGGAGGTCGGGACGGGCGGAAACACCGACGCCACCATCATCCACCTCGAGCGGGGCGGCATCCCCAGCATCCCGCTCTCCGTCGCCACGCGCTACATCCACTCGCCAGCCGAGGTGGTCGACGTCGGCGATATCGAGGCGGGCGTCCGGCTCCTCGTGGAGGCGCTGAAGGGCAGGCCGGCACTCTGATCTCTTTTTTCCCGTATCGATCCCTTGCCGGATGCGGCGGGCGAGCGTCCGGAGGGGATGGAGCGCGCGCACACACACGGGGTTCTGCAGACGGACCCGTCTTCTCGCGGCGCTCTTCCGTAACCTTTCCGGGTCTGCAACAGGAGGCACCGGCGGCCAGTACCCTGCCGGGAGCGGGTGTCGGGGATTGCGGCTCATCGCGAGGTGCAGCTGTGCAGGGCCCTTCAACGCATCTGGATTGCAGAGAGGCCGTCGCATATCGCCGTAGGGAGGGTGCGGGAAGGGGAGACCCCGCCCATCGGAGGATTTTCGGGACGACCTCTATGGAAAACCAAAAAGACGAATACGTAATCATTTCGGCCTGTAGCGGCCCCACTTCTCGAGAGCCTGCCGGAGCTCCGGAGCGCTCTCTGCCTTCTCTTCGAGCGTCTCTCCGTCTTTCCAGGCCTCGATCGCCTGCATGGTGGCCTGTGCGCCGGCCCTCGTGCCCTGCGGATGGCCGTGGATGCCTCCGCTCACGAGAAGGACGATCTCGGAGCCGTAGATATTCAGGACTTCCGGGACCAGTCCGGGATGGAGCCCTCCCGACGAAACAGGGAATGCGCTCTTAATCTCGCCCCAGTCCTGGTCGAGCGCCATCGTACCCGAGGCGTTCGTTCTTCTCTCCCGGAGTACGTCCGCAAGCAGGGCGGCCTCCTTCCTCGTGCCGGCCAGTTTCCCCACCGCGGTGCCCGTATGTATCTGGCTTACGCCGATAAGCCGCATGATCTTGGCGAGGAACTGCATGGTCATCCCGTGTTTCGGATTCCGGTCGAACGCCGCGTGCATCGCCCGGTGCGCGTGTATGGCAAGCCCCAGATCCGAACAGTAGTCGCGCAGGGTCATCACGGCAGCCGTTCCCGCCACCACGACATCGATCATGGCGTAGTTCCAGCCGTAATCTGCAAGCAGCTTCGCCCGCGCCTTCATGGTCTCGGTATCCGCGCTGATGTTGATGAGCGCAGATTTCCTCTCTCCGGTGAGCTGCTCGGCGCTGTCACGCATCTCTGCGAGCATACGCACCCGATCCTCGAAGCGGTTGAACGATACGGATGTCAGGTTCTCGTCGTCCTTTACCAGGTCGAACCCGCCCATCCATGTCTCAAAACCGACCCTGGCATGCTCCGCCGCACTGAAACCGACCTTCGGTTTCGGCACCGCGCCCACGAGCGGCCTGCCGTGGACACGCATCATCTCCCGAACTTCCTCAATGCCGAAGTGCGGCCCCTTGAACCCGCGAAGGTACGCGGACGGGAGCGAGACGTCGATCAGTCGCAGATTCTTCAGTGCCTTCATGCCGAAGATATTGCCGGCGATGCCGCTCAGGAGCTGCACCGCGTTGCCTTCCTCCCAGAGTCCGAGAGGATACGCGATCTTCACGAAGTTGCCCTCAACCTCGAATGCCGTCGCCTGAAGATCCCGCATGCGGGGCGGCAGAGAATGCAGGGTGGTCCAGGTTCCCGTCGAGCTTTCGGAAGCGATCCGTCCGATCGCTTCATCCCTGCCAATGCCTTCGGCAGGCTCAAAGTAGTAGAGAGCCACGAGCTCGTCCCGAGCGGGCGTGTAACCGAGGTCTACAAACTCTTCATACCAGTCGATCGCCATGACAGCACCTGTTGAAACAGGGGTGTACAGATATAAAATCTTACACCTCCGCCGCTCTGCCGTCGCCTTTGACCCCTCCCGTCGGCAGAGCGCGTGGCAGAGAATCCGGGCGGATCCCTGTCGGCATCGCCCGCGGACCGGGTGTGAAGTTCTCATCACGACGTCATCGACGGTGCGCCGGTCTTCATCCGGCGACGCGGCCCGCTGGAGAACGTTTTTCCTCCGATGCAGCCCCCCCGTCTGAGGGGCCGCTCACACATTCACGGCGACACCGCTCGCGTTGCTTAAATTGGTATTAAGTACCGAAGAAATGCAGCTTTGCAAAAAGAAGAATGCTGCTATGGGGATTTGAACCCCAGTCGTAGGAGTGAGAGTCCTACATGATTGGCCGAACTACACTATAGCAGCGCAGATATACCCTATGTAATCTGTCATATCTGTACTTAAACCTATTCTTGTGGGTCGGACCCGCGATCGTCCTGGATTGGGCGGGAAGCGGGAGCATCTCTGCAGCCGGATCGCCTCCGGCGGCGCTGAATTCCGCCACAGCGACCATTAAGTAGCTTCCCGTCGCACATATCTGAGCAACGATGAGCGGTGTAGAAGACCAGATTCGTGAGATCGAGGGCGAACTCAGGCGAACCCCGTACAACAAAGCGACCGCAAAACACATCGGTCGCTTGAAAGCGAAGCTCGCAAAGATCCGCGACGAAGCGGTTGCCAGGGCTATGGCCTCCAGCGGGTTCGGGGAGGGCTACGCCATCAGGAAGTCGGGCGACGCGACGGTGGTTCTGGCCGGTTTCCCCTCCGTCGGAAAGAGTACTCTCCTCAACGCGCTCACCGGCACCAGGAGCGAGACGGCATCCTATCCGTTCACCACCATTTCGGTGATCCCGGGGACGCTGGAGCACCGGGGCGCACGGATCCAGATCCTGGACATCCCCGGGCTGATCGCGGGCGCCGCCATGGGAAAGGGACGCGGCAAGGAGGTGATCGCCGTCGTTCGCAGCGCCGACCTGATCATCGTTCTGGTGGACGTCTTCAGCGGGCAGCACGTGGACGTGCTGCTGCGGGAGCTGCACGACGCCGGCATCAGGATCAACCATGAGAAGCCCGACATCACCATCAGGAAGTCCGGGAGCGGAGGCATCCGTCTCAACACCGTCGGCGCCGTGGACCTCGACATCGACGAGATCCGGTCGATCCTGACGGAGAACAGGATCGTGAACGCAGACGTCCTGATCCGTGGCGATGTGACGCAGGACGACTTCATCGACGCCATGTTCGGCAACCGCATCTACGCTCCCGCCTTCATCGCGGTCAACAAGGTGGATCTCGTCGACGAGCAGACCGTGAAGGAGATCGAGCGAGACCTCACCGAGCGGTTCGGCCAGCCCCCCATCATGATCTCGGCACAGAGCGGCTACCACATCGAGGAACTCAAGGACGCCATCTACGACCGCCTGAAACTCATGCGGGTCTACCTGAAACCCGCAGGCGGTCCCCCCGACATGGACGAACCCCTGATCATCCGCAGCCCCGCCACCGTGGAGGACGTCTGCAACCGCCTCCACCGGGACTTCGTCCGCAAGTTCCGGTACGCGAGGGTCTGGGGTCGATCGGTCAGGCACGAAGCCCAGCGCGTCGGACTCGCGCACGAACTCGCGGACGGAGACGTGCTCTCCATCGTCACCCGCCGCTGATCACCGATTCTATGACCGGGAGCGGTGCGTCGGTCTTCAGCGCCGTTCCCGAGTAGTGCGCCCTGCTCGCCCGGTAGCCGAGCGCCGACAGGCGCTCGATCACCCCTCCGATCTTCGTCGGGGAGACCTTCAGCCGTTTGGCGATCGCGTGGTAGTCGTAGTGGCTGGATGTGGGGAGCTCCTGCTGCAGCAGATCGATCAGCCGTGCTATCTGCGATCGCGTCCGCAGCACGAGCAGATCGAGATTCTCCCGCATCGCATCGAGAATCTCGCGGTCGTTGACCGGCCCGGTCCAGAGCGGTCCGATGGGAGTCATATCGGAACCACAGTATCGGCACCGCACGGGCTCCGGCAGGAGGCCCGCCTGCTCGGTCCGCTCGAAGCATGCCGGGCACTGCATGACGTACCCCATTCGGGCGAGCGCCCGGTCCGCTGCCGACGCGCCGTCCCTGATGCGGATATGGAGGCGGACGAAATGCTCCCGGGCAAAGCAGACGATGGGCTCCACCCCCCGGTCGTACTTGATCACCTCCCGCACCGCAAAGCCGAGCAGCGTCCGCAGGCTCACCTCGCCGTGGTACTCGGTGTTCATGGGGCGGGCGAAGTAGCGGCGCATGCCGGCCTTCAGGTGCGCCCCGCAGAGAGGGGCGGTGTCGGTCGCGGTGACGAAGAAGTAACGGCGGGCGCTGCGGGCACCGGCATCGACGAACGGCGCTGGCGTCCCGAAAGGGTCGATATCCACGGCGTCGAACCTGCACTCGCTCATCAGCGCGTTCGCATCCCGGTGTGCGATCGCGACATCCAGCCCGAGGTGTGCCGCGTTCTGTCTGATGAGCCCGACCGCCCGCTGATCGCGGTCGTTGATCGTCACCGAAAGCCCGAGCTCACCGGCGGCGCGGAGCCCGCGAACGCCCGATGCGCCCATCGCGTCCAGGTAACTGTCAGGCCGAAGGACGGAGAGCAACAGCACCGTCACGTCCCGGTTCAGCTCCATGCGGGGGTTGTAGAAGACCGGGCCGCTTCCCGGAGGGAAGCGGTGGCGAGGAACCTGCTCGGGCACAAAAAAGGTCGTGCTCCCCTCGGTAGCCTCTACAAACTCCATAATGCATTCACTGGTGGATGCTCGTTAACCTTATACCTTTTTATGAGATACAGCTGTACTCTGATTCATGGGCTTGTGGCCTAGCCAGGATATGGCGTCAGCCTCCTAAGCTGAATATCGGGGGTTCAAATCCCCCCAAGCCCGTCATCTTATCCCGAATTCCGCATTCTTCCCGATCTTGTCCGTCGGATCGGCAAAAACCGCATCTATTTTAAAGGTACACACCGAAATGAGGCATAGCACCATCTCTGGCATCGGTGTATGTATGCCCCTCATCTTTCAGGATTCGGAGTTCTCGTTTCAGCTGCTTCGGGCGCTGGGCGTCAGTATCTGCAGATGTTCGGAGATCGGGGAGTGTCTCTCCACCCCACTCCGCATCCGGGACGGCGATCTCGAGAGCTGGTACGCGGAGTGGCGGGCGACGGGCGACGGCCGACCGTATCGCGCTCCTGGGGATCATCAGCATGGGCGGGTACCTCGCCCCCCCGCGCCATCGTTGAAAGAACACCGTCTCGCTGCGCGCATCGCGAACGGCGGTGCGTTCGAGCTGGGATCCACGAAACCGCCGCGCATGTCTGCAGAGGACAGGGGCTGTCTCTTCTCCGATCCTGCGGGGTTCGACACGGCCACCGGGCCGATCCTGGCCGCGAACCCCTCCCTCCGCCGGGCGTCGACGCACAGTATGTGGGGCGTTCCAGTCCAGACGGCATCACCGGCCCGGTGGCTGCAGATGACCGAGGCCTATACGCTGGAGAGGGGTGCGCCGATCGCATCGCGTGCCCGACCCTCGTCATCGACTGCGAGTACGAGCACGCATTCGCCGGCAAGACCTGCCAGCTCTACGACGCACTCCGATGTGAAAAGACGTTCATGTATTTCTCCGGCGAGGACGGAGCAGGTGAGCACTGCCAGGTCGCCGCGCGCCTGCTCTCGCAGCAGCGTATCTTCGACTGGCTGGACGGGGTGCTTGCGGTGCGATCCTGAAACGGCATCGCGGCGGACAGCCGATCACCTACCTATTTATCGCCAGCCCTGCAACCTATCACTTCACGGGACATGAGTGCGGGAGCCTTTCTCCGAATCACGCGGCCTCACAATGCCGTTGTCGCCGGTTTCGCAGCCGTACTCGGCTACCTCATCGCAACGGGGACGCTCGTCCCCCCTGCTGCGCTGCTCGCTGTGGCCGTCATACTCATCACTGCCGGGGGGAACGTCATCAACGACGTCTTCGATGTCGAGATCGATCGGATCAACCGCCCGGAAAGACCGATTCCCGCCGGCGAGATCGGCCTCTCCGGCGCCCGGCGGTACGCCGGAACGCTCTTCGTCGCAGGCATCCTCGTAAGCATGCTCACGAATGCGCTCTGTCTCGCCTTCGCCGTCGTAAACTCGCTGATCCTCGTCGTCTACGCCGCCCGGCTCAAGAGAGTTCCGTTCCTGGGCAACGCGGCGGTCGCCTATCTCGTCGCCAGCATCTTCCTCTTCGGCGGAGCGTTCGCCGGCATCGAGGGGCTCGTCCGGAACCTCCCCCTCGCCTCCATCACGTTCCTCGCCACCGTCGCCAGGGAACTCCTGAAAGACGGCGAAGACGTGGACGGCGACACGGTTGGGGGGGTACGCACCCTCCCTATGATCATCGGCGTCCGGCGCACCGGATGGGTGGCCTTCGCCTGTGCATGCGCCGCCGCCGCCGCGAGCTTCATCCCCATCGGCCGCTGGTGGAGCCCCTTCTATCTCGCCGCCATCGGGCTCGTCGACGTCCTGATCCTCGCTGCCGCGTGGAAGGGGGCGATGTGCGCGACACCGCGCTGCGTGCGTGATTCGAAGGCCACGCAGCTGCTTCGAGCAGGCATGTTCTCTGCACTGGCCGTCTTTACCGTTGCAGCAGTTATATGATGAAAATTTTATATCTCCGTGAAATGAGCTGTTATCCGGGAGACATCCATGAAGATATACCGGCACGGAGACACGTACATCGCACCGAAAGGCTCCTTCTTTGATGGAAACGTGAAGATCGACGGTAACTTCATCACTCCTCCGGAGACCCATATATGGGGGAACCTGATCGTCGCCGGCCGGCTGGAACTCGGACCGTTCTCCACGGTCGGCGGCACGGTGGAGACCCGGAGCGCGATCATCGGCCATGATGTCAGGATCAAGGGGCCGCTCGTCGTCCAGGGGAACGCCACCGTCTGCGACAACGCGCACCTGCACTCCATACGTGCCGGCGGCGATGTCATCCTGCGGCCTGGCATCGTGGTGGGCGACGTCACGACCAGCAAGACGATCTTCGTCTACGGCAAGATCGCGAGCGAACACCTAGTCGGCCGGTCCGTCAAAGTGTACGGGAACGGAACCTGACGGCGCCCCGATACCTAACATCGCCACCTCCATCACCTCATTCCAGTTTGCCAGCGTCTCCACGCAGCCGTCGTTGAGGTTGACGACGCCCATGGCCGTGATACCCATGCGGTCGCACATCTCCAGCCCCTCTTTCACCTCCATGAGGCATCCGACGCCGATGATCCCCTCCGGCCGGTACTTCTTGACCATCCGCTTGATGAACGTCGATCCTGGGACGATGAAAACCCGGTACCCCACACCTTCGAGCCGCTGGATGATGCCGGCGACGTCGCAGAGCCCGCAGCGTCTGCATGCCAGTCCTTCCGGCGTCAGGTTGGCGGGGCACCGGGACGAGCGCAGACACTGCGGAAGGAAGACCGCACGCTTCTCCACCGGGATCTCGGCGAAGGCCTTGACGTTCATCGCGTTGTGGAGCTTGATGAAGAACGCCATCAGCTCCCGGTCTTCGAGCCCGAGCAGTTTGCAGATGGCCTTCACCAGCCCCTCCAGGAGGACCATGCCGGGTTTCAGGACTCCGGGGAGGTAGAACTTCCCGTCTGCGATGGAGTAGAAGGCGATGACAGCGAGGGCGACCGCCGCGAGCAGCATCCCTCCCAGGATAAAGAACGTGATCTCGCCGATGATGACCATCAGCTGAATCCACATATCAGATTCAAAGATCATGCCCATCCTCCTCACCGGCCGGAACGGACCTCCTCATCGAACACGATGCGGAACGACTCCCGGTACGGCGGCCGCAGCACCCCGACCTCGGTGACGATCGCGGAGACCAGGTCGAGGGGCGTGGCATCGAAGGCGTAGTTCAGCACCTGCACATCCTCGGGCGCCACCCGCACATCCCCGCAGGAGGCGAGCTCCTCGCGGCTCCGCTGTTCGACGGTGATCTCCTCCTCCCGGTGCGAAAGATCGAAGGTGGAGATCGGGGCCGCCACGTAGAAGGGGATATCGTGGTACCGGGCCGAAACGGCATGCATGTAGGTGCCGATCTTGTTAAAGACCACATCCCGGGTGATCCGGTCGGCCCCGACGATGACGAGATCGATCTCCCCTCGCCGCATCAGGTAGGCCGCCTGGGAGTCCGGGATCAGCACGACATCGATCCCGTCACGGGTCAGCTCCCAGCAGGTGAGGCGGGCGCCCTGGAGGAGCGGACGGGTCTCGCAGGCGATCACCCGCACGTCCTTCCCCGCCGCAACGGCGGATCGGATCACGCCGAGTGCCGTTCCCCAGGAGCGGCACGCAAGGGCGCCGGCGTTGCAGTGGGTGAGCGCCGTCCCCCCGTCCGGGATCAGGGCGGCGCCGAAGCCGCCCATGGCCCGGCAGGCCGCCTCGTCCTCCTCCGCAATCGCGTTCGCCTCCGCGACGGCGATGGTCTTCGCCTCCTCGACGGTGCGGGCCTCCTCGATCCGCCGCAGCACCCGGTCGAGCCCCCGGTCGAGGTTCACCGCCGTCGGGCGGGTGCTCCGCAGCGTCTCGACCGCCTGCCGGACCTCGGCGAGGAGGAGATCCGTCTCCGTCGCGGTGCTGTTCACCGCTGCGAGGGCGACGCCCATTGCGCCGGCGATGCCGAGCGCCGGAGCTCCCCGGATCTCGAGCCGCTTGATGGCGCGGGCAAGACGCTCGATGCCGGTGCACCGGACCACCTCGAACGTGCCCGGCAGCCGGGTCTGGTCGATATAGACGATGCTGTTCGTCTCCGGGTCCCATGCGATGGTGGGGGTCGTCTCCCGCGTCATTTCAGTTCGCCCTGATCGCGTCGATGTACGCCCGCATCGCCGCCGCCTCGCCCATGGCAACGGAGTCGGGAATATCCCGGGGCGCGGTGGCGGTGCCGGCGACGTAGATCCCGGGACGCGGTGTGAGGACCGGGCCGATCTTCTCGTCGTCGACGCTGTAAAAGCCGTTCTCCCCCCTCGGGATACCCAGCCTCTCCGCGATCGCGTCCGCCCCGTCCGCGGGCTCTAGCCCGACCGAGAGCACCACGAGATCGACGTGATGCCGCTCCACCTCGCCGGTCTCCGTGTTCTCGGCCACCATCACCAGGCACTCGTTCTCCTCCATCACCTCGCCGGGGAGTCCGCGGATGAACCGGATCCCCATCCCCTTCGCCCGCTCGTAGTACTCCTCGTAGCCCTTGCCGTACGCGCGGATGTCGTTGTAGAAGATAATGACATCGGTATCGGGGTACTTCTCCCTGACGAGCATTGCGTTCTTCATCGCGTACATGCAGCAGACCCCGGAGCAGTACGGACGGTGCAGCGACATATCGCGGGAGCCGACGCACTGCACGAACGCGATCGCCCTGGGCGTCCCGCCGTTTGAGAGGCGCCCGATCCTCCCGCCGGTGGGCCCGCTGGCGTTGATCATCCGCTCGAACTCCAGGCTCGTGATCACGTCCGGCACCGCCAGGTAGCGCAGCTGCGGCTTGTTTCGGGCATCGAACGTCCTGTATCCGGTGGCGACGACGATACTCGCCGCAGATAGATCGATCTCCTTCTCGTGATCCTCCCGCAGCACCGCATCCCTGCCGCAGACGTCGTAGCAGAGCCCGCACTCGATGCAGTGCTCGTTGTCCTTGATGACGATATCGGGGATCGCCTGCGGGTGCGGCTTATAGATCGCCTTCCGCACACCGATGCCTGCGTCGAACCGGTTGTAGACCTCCACCGGACAGATCTGGATGCAATCCCCGCAGCCGTTGCACTCCTCCTCATCGATGAAGCGGGGGTGTTTCTTGAGCCTCACCTGGAAGTGCCCCACCTCACCCGCAACCGACTCCACCTCGGTGCACGTATGGATGGTGATGTTGGGGTGCCGCGCCACCTCCACCATCTTCGGGGAGAGGATACACATCGAGCAGTCGTTGGTGGGGAACGTCTTGTCGAGCTGCGCCATATGCCCGCCGATGGTCGGTTCCCGCTCGACGAGGTGGACGTGGACATCGTGGTCCGCCAGGTCGAGCGCCGCCTGGATGCCGGCAACACCCGCACCGATCACCACCACCTCAGCCATGACGGTACCTCTCTGCCAGCCTGACGTATTCGCGTGCGTTGTGGAAGATCTTCTCGCGCTGTGCGGAAGTCGTCTCCTTCACCACCTTCCCGGGCACGCCGAGGACCAGCGAGTGCGCCGGAATCTCCTTCCCTTCGGTGATCACCGCACCGGCGCCGATGATCGAACCTTCGCCCACGACCGCACCGTTCAGGACGACGGCGCCCATACCGACGAGCACCCGGTCCCGGATCGTGCAGCCGTGCAGGACGGCACCGTGCCCGACCGAGACGTCCCGCCCGATGGTGACGGGAAAGCCGATGGTGGTGTGGACGACGGCGTTGTCCTGGATGTTCGAGCCGGCACCGACGACGATCCGGTCCCGATCGCCCCGCACCACGGCGCCGAACCAGACGCTCACGTCGTCGCCCAGCACCACATCCCCGATGACCGTTGCATTCTCCGCGACGAAGACGCGGGATCCCTCAACCGTTCCGCTCTGCATATCCGTGGGTAGTGTTGTACGCGCCCCTACAAAATGGTCTCGTTTTCCGGCTCTGCAGAAGACCCCCATTCTCGCACGCTGCTCCACCTCAACCTCTCCCGCGTCCGGGCGGGAGGAGGGTGATCGGGGACCGCAACCCGTCACGGGGGGTGCAGCTGTGCACCAGCAGATATCCGGCACTGTGCAACGCCCTTCAACGAGTATCCGGGATCTTTCCTGATAGACGCCACGGATAAACTCGAATCCTGACTCCGGGCGTATCCCGGTCCTCCATCTCTGGGCAGGCGGGGGCGACAGCGGGCTTGAGAGGGTGCGAAGCGTATCCCCTCCTCCCGTTTGAGAGGTTCCCGGAATTTCGGGGAGACCGGATCGGAACGACGAGAGACGTACCCTCATATAGGGCGACGATCAATCTCCACAGGAACCACCGGATCGGGCACGCCGGACGTGAGGTGCAGCCCTGAATGGGGGGGGGCACGGGAGGGAGTCAGACGGATGAAGGAATCGCTCAGGGCATACATCGATCTGTTGCGGGCTCATTTTGCATTCGCCTGGCCGCTGCTCTTCCTCTCCGGCCTGGCGCTCGCCTTCCAGCACACCGGAGGGTTCTCCTGGTCACTCACTCTCAGGGCCGCACTGATCGGTCTCCTCGGATTCGAGGCGGGGATGGTGCTCAACGACTATGTCGACCGGGAGCGGGACCGACGGGACGTCGAGCACGACAGACTCACCCGGTACTGGAGACCGTTCCATACGCGCCCGATACCGGCCGGACTGATCCCCCCTGAACGGGCTCTCCAGCTCTTCGTACTGCTCGCGACGGCCACTGTCATCCTGATCGCGACGCTCCCGTATCCGAACGCGCTGTACGTCCTCGCCATCATGGCGTACAGCTATATGGCTGAATGCTTCTACCAGGTGAGGAAGCGGGACCAGCGGTTCCCTCTCGCCCAGCTGGTGGGGCGTACCGACTTTGCCCTCTTTCCTGTTGCCGGGTACCTCTGCGCCGCCACCCCCGACACGACCGCTCTGCTCTACTTCCTCTTCTTCCACCCGTTCACGCTGGCGCACCTCGGCGTCAACGACCTCATCGATATCAGGAACGACGTCGCCAGGGGCATGAAGACGGTTACGGTGCTCTACGGCACGAAAGGGACGGCATACTGGATTCTCTCTTTCTCTCTCCTCCACGCCGGCGCGGCGTTCCTGTTCCTTCCGAACCTGGGCCCGTTCGCGTATGCCGGTATCATGGCGGGGCTCCTCCTGCTCGTTGTCGCGAATTACCGGATTGCACGGAGCCAGGATCCCGCCAGCGGGCTTGCCGCCCTCCCCCTCTTCCACATCGCGATGGCGATCTACGCGGCGTCGATCATCCTGGACGTTGTGGCGTGATGCGATGCGAACGCCGGTTCCACCACCGCAGGCGTTTTCATGGCGTCCGTCTCGATCCCCGCCGCAGAAAAACGGATAGGTTACTCCTGTACATCCAGACTCATCTCGATACCGCCGGTCACCGCGAAGATGAGGTTGTACACCAGCGCCACGATCGCACCGCCGATAAATCCGCCGACCGCCATGGCAATGATGAGGAAGATCACGGTGGCGATCCCGACCCCGAGCGCACCGAGCGGACCCATATCTATCGGTACGATCGGAAGAACTCCGACTGCAATGATAATTCCGTAGATTAAACCGTATATTGCACCCAGAACTGCAAAAAACGTTGCAACAGAGAGCACACCAAACCGCTTGATGCGGGTTCTCCTCAACACCATACTCCGACCTCCACATCAGATAGAAATCCGGGATTGGTCTATCGTATTTATACCTTTGTTCGACCGACCGGAGCATGCCCCCGAATGAGGCGATATTCGGGGTTGGCCGGCTGATCCGGAAACGGCTACGGAGCCGCTTCCAGCGGAACGGGCCTCCGTGCCTGTGCAGGCAGAGTATACCCGGGAACCGCCCGCAGTCGAAGAAGAGCACGAGGGGGGTTGTCCCGCCGCCTTCCGCGTCACCCGAGCTGTTCCAGCCGCCTGTTCACCTCGTCCCAGTTCACGACGTTCCAGAATGCGTCGATGAACTGCGCCTTGTTGTTCCGATAGTCGACGTAGTAGGCGTGCTCCCACATATCGAGCACCATGACGATCGGCATATCCGGATAGATGTGGTTGTTGTGCTTCTCGATCTGCATGATAAACGGCCGACCGGTCGTCGGGCAGCGCACCAGTGCCGCCCAGCCCGATCCCTCAACGCTTGAAGCCGCTTTTGAAAACTCCATCCTGAACCTGTCGAAGCTGCCGTACTCCCGGTCGATCAGGTCACCGAGCGAACCGCCGGGCGTCCCTCCGCCCTCCCCTGTCGGCGCCATGTTCGGCCAGAAGAGGGAGTGCAGGTTGTGCCCGCCGATGTTGTACGAAAACTCCTTCAGCACCGCCTTCTCATCGATCTCGGCACCCTCCCTCCGGGCTTTCTCCAGCTTCTCCAGGTCCGCATTCGCCCCAAGCACGTACGCCTGGTGGTGCTTGTCGTGGTGCAGGGAGAGCTGCTCCCGCGATATGTGGGGCTCAAGCGAGCTCGGATCATAGGGGAGCGGGGGGAGTTCATACTTCTTCTGCGCCAGCATCAGTTTCTGTTCAGCCATACATCGATCAGCTCCTACACGGTCTGACCGGTGTTCTGCTGACCCTATATCAGGCTGTCGGTAGGGGTACCTGCCGGCAGCCGTGAGCGGCACCGCCGGGGGCGAACATCCCCATCCGTCGATCGCCGTCGCCGCATGCCGACCCTCCGAACCGTGCAGATCATCCAGCACACCGCCCGGTGAGCGGTGTGCTGTTCCAGATCTGCCGTTCCGCTCTTCTCAATCAGGCCGGCGCCCGCTCCCCTGCTCACCACAATCGTTAAATATGCTGGAAAGAGGGGGTAACCGTGCGGTCTTGTCTGCGGCACGGGTCTGTATCCGTCGGGGGCCGCTCCGCCTCGCAGTTGCCGTCCTGAAGGCATGAAAAAACGCTCCGCAGTGTTCTGGTGGTGAGGATGCGCCGGCACCACCGGCTCTCCCACCCTCCACACCGCGGGCGGGAGGAGACGCGTGCGCTCTTCCGCATGCACGGATGCGGGACCGGCGTGCTGCACGAGGAAACGGGATAACAGAGGAACGCGTCCGAGGGGGTGATGCCAACCATGAAAAAGAAGCCCTTCATCTCTTTTCTGTCACTCATCTGGACGCTGATGATCTGTCTCGTATTTTTCCGCGATATCCGCACGATTCTCGGTCAGATGCACACCTATCCGCTGGGCGGACTGGTAACGTTCCTCCTGGTCGGATGCCTCTTCTTCGGTATGCTCCACTTCGTGAGCTTCATCGACCACCTGCTCCGGTCACTGTTCCTGTACGACGACAGCATCGGCAGTCGGCCGTCTGTGGACGCCTCGTCGCCGCGGGTCGCCGTATTCGTCCCGGTATACAATGAAGACCCGCATATCGTTGAATCGTGCATCACGACGTGTGCAGAGATTTCGTATCCGAATTTCATCATCTACCTGCTGGATGACTCTACGGATGAAGCGATACAGGAGTCGAATCGGCGTATCAGCAGGCGGTTCGGCGTCCGCCACCTCCACCGGGAGCACCGGCGGGGCTTCAAGGCAGGGGCGATCAACAACGCGATCGGGCACCTCGACGACGATGTCCAGTACCTCCTGGTCATCGATGCGGACCAGAGGGTGAAACCGCATATCCTCGCCGACCTGATACCCGTCCTCGAGAGTAACCCGTCGCTGTCGTTCATTCAGACGCCGCAGTTCTTCCATGCCAGATCGGACGACATCATCGGAATCTCGTACTCGTACCAGCAGCATATATACAACAAACATATCTGCAGGGGCCTGAACGTCAACTGCACTGTCATGCTGACCGGCTCGAACAGCCTCTTCCGGCTGAGTCGCCTGCGGGCCGTCGGCGGCATGGACGAGTCCTGCATCACCGAGGACATAGCGACGTCTTTCACCTTCTACGCGCGCGGATACCACGGCGCGTTTCTGGACACCGTGTACGCTGAAGGCATCGCGCCGCCCACGATCTCGGCGTACTACACCCAGCAGCTGCGCTGGGCGTACGGCACGATCCAGCTTCTCAGGACCGTCGTCCGGACATTCGTCAATCACCCGCGCCTTCTTTCGCCGCTACAGTGGCTGGAGTTCGCGATCAACGGTTCGTGCTACCTCCTTGGCGGAACGAACCTCATCCTCTTCCTGCTCCCCTGCGCCACGCTGCTGCTTGGCATCCGCATCCTGCCGGTCGTACTCCCCGCCATCTTCATCCCATCCCTGGTCACGGTGCTCGGGACCCAGTTTGGAATCAGTATCCGCGAACGAAACTACCACCTCCGCGACCTCCTCGCATCCCAGGTGATCTTCAACAGCCTCTCGTTCATCTACACACGGGCGATCTGGTACGTTCTTTCCGGGCGCGACCTGCATTTCCAGGTCACACCGAAGAAGGCATCCCCCTCCACGCCGGGGAGAGCTGTCGCACAGATTGCGCCCCTCCTGTTCGTCCTGGCGGCTGTCTCCGCTGCGATCCTCGTCGGCATCCGGCGACTGCTCGACGGCGGCGTAACCGACTCCAGCACCACGATCCCGCTCTTCTGGGCCTGCTACACGTTCGTCATCCTGGGATCGTTCCTGCCGGTCTGGGCGAGGGACAGAAAGACGTGGAGGGTACAGGGCGAGGGGCGAGCCGGCACGGCGTCGAATATGCAGGAAACAGGGCGGCAGCGGCGGAGGGGCTCCTGCTCCCGTGCGGCGACGGACTGCCTCCACGAAAGGAAGCACGAGGAGAAGGAGGAGTAGCGTCGGTGCAGCGCTGCCGGGGCTGACGCGATCCCCGAACTTCGGGCAATTTCGGGATGACCTCGAGGAAAACACGCCGGATCTCCCATCCGGTTTATACAGGTATCGCCTTTCAGCGAGAGGGGGCAGGGAGGGGAGGACCCTCTCTCGCAGGAGGATGCAGACACCTGCAGAACGGAGTACCCGCATGCTGGGACGACCTCGCTGAAGATCACCTCTCAGACTGCAGAAATGTACGTGCGGTCCCGGACCCGGGTGAAGGGTTCGTAAAACCGTTCCAAATGGCAGACCGACCCTCCCCTCCCGATCGCATCTGAGCAAAGTTTAAATAACCGTCGTTACTACGTTACAGTATAGTCTGCCACGTTATGGCGTGGCGCAATTCGTCTGTATGAGAGGGAGGAGAATGAACCACAAATTACTGACGGCTCTGGCGATCCTTCTGGTTGCCGCAGCATCTGCAGGATGCAGTGAACAGCAGCAGTCCGAAAACGAGATCAGGGTGGGTGTTGTGGCATCGATGACCGGACCTGCCAGTACGACCGGTAAAGACATCTGGCAGTCGGCAGTCCTGGCAGCGGAGGAGATCAACGCCGATGGAGGGGTCTTCGTACAGGATCTGAACCGACAGGTTCCCATCAGGCTGATCCAGGGCGATGACGAATCCACCCGTGAGGGAGGACTGAAGGCCGTCTCGAAACTCATCACCCAGGACGACGTTGACCTGCTCGTCGGCGGCTTCTCCAGCGCGGTGGTACTGGCCCACCAGTCCATCGTTGCAGACCACAGAGTTCCCTACATCATCTCCGGTGCCTCAAGCACCGCCGTATCAGCGCGGGACGACATCGACACGCAGTACATGTTCTATCACCGGCCCAACACCGACGACTCGTCGGGCGTGGCCACCCTCTTCATCGGCGACGTCCTCCGTCCCGCCATCAATGCGAAGTTCAACTTCCCGGACGACCGGCCGCTTCGACTGGCCATCATCTACCAGGACAGCCCCTACGGAAAGGGGCATCTAAGCGCCATTCACAACACCATTGAAGCACACGACCTGAATATTGAGGTGGTCGCTGAAGAGAGCTTCAAGATGGGCGAATCCGATTTCAGGACCATTTTGACATCCGTCAAGGCTGCACGGCCGGATGCGGTGTATGCAGTAACGTTCCTGAATGAACAGATCCCGCTCGTACAGCAGGCGAGGAGGGATGTCGGACTTGATACGATCTTCCTGACCATCGAGCCGAACGATGACCCCGACTACTACAGCGGGGTTGGAAGATACGGCGAATTCTCGATGCTTGAGAGCCGGTTCAGTCCGTATGCCGCACCGAAGGGGCCGACGGGATCCGCAATTTCAGAGTTCGTGGACAAATTCAATGCACGCTGGGGAGGTTTCCCGGGGATGATGGGGGCGGCGACGTACGAGTCGATCTACATCGCCGCACAGGCCATCGAGAACGCAGGCACCCTCGATAAAGCGAAGGTGCGTGACGCTCTCGATGCCCTTGAAATGCCCCAGATGATCGAGGCCATGCAGGGCGGAGTGATCGCATTCTCGGACGACTACAGGGAGAGCAAGTTCGACCTCTATATGTCGCAGCTGATATGGGATGAGAGCGTCGGCGAGCTCCGGCCCAAGATCGTCTGGCCGGATACGCTGAAGGAGACCGATCTCATCCTGCCCGACTGGTACACGCCGGGGAGTGAATAATCTCTCCTTTTCTTATCTGCACAGCACCGGGATGACGCACATATGGACCTGAATCCAGATGTCTTCATCCAGATCCTGTTCTGGGGGCTCTATGCCGGATGCATCTACATCCTCCTCGCCACCGGTCTGAATCTGATCTTCGGGGTGATGAAGATCGTGAACTTCGCACACGGCGAATTCCTTATGATCGGCGCCTATATCACCCTACTATTCCTCGCACTGACCGGGTTCAACCCCTATGTGCTCCTCCTCGCATCGATGCCGATGGTCATCGGCATCGGCATCATGGTTGAACGGCTCTGTTTCCGCCCCATTCTGGGCACGGGAAAGCTGAATGAAATTTTCGTCAGCCTGGGGCTGATATACATCTTCCAGAACGGTGTCGCCCTTATCTGGACGGATGAGTGGAAGACCATCCCCAGCCCCTTCGTTGACATCACCGTTTCCATCGGATCGCTGAAGCTGCCGCTTGACTACCTGATCATCATCATCCTCACGGTCGGCATTCTCGCCGGACTCCATATCTTTCTGCGAAAGACAAGCCTCGGAAGAGCGATCAGGGCAACGAGCCAGAACCGGAAGGCTGCAATGCTCATGGGAATCAACGTCGAGAGGATGGATATGCTCAGTTTCGGCATCGGAACGGGACTGGCCGCCGGAGCGGGGACGCTCTGGGCGGTGAGCGGACAGGTGTTCAATCCATATATGGGCTCGATTCCGGCGATAAAAACATTTGCCATCGTCATTCTGGGCGGGCTCGGCAGTATCCCCGGTGCCATTGTCGGAGGCCTGCTGCTGGGGATCACGGAGAATATAGCAACATTTACTCTCGGTGGAGCATGGAAAGATGCGATATCGTTCATCCTGCTCATCGTCGTGCTCATCATCAGGCCGACCGGGATCTTCGGGGAGGCGGGGGAGTGATCCGGATGGAACGGCGGAGACTGAAACTGTATCTGCTCCTGGGGGCACTCGTGATCGGGGCGTTTCTCCCCCTCCTCCCCGTGACGAACCTCTATCTGCTGACCGTGCTGATCCTGATGCTGATCTTCGTCATCTATGCGTCGGCGTGGAACCTGCTCGCCTATTCGGGGCAGGGCTCGCTCGGTCATGCGGCCTTCTTCGGCCTTGGCGGATATGCGTCATCCATGATTGCCCTGAATAGCGGTCTCTCCCCCTGTATCACGATATTCGCCGGAGCCGCATTCAGCGCTTTCGTCGGACTCCTCATCGGGCTCACGTGCGTGCGCCTCAAGGAGTGGTTTTTGGCGATGGTCACGTTCGGGTTCGCCATCATCATCCAGACGGTGATCGTGAGCATGCTTGCATCGATCACCGGGGGATGGGACGGTTATGCGGTCCCGAAGCTGATTTCAAGCGATATCCATCACTACCTTCTCTGGGAGTATTACTTCATCTTCATCATCACCATCATCACCATCCTTGCCATCCGGCTGATCCTGAAATCACGCATAGGTCTTGCACTGGCAGCAATACGGGAGAACGAGCTGGAGGCACGGGCCGCCGGAATCGATCCCGTGCAGTTCAAGCTGCTTGCATTTACGATCAGCGCCTTCATCGCCGGTATTGCCGGTGGGCTTGAAATCCATCACTTCGGCTACATAACACCGGAGATCTTCGGCGTTGAACTCTCCTTCTGGCCCATTATCTACTCTATCACCGGTGGTCTCGGAACGCTGGCGGGACCGGTCATCGGGACCGTTGCCGTGAGCATTCTCTGGGACGGACTCAATATCTTCGGGCTCACCTATGAACGCTACATCATCATCGGTATCCTGCTGATCCTGACGATCATCTATCTTCCGCGGGGCCTCGTGTCGCTCGGGGAGAGATTCGAAGAGAAGAGGGAGGGGGTCCGGGATTTCCGATGACTCTTCCGATCCCGGTCATACCGGCGCTCTACATCCCGAGATAGGCGGCTTTCACGTTTGCGTCGTCAAGCAGCTCACTGGAAGTACCGGAATTCACGATGCGCCCGCCCTCCAGTACGTATCCGCGATGCGAGATCTCGAGTGCGTGCCGCACATTCTGCTCAACGAGCAGTATCGTCAGGCCTTCCCCGTTCAGACGCTGGATGGTCTCGAAGACGACCTCCACCAGTTTCGGCGAAAGCCCAAGAGACGGCTCATCAAGGACGAGCATCTTTGGGGCTGCCATGAGACTGCGGGCAATGGCCAGCATCTGCTGCTCCCCGCCGCTTAACGTGCCTGCAAGCTGGCTCTTTCGCTCATGGAGGACCGGAAAAAGTTCGAAAATGCGTTCATATTCCGGATGCCCCCCCTCCCGTCCGAATGCGCCGAGTTCGAGATTTTCGTGCACCGTCATTTTTGGAAAGAGTTCCCTCTTTTCGGGCACAAACGCAATACCCCGTTTGACAATTTCGAAGGCGGGGATCCCGGATATATTCTCCCCCAGGAAGTTTATCTCCCCCGACGCCGACCGATTCAGCCCGAAAAGCGTCTCCACGACGGTCGTTTTTCCCGCGCCATTTGAACCGAGGAGCGTTACGATCTCCCCTCTCTCCACGTGAAGGGAGAGATCCCATATAACGTGGATATTGCCATGGAAAACGTTCAGACCGGTGACTGCGAGCATCCGCATCCCTCTATCGGGCGTAGCTCTTCCCGAGGTAAGAGTCGATGACGGCCTGGTTCTCAGCGATCTCCCGGGCGGTTCCCTCGGCGATCTTCTCGCCGTGATCGAGGACAACGATCCGATCCGATACCCCCATGATCACCCGCATGACGTGCTCGATCATCAGGATCGTAATGCCCCGTTCCCTCATCTTCCGGATCATCCGGATTGCTTCAGTCGCTTCGCTGGGGTTCAATCCGGTCGTCAACTCGTCGAGGAGGAGGAGCTGCGGTCTTGAAGCCAGTGCCCGGGCCAGCTGGGCTCTCCGGAGCTCGATCATATTGAGGTTTGAAAGAGGGGTGTCCATCCTTTCCGGGGGGAACCCCACAAACTTCAGGTGCTCGACCGCCTCCTCCTCTGCGGCATCCAGACGTGTGCGGTGACGGTTGCCAAACAATGCACCGATCATCACGCCCTCACGTGCGGTCAACCCGGGAAATGACTGGGCGTGCTGAAATGTCTTGGAAATGCCGGCTTTACAGACCTTATCGAGTTTCAGGCCCGTAATATCCGTTCCATTGAAATGGACGGTGCCGGCATCGGGCCGGTAGATTCCGGAGATGATATTGAGCAGTGTCGTTTTACCGGCGCCGTTTGAACCTACCAGCCCGAGAATTTCCCCTTTATGAACGGTGAGGTCCACCTTGTTGACGGCAACGAGTCCACCGAACTTCTTCACGACGCCCCGCACTTCGAGCACGAACTATCACCATGCTACCTTTTAGCGTGGTATATATTGACATACGACGATATTAAGGTATTGCAGACCGGCAACGGCCTGCTGCCCGGACTCGCTGGGATATCCTCGGGAGGCGGACCGGAGCATGAGAAGACCGGAGGGCTTCGATGTGCCCCTATATGAGGGAGGGTTCCCGGGTTTCGGGGCGACCTCCAGCAACCATCCCGGAGAGTGGACCTGGAGGGGACACCCGCTCCCGTCAGAGAGTTTTGGGATGACTTTTCCGGGTATGCCGGAATGGTTTCGGCCGCCGACCGGGCGCGCAGGTCATCGTCGGAACGCCCTGACGGGATCCGTCGGGAAGATGCCAGCATTCGGAATGGCGGCCAGAGCATCGGGGTCCTCCATGACGGGCGCCGGGCTCAGGGAGAGTTCCGGCGAGACACCCGCTCCGTCGCACGCGTACCGGAGCTGCTGTGCGGTTCGCACCGAAGCCCGGCGCCTTTCGCCCCTGCGTGCATCCGGCGGTAACGCCGGCAATGAGCAGCACGGACTTCACGGCGGGCAGTCTCGCGCCTGGAGGCGCAGCAGTATGGCCGACCGGGGTTCCGACCGATCGGGCCGGGGCAACCTTTAGGTGGCTGAATGAATAGCCTGGAGTGATGTCTCTCTGGTTCGTCGCCAAGCGTCCTGGGTATGGTCGGCATACTCCCCGTATACGCTCTCGCTGGAGCACGACAGGCTCCAGCGGCGGTTCGGCAGGGAGAGGGGACGCGCCATCGGTGAGGCGCTGGGCATCGTTTCGGGGTGGGCGTTCTTCATCTACCGGATCGGAATCTGGATATCGCCGCAGCCCAGGTTCTCCATACGCGTCTTCCAGGATGTGGCGGTTCGGCTTCCCCCTGCCCGTCTATCGATCCCGCTGGTACGCATCGCCATCGCGCTGCCGTTCCTGGTGCCGGGTCTCTGGTTCGGTGTCAGAGGGGTTGCAGACCTCGGCATTTCCGTCTCTGAAACGCACAGGCCAGAGAGAATCGTCACCAGCGGTGTCTACGGCGTCGTCCGCCACCCGCAGTACCTGGGCGGTCTGCTCCCCCGCATCGGCATCACCGTCCTCCTCGCCGCATGGTACTCGCTGCTCACCACGCCGCTCGTGGTCGTAGTCGTCTACGTCATACCCAGGAAGGAGGACGGACTGGTCAGGGAGTTCGGGGAGGAGGACCGCGATTACCAGGAGGTGCGTGTCGATGTTCCTTCCGGTGCCGGTGAAGAGACGACCTGGTGGTCCGGGTGCGGAACGGTAGGCGTTCTGCATCGGGGTCTCCCGGCAGGCAGGAGCTATATTTATCTGCTGCCGCTGTGGAGATATCTCTGTGGGCGCCTATGAACGAAAAAGAGCTCACTGAACTGGTGAAATCGATCAAAGCAAAGGACCTGAAGGAGGAGATCAAGAAGCGAGGATTGAAACCGGGCCGCTGTCCGACCAAAATGGATCTGGCGCGGATGCTGCCGGAGGACGTCCTCAAACAGCTTGCCGGAACGTGACCCGATCCGGGCGGGGCACCCGGTACGCCCCCGCCCGCTGTATCAGCTCCGCCGCATTCTTTCCCGAAACGATCACGTTGTGCACGTACGCACCCGGAAACGTCCAGTGTCACGCCTGATACAGCCCCTCTATGTATGGATACTTCTGCCTCCAGAGGTGCAGATCTCTCCATCCAACCGGTGCGCTCCGGTCGTTCAGCGTGTACCGGTGGTAGGTAACGGGCGTGGCGATATCGGGATGGAGTATCCGGTCGCCAAGACAGGGGATCAGGCGTTCCACCCGACGGATCGGCCGCATCGCGTATGCCGTCTTGAATTTCCGGTACTCCTCCCCTGCACCAGGTCCGGCCCTGTAGTACCAGCAGTCCTCAAATTCGAAGGTGACAGGGGCCGTGATCTGGATGCCGTGGATGCGGATGTCGCCGTGTTCCGGATCGTTCTGCGCGAGCACCCCCCTCCGGTGATGTGGTGACGAAGACCTCGGTGCCATCGAAGCTGAACGTGGACGGGTCGATGTCGATGTCGGTGACGATGGAGACGGTGAAGTACGGTTCCGAGACCCGGATAATTGTTCAGCATTCTCCTGAACTCGGTGGGGACGAGCTCCGGATCGATCAACCGGAAGAACGTCTGCTTCGCATCGACGGCGGACACCACCGGATCGGCGTCGTATAAACTGCCGCCGTCGAGAATAACCCCGGTTGCCTTCCCGTTTTCGATGGCGATCGACCGCACACGCTTTGAGAGCATGATACGTCCGCCGTTCTTCCGTACCGCCTCCGCAAACGCCTCGACGATCTTCCGGGCTCCGCCGACTGGGCAGTGTACGTTGCTCTTCAGTGCCAGCGCGATCGTCCAGAGGATGCCGATCGCGGGTATCTCGCGCAACGGTGCGATCGCGCGGAGCGCGAGGCGAAGGCACCGGAATCTCTCGCCCCGGAACAGGGATTCCAGGAACCGATCGGCGGACATGCGGGTGTACTTCATCGTCTTACGCAGGCACAGCGGTATCGACAGCCGTGTCCGGATTCTGGATAGCGGTGATGCGAGTTCCGGGCTTTCTGACGGTATTCGAGTGATCTCCTTATCGATCGCAAGGGAGAGAGAGAGAGAGATCGACCAGATCGTGGAGGGCCCCTCTATCCGCATCCGGGAAGGACCCGATCACCGTCTTCTCAAACTGCTCCCTGCTCCTGGAGAGCACGATCTCCGATCCCTCGCACGGACCGGGTATCGGGCATGGAACCGCAAGGGAGCGAATCGAAGAGGTTCTACGCCAAGATACTCCAGCATGCTGTTTAATTTTTGGTGATCGGTGATCCCGTGCCGGGTGTAGGACGTGCAGTACCTGCCGGGCCGTGAATGCTGTTCGAACAGCGTCACCGTCTTTCCGGCTCTGGCACAGTGCGCGGCGCAAGGATAATCCGGCAAGACCCCCGCGCCGATGACGATGACGTCTGAATATTCGCGTGCCGTCGTGCATCCCTCATCTCCGCCACCTGCATGTCGGCGGAATATATGACCCCCACGCCAGGCCGATCCGTGGAGCCCCGCCTGCCGCCCGACGCGCCCGGCCGGAATATAAGAGGAGGTCCGGCGGGTTCGGAGGTTTACGTCGCTGCCCTGTGCCGGCGGGCGCGAATCGGCGTCCGGGACGCTCCGGGATAGGCGCCACGTGCTTCAGAGTCTGCGTCTTCGACGGGAATCTGCTTCCGATCCGGATGCGTCATCTTCGGCGTCGACGCGGTCGATCCCGGATACCTGCGGGCGGATTCTGCCGCATGCTGCTACCACAGTGGAACGGGTCTCGGGTACGGGCGTGACGGCCGTATGCGCGGTGCCCAGAGGAAAGGTTTATCAGTTTCGCCCCGCATCAGGACGGCATATGTATAAAATTACACGAATAATAATCGTAATCGTCGTACTGGCGGCATGCATCCCGCTGGGGGCGTGCGCCCAGGAGGACGGTACGGGAGATATCGCAGGTGCTCCCCCCTGAAGTGAACGAGTTTGCCGGCGACTGGCCGCTGCCGAACTTCGATTATGCCAGCACGCGCGCCACGATGAACTCGACGATCAACCCCAGCAACGTGAACGACCTGGACGTCGCCTGGTCGTTCGGTATCAACGCAACGGGCCCGTTCGGCGGGGCGAGCAGCAACCCGATCATCATGGGCGACACCGTCTACTTCCAGGACCTCAATGCCAGCGTCTTTGCCCTGGACTTCCAGAGCGGGGATCTGATATGGGCGCAGCGGTACGAGAATGCGTCGGTTACGGGACCGAACGGTCCGGCCGTCGGCTGGGGCAAGGTCTTCGCCGTGAAGGATCCGTTCACCGCCGCGGCGCTGGACGCAGACTCCGGAGAGGAGATCTGGTCGACCCGGCTCGTTGATGTCGCCAACGTGCCCGACGGGCCGATCGGCGAAGGAATCGACATTCAGCCCCAGGTATTCGACGATATGCTCTTCGTCTCAACGGTCCCGGGCCGCGGGGATGTCTTCTACCAGAGCGGCGCTGTCGGCATCATCTCCGCCCTCGACCAGGAGACCGGCGAGGTGGTCTGGAACTTCAGCACCGTGGATGATCCGGAGAGCATCCGGGGTAACCCGGACGTCAACAGCGGCGGCGGATGCTGGTACACGCCGTCCATCGATCCCGACAGGGGGACGATCTACTGGGGCGTAGCAAACCCCGCACCGTTCGCCGGAACGCAGGAGTATCCCAACGGAACGAGCCGTCCCGGCCCCAACCTGTACACGAACAGCATGCTGTCACTCGATTACATGACCGGCGAGCTGCAGTGGTTCTCCCAGATCCTCCCGCACGACCTCTTCGACCATGACTTCCAGGCGCCACCGATCCTGACCAGTGCGAACATCAGCGGTGAGGAGCAGGATATCGTGATCGGCGCCGGCAAGATGGGCAGGGTCTACGCGTTCAACCGCGACACCGGCGCCATCCTCTGGGTCGCCCTCGTCGGGATGCACCGGAACGACCAGCTCGCTGCACTGCCTCCCGATGAGGTCACCACCGTGTATCCGGGTGCGCTGGGCGGGGTTGAGACACCTATGGCATATGCCGACGGCGTGGTCTACGTGCCGTACGTCGATCTGTACACCAACTGGACGCCAGAATCCTCACTGAGTGTGGGCGTTCCTGGCGCAATCTCCCCGGAGATTCAGCCGTTCGACGAGGGGACGGGCGGTCTCGCCGCCATCGAGACCGATACCGGGAAAGTGCTCTGGGAGCAGAACCTCGATTCCATCAACGTCGGTGCAGCCACGGTGGTCAACGATCTGGTCTTCACCGCGACCTTCGACGGCACCATCTATGCCTTCAACCGCACCTCCGGCGAGCAGGTCTGGAACTACACCGCCCCCGCCGGCATCAACGCCTGGCCCGCCGTGGCCGGCGACACCATCGTCTGGCCTGCAGGCGTCGGAAACGCGTCTGCCATGATCGCTCTGCGGCCCGAAGGAGCGGCCAACGTGACGCCGACGCCCACACCGGAGGAGAATGTAACGCCCGCTCCCGCCGCGACACCGGCCGCGCCGGAGCAGGCGACGATCGACCTCGTCGCAGAGACCATCGCTTTCGATACGGACAGCATCACCGTCCCGGCCTGCGCGCAGGTGACGATCAGCTTTGAGAACCGCGACATCGGCATTCTGCACAACTTCGCCGTCTACGAGACCTCGGCCGCGCAGAACGCCATCTTTGTGGGCGAGATCATCGCCGGTCCACAGAACATCACCTACACCTACACCTTCACCGCGCCCGAGCAGCCCGGCACGTACTTCTTCCGCTGCGACGTCCACCCGACCGCCATGACAGGCGATTTCGTCGTGGAGTGATCAGATGCGAGGGGGTTGTACGCCCCCGACCATCCTTCCATCAGGTTTTCGCCTGTCCTGTCCACGGCGGCTGGCCGGGCAGATAAAGCCGGCGCGCACGCGCCGGGCATCCATGCCGGAGACGGCGCAGATGCACCGCGATCCCCTCCCGAAAACACGAGCTTTTTTGTGGTCGCAGCCCCGACCACTGATCCGTGAAGAGCGCGGAGATTCAGGTGGTGGGCGTGCGGGGACTCCCCCTGATCAGAGCGGGCGACGATCTGCCTGCTCTGATCTGCGAACGGGTCGCGTTCGAGGACGGGGATATCCTCTGCATCGCCTCGTCGGTGTACTCGAAGGCGAAGGGGCTCACGCGCGATCTCTCCTCCGTCACACCCGGTGAACGCGCGGAACGGATCGCGGCGAACGCCCACGAGGACCCCCGGTTCGTCCAGGCCGTGCTGGACGCTTCGGCCGATCTTCTGCTGGAGCACCCGTTCATCCTGTCCGTACTCCCGTGCGGACATATCGGAGTCCGGGCAGGGGTCGACCACAGCAATATCGAGGGTGATAGGGTGATCCTCCTCCCACCGGACCCCATGGCGGCGGCCGACGAGGTGCGCGCGTCGATCCGGGAGATCAGCGGGAAGGACGTTCGGGTGATCATCACCGACACCTGCGGCCGATCGTTCAGGCGTGGGCAGACCGGCATCGCCGTCGGATGGAGCGGCATGCCCGCCATCAACGATTACCGCGGCGATACCGACCTGTTCGGTCACGTCCTGCAGATCACCGAAGAAGCGGTCGTCGACGAGATAGCGGCGTTTGCAAACTTCGTGATGGGCGAGAGCGATCAGGGCGTGCCCGCCGTCGTCTTCCGCAACTGCGGGACATGGGAGGGGCACGACACCATATACTTCACGCCCGACGAGGACATCGTCAGGTCTGCCCTGAAAAGTATCGAAAAGAGTTAGAGGAGCATGTTGAGGAGGTACACCGCTCCCCCGATCACGCCCGCCGCGACGACCACGGCCACCGGGCTGATATGGACGGCCCGCCGGTCCTCGCTGTCATAGTAGTTGACCAGACCGGCGGACGACACCAGCCTGCCGCCAGACTTTTTCGCCATGTAGGAGCGTTCGTCTTCACGATATATAAAAGGAGCCCTGATAAACCATGCCGGCATCCTCCTGCACTGTGACCGGTCTCGCCCTGATCGGAGAGGAGATGGAGGCGGAACCCGTCCGTATCACGGTCGAGGACGGGATCATCGTCTCGCTTGAACCGTTCTCAGGCCGTCCGGAGCGCTGGATCTGCCCCGCCTTCTTCAACGCGCACACGCACCTCGGGGATACCGTCGCCATGGACATCCCTGCCCGGGGGGGGCTTGCCGAACTCGTACGGCCGCCGGACGGGCTGAAACACCGCATACTCGCCTCAACCCCGCGGGCGGATCTGGTCGCGGGGATGCGCGCGAGTATCGACGTGATGCTCGCGACCGGAACGATGGGGTTCGCCGATTTCCGCGAGGGGGGTGCCGTCGGCGTTGCAGCGCTCCGTGAGGCGGCAGCAGGCCTTCCCTGCCGGCCCGTGATCTTCGGGCGGGACGGCGGTGAGCGGGAGGCGGATGGAATCGGCATCAGCAGTGTGCGGGACGTGGAGCATGCGGAAGCGCTTGTTGCAGAGGCGCGGCGGCTGGGCAGGCTCGTCGCGCTCCATGCGGGAGAGCGTGATCCATCCGATGTCGACGATGCGCTCTCGTTCGAACCCGATCTGCTGGTGCACTGCACGCACGCGACAGACCGCCAGCTCCGCGCATGCGCCGACGCAGACATCCCCATTGCGGTCTGTCCGCGCTCGAACTGGGTTCTCGGGGTCGCGGCCTCCGCCGCCCACCCGCCGCTGCAGCGCATGCTCGATCTCGGCTGCAGGCTGTTTTTGGGGACGGACAACGTCATGTTCGTGCAGCCGGAGATCCCGCAGGAGATGGCGTTCGCTGCGACGGTCTACCGGCTGCCGCCGGCGGAGATCCTGCGTGCGGCGGTTTCCGGCTCAGCGCTCCTGGGAAGATCCAGCGTTCTTGAAGAAGGAAATTTTGCCAACTTTCTGGTGATCAACCCCAACAAGTCGAACATCTGCTTCAGCAGGGATCCTAGGACGACCATAGTGAAACGAATTCACGCCAGCGCCATCGAACAAAAGGTTTTAACCTTAAAATAGAGATTAAATAGGGAATATCTGTTCCGGTTGGTGTGCATGTTCCGAAAGATACTTGTTGCGACGGATGGTTCCGAACCGGCTGAGAAAGCGATTGATAAAGCCATCGCGGAAGCGCAGAGATGGAATGCCGAGCTTCATGCGATATACGTCGTGGAATCCGGGCTTTTTTCGTCACTTCCGATGGACAACACGCTTGAAGTGATCTACAGCCTTTTACAGAAGGAAGGGAAAGAGACCCTGGATGCGGCTCAGGAGAGGGCCGGGGCGGCAGGCGTTCCGCTGAACACGCACATCAGGCAGGGACACGCAGGATCGGAGATCATCGCCCTTGCCGAGGAGCTCGGTGTCGATCTCATCATCCTCGCCTCTCACGGGAAGAGCGGTGTCGACCGCCTTCTCCTGGGCAGTGTGACCGACTATGTGGTGCGGCACAGTCCCGTTACAACCACGGTGGTGAGAACATAGTAGATCCGCAACAGGCGATCGTCCGCGACTACATGGTAGCCGATGTCGTCTCGGTCTCGATCCCCGGCAACAGGGACGACGTTCTGCGCATTCTGAAACGCACCGGGATCAGCGGCGTGCCGATCCTGAAGGACGGGGAACTGGTCGGCATCATCACCCGCAAGGACCTGCTCCGCAAGCCGGATGAGACGCAGCTCGCCCTGTTGATGACGCCCCATCCTGTCGTCATCCGACCCGATGCGCCGCTATCCGAGGCAGCCCAGCTGATGGTCAGGCACAACGTCCGGAGACTCCCCGTCGTCGAGGAGGGGGAGATGATCGGTATCATCAGCGTCGCCGACCTGATCGGTGCCATCGCACAGATGCGCATCACCGGTACGATCAAGGATACGTGCGTGAGCAAGACCTACGCGCTCTGGGAGGATACGCCGCTGTCGCTGGTCGGGAAAATCCTGGAGATATCGGGTTTCGATGCCATCCCCATCCTGATGGAGGACGGAACGCTCACCGGCATCATCTCCGAGCGCGACCTGATCCGGTACACCCGGATCGAAGACGGTGTCGAGATCAGCGACTTCTCCAACGGAACGGACGACGATGAGTGGACCTGGGAGAGCATCCGCGACATGCATACGATCAGCTACGGTATTTCGACGATCCAGCTCCCCCCGATACCGGTGAAACACGCGATGGTGAAGAACGTGATCTCGGTCCCCCTCAACGCCGAGATCCGCGAGTGCGCCCTGAAGATGAAGCGTGCCCGGGTGGATCAGCTGCCGGTGGTGAACGGAAACAAGCGGCTCGTCGCCATGCTCTTCGACCGTGAACTGATCAAGGTGCTGCTGCCGGAGCAGCAGAACCGACAGATATTTTAAGAGATAGCACTCTGATAAACTGGAGTGTCCGTGCGAGATCGCGCTGCGGCACGCACGGTCCCGACAAGAAGGTTTATGTTTTATAATGTCGTTGTATACGCTTAAACGCTTTTAAGCGATTCAGGGTGTTTTGAAGATTTTAGAGGTGTTTCAATGCTCGATGCTTCCCAGCAGATATTGAAAGGCACGACCACGATTGGGTTGATCTTCAATGAGGGTGTGGTTCTGGCGACCGAGATGCGTGCAACCATGGGGAACATCATTGCCAGCAAGCGGGCAAAGAAGATCTACCAGATCACGCCGCGAATCGCGATGACCACGGCGGGCGGCGTGGGCGACGCCCAGCAGCTCGCCCGCCTCATGCAGGTGGAGTGCAGTCTGTACGAGATGCGCCGGGGCAAGACCATGTCCGTCGAAGCCGCTTCGACCCTGCTCTCCAACTACCTAAACCAGCACCGCTACTATCCTTACTACGTTCAGCTTCTGATGGGAGGGTTCGATGAGGACGGGGCAAGCATCTACTCGGTCGACGCCCTCGGCGGAGCGACGAGAGAGGAGGAGATTGTCGCGACCGGTTCGGGGGCTCCTTTCGCGTACGGCGTGCTGGAAGACCAGTACCGCCACGGCATGAACGAGGAGGAGGCAAAAGACCTCGCGTTGCGTGCGGTGAAGTCTGCCATGCGCCGTGACACGGGCTCCGGCGAGGATATCATGGTCGTCGTGATCACGAGAGAGAAGTACGAAGAGTTCATAGAGCGCGGACTGCAGGCTCCGTCTCCGGCGCGTCCGACCACCTAACTTTTTTTGGGACGATTTTCAATGGGAATCGAGAAAAAACTTCAAGATCTCAAGGATCAGATCAACAGGATTGTTCCCAGGGGCATCACGGTCTCTGAAGTGGAGTTTGAAGGGCCGGAGCTGGTGATCTACACAGACGATCCGAAGCGGTTTGCGGACCAGGCGGATCTGATAAAGGTTCTCGCCCGCGACCTGCGCAAACGGATCGTCGTGCGCCCGAATGTACTGGAGGATCCCGAACGGGCTGCTGACGAGATCCGGTCGGTCGTTCCGGCGAATGCCGGGATCACCGACCTCTTCTTCGACCCCGAGACCGGCGAGGTGCTGATCGAGGCGAAGAAGCCCGGCATGGTCATCGGCAAGAACGGCACCACGCTCCGTGAGATCACCAAGCAGATCGGCTGGACACCGAAGGTGGCCCGGACGCCGCCCATCGAGAGCTCGACCGTCAAGCAGATCCGCCAGTTTATCAGGTCGGTGAAAGACGAGCGGAAGGCGTTTCTCAGAACGATCGGGCGGCGCATCCACCGTGAGCTGACCAGCAAGGACCAGTGGCTGCGGGTGACCATGCTCGGCTGCTGCCGCGAGGTCGGCAGGGCGGCGTTCCTCATCTCGACGCCGGAGAGCAGGGTCCTCGTCGACTGCGGCGATAAACCGGGCAGCGTCGCGAACGGGACGCCCTACCTCTACATCCCCGAGATCTACCCGCTCACCGGACTCGATGCAGTGGTGCTCACCCACGCGCACCTCGACCACTGCGCCCTCGTCCCTCTCCTCTTCAAGTACGGCTACGAGGGTCCGGTCTACGCCACGCCGCCCACCCGGGATCTCTCTGCCATGCTCCAGCTCGACTACATCGATGTGATGAGGAAGGAGAGCGACAGGATACCCTACACCTCAAACGAGGTAAAGTCCTACATCAAACACTCGATCACCCTCAACTACGGCAGCGTGACCGATATCGCACCGGATATCAAGCTCACGTTCCATAATGCCGGACATATCCTCGGATCCGCCATCGCGCACTTCCACATCGGTGAAGGGCTGTACAATATCGCGTTCACTGGCGACTTCAACTTCCAGAAGACGCGCCTCTTTTCCCCGGCCGCATCGAACTTCCCGCGCCTCGAGGCGCTCTTTATGGAGAGCACCTACGGCGGTGCGAACGACATTCAGCCCGCGCGAAGGGAGGCGGAGGAGAGGCTCTATGAAACGGTGAACGCCACCGTGAAGCGGGGCGGGAAGGTGATCATCCCCGCGTTCGCCGTCGGGCGGTCGCAGGAGGTGATGCTCGCCCTTGAGGAGGGGATCCGCAGGCAGAGGATCCCATCGGTCAAGATCTACCTCGACGGCATGATCCGGGAAGCGACCGCGATCCACACCACCTATCCGGAGTACCTGAACGCCGATCTTCGGAACCAGATCTTCCGGGAGGGGCTGAATCCGTTCCTTGCCGAGTGTTTCAGCCAGGTGGACTCCGCCGAACTCCGGGAGCAGGTTATCGGCGGCGACCCCTGCGTGATCATCACCACCAGCGGTATGCTCAACGGCGGGCCGGTGATGGAGTACCTCAAGGCGCTGGGCCAGGACGAGCGCAACTCCCTGGTATTCGTCGGATACCAGGCGGAGGGCACGCTCGGGCGGCGTATACAGAAAGGATGGCGCGAGATCCCGCTCGGGTGGCGCGAGACGATCGTGATCAACCTCGAGATCATCACCATCGACGGGTTCTCCGGCCACTCGGACCGCCGGCAGCTGATGAACTACATCTCCCACCTCCAGCCGCGTCCGGAGAAGATCTTCACCATCCACGGAGACGAGAACAAGACCATCGATCTGGCAAGCTCCATCTACAAGCGGTTCCACATCGAAACGCACTCGCCCATGAACCTCGAGACGTACCGCATGATCTGACATGTTGCAGCGGCTGGCGCTCCTCCTCAGCGTCTTCGTGGTGATGGCGCTCTCCAATGCTATCGTCCCGATACTCCCCGTTCTTGCGGAAGGACCGGCGCTCCAGGGAGCGATCTTTTCGACCTACTTTCTGGGCGCATCCGTCACCGTTCTCCCCGCGGGTCTCGCGAGCGACCGGATCGGGCGGGTGCCGCTCATCCGGACGGGACTGATTCTGACGCTTGCGAGCGGTATCGCCATCGTGCTCCTGCCGCCAGGGCTCCCCATACTCGCCGCCCGCGGCATCGAGGGGATCGGCGCCGGACTCTTCGTCGCGTCGGCACTGGCATGGACGAACTCCCAGAAGGATCACGAGAGGCTGAGCGGCTATTTCATGGCGTCACTCAACCTCGGCCTCGTCGTCGGGCTGCTCGGGACCGGCTGGCTCGATGCGCTCACCGATTACGACCTGGCGGGGGTCGTCCTCTTCACCGCCATGGCCGGCCCGACCATTCTTTTAAGCGCGTTTGTGCGGGAGCACACGCCCGAGGAGTCGCTGGCGGTGGATCTCCTCGATGTCGTCAGGCATTACGTCTGGCTGTACGTCTCGGCGGTGGTGCTGGTGGGCGTCACCGGGGCGGTCGCTGCGCTCTATCCGGAGTTCACCGGCGGAGATCCCGCGCTCCTCGGCATCCAGATCGGCACGATGAATATCGCCACGATCGTGACCGTACTCGTCGCATCGCAGGCGAGCTTCCCCCCCGTGCCGACCATCAGAGTGTCGGCGCTGATCATGGCGGCCGCCGTCATCGGCACCTACTTCACCCCGCTGGCGTTCCCGGTCATCGGGGGGATCGCCGGTTTCGTGATCGTCGCCCAGCTCTCCTTTCTTGCGCAGACGAACATTATGCAGGGAACGGTGATCGGGCTCTTCAATACCGCCACCTACGCGGGGTTCACCGTTCTGCCGTTCATCGCGGGGATCGTCGCCGAGACGACAGGGTTCCTCGCCGCGTTCGTCCTGCTCGCGGTGGCCGTCGCAGTCAACGCGCTCACGATCGGGCGGTGCCAGTGCCGGTACTGCGGCTGAACCGCTCTTTCCTCCTCCGTCACTATCGTACAGGGCAAATAGTACTTCCGTCCAAGCTGAGGGTATGAAGATGCTTATCCGCGGAGAATGGACGGATGGGTGCAACGAAGAGACGTTTGAGGTCCGAAATCCCGCAACTGCGGCGCTGGTCGATCGCGCACCGCTCGGATCGGCGGAGGATGTCGGGAATGCGGTCGATGCGGCGGACGAAGCGCTCAACGGCTGGTCTGTGCTCCCGCCACGGGACCGTGGGAGGATCCTGTTTCTGGCCGCTCGGACCGTCCGCAACCGGAGCGCCGAGCTCGCCGCGCTGCTGACGGCCGAACAGGGGAAACCGTTCCAGGAGGCGGTGGACGAGATCCGTGGATTCGCACAGGTCCTCGAGTACTACCACGCCCTCCCGGCATCGCTCCACGGCGGCTACCTGACGCTCCCCCCGTACGGCCACGCGCTCGTCGCGCACAGGCCTCTTGGCGTATGCGGCGCCATCATCCCCTGGAACATGCCGGCGATCCTCATGGCCTGGAAGGTCGGTCCGGCGCTCGCGGCAGGCAATACGCTGGTGCTGAAACCCGCATGCGCCGCGCCGCTGACCTGCCTCGCGCTCGCCGGGATCCTCCAGGATTCGGGACTCCCGGCAGGCGTCCTGAACGTCGTGACCGGAAGCGGCGAGACCGTAGGGCGTGCGATCACACGGCATCCGGCGATCAGGAAGGTTTCCTTTACCGGCGAGGTCGAGACGGGGCGGCAGGTGGCAATGGACGCCGCACCCACGATGAAGCGGGTGACGCTCGAACTCGGAGGGAGCGATCCCATGATCGTCTGCGACGATGCCGATATAGCAGACGCGGTCGAGGGCGCTGTCAGAGGGCGGTTCTATAACTGCGGGCAGACCTGCACCGCAGTGAAACGGCTGTACGTCTTTGAATCGGTCGCCGAAGAGTTTATCCGGCGGCTGACCGCACGCATCGCGTCGCTGCAAGTCGGCAACGGCATGGAAGAAGGCGTGGATATGGGACCGCTGATCAACGGGGCGGCGCGGGAGAGGCTGATCCGCCTGGTCGATGCGGTGCGGAAGCGGGGCGAAGGGAGAATCGTGACCGGAGGAGGGGTGCCCGGTGGCGGAGGGTACGAACGGGGCTCTTTCTACCTGCCGACCCTCGTCACCGATCTCCCTTCAGATTCGGTGCTCTTTTCAGAGGAGGTCTTCGGGCCGGTGCTGCCCGTCGCGACCGTATCGGATCTCGATGACGCCATAGAGCAGGCGAACAGCACCCGCTACGGTCTCGGTGCTTCCATCTGGACGAAGAATATCGAGACCGCTATGAGGGCCGCAGACGAGATCCGGGCGGGCATCGTCTGGGTCAACCAGCACCTCCGGATCCCGCCGGAGGTGCCGCTCGGCGGCGTCAAGGAGAGCGGCATCGGCAGGGAGAACGGATACAGGGCGCTTGAGAGATACCTTGAGGAACGAGCCATATTAATCAAACCGTGATCCCGGGTGCGCGAAGAGGTGACGGGGCTGGCCTGTGCGGCTCACTCTGCCGGGAGGAGGACATCCCTTCCCGGCGCAGGAGTTTTGGAATGTCAACTATACGCGGTTTTTCACCCACCGGGCGTATTCTACACGCAGTTTTTCGAGGTCGTGTGCGGAGAGGTCTTTCTTTCCCGTCCTGTGCAGGAACGATTCGAGCTGGCGGACGATATTCTCCGCATCCCGGTAATCATTGACATCCAGGTACTTCGGTACTCTGGTGACATCGATCGCCTCGCCGCAGATATGGCAGAGTCTCCAGCGCTGAAACCGGTCCACATAGGTGAATGTTCTGCAGCCCGGACAGCGTATCACGAGATACATATTCATGCCAATGTGCGGGTGCGGAGTTAAAAAAACTTGCCGTTCGCCGCATCGCCGGTTATTCCACAGTCGTTCACCCGGACGGCGGCGCGACCGGAAGGACGAGGGTATTGGCGGCCCGACAGGGGCCGGCAACAATCCCTCTCTTCCCCCAAACAGAAAATCTCTCCGAAGCGGTCCCAAAACGCCCAATGAGGCCGTGCAGAGCAGAGGCTCGACCGATGACAATCGCTCTGCCCGAAATCCTCCCTGCCGACAGTAACATGCTGAAATTTTCCGAGAGGTCATCCCAAAACTCCTGTGCCGGGAGGGGGACACCCCCTCCCAGACATCGAAGGTGCCAATAGCATCTTCTCGAGCTCTCCCTCCGGTCGCAGCTCGAAACCCTTCGAGTTTCTCAAGCTACCATTCGCTCGCAGCTCGCACCTGGCGGTGCTCATGCGACGGTCCACTTCCCGGAGATGTTGCAGTGAACTCCGGACAGGGATATTCTGGCAAAGTCCGGCAGGTCGCTGTCTGTATGTGGGTTTCGACGGGGCCGATTGCGGGACAGGTCCGTCCCGGACGATGGACCGGGTTGCGAATCGCCACGGGGGACGGGGACAGGAGCATGAGAAGACTTCCAGTCGCCGATACGGGAGGCCCGCGGGTCGGTGCGTCGCCACCTCCCGCTCACCACGCGGAGTACTGAACGGGACCCTGACCTGATCACCGCGTTGAGTGATATGAATGAGCATGGAGGGGATACTTCGCCGCCCATCGGCCGCGGGCAACGGTGCAGATGAGGGCTCCTCTGACGCGCTCCATACCTTCGGGATGCCGACTACTCATTCGGATAGGAGAGAGAACAGGTCTTTGAGATCTTTTCGGAGCGGTTTTTTCTTCATCCAGGTGTCCTTCAGCGGAGTATATGTGATCTCTCCCCGCACTTCGCCGACCATCCACCCTTCTCTGCCGTCCAGCAGCGCCGTGACCGCAGCGACGCCCAGCCTGCTCCCGAGCACCCGATCACGCACCGTGGGCGGACCGCCGCGCTGAATGTGCCCCAGGACGCAGACCCGGGATTCGATATCCAGGTACTTCCGAACCTCGCGGGCGATCTGGAAGCTGATGCCCGGATTCCTCCCTTCAGCCACCACGACGATGGCATGTTTCTTGCCGATCCCGAAACCCGTCTGGAGGCGTTGTGCGATGCGTTCGACGGCTATCGGCTCTCCGGGGATGATCAGCTCCTCTGCGCCGCCGGCGATCCCGCTTGTAAGGGCGATGAAACCGGTATCGCGCCCCATGACTTCCACGAAGAAGAGACGTTCGTGGGAGCGGGCCGTGTCGCGGATTCGGTCGATCGCCTCCAGCGCACAGTTCGCCGCAGTATCGAAACCGACGCAGTCGTCGGTGCCGTACACGTCGTTATCGATACTCGCCGGCACCCCGACGAGCGGCATTCCGGATTCTTCGGCGAGCAGCGTGGCGCCATGGAACGTCCCCTCCCCTCCGATGAGAATCAACCCGTCCAGGTTCTCCCGTTCCAGTACCTCCACCGCCTTCACCCTGCCCTCCCGTATCCTGAACTCCGGGCATCGGGAGGTCTCCAGAATGGTACCGCCCAGGTGAATGGTATTGCGGATGGCCGTCCTGTCCAGCGGCATCAGGTCGCCCCGTATGAGGCCGGTATAGCCCCGGCGTATCCCGAAGATCTCCAGTCTGCTGGCCAGGGCGGCACGGACTGCGGCGCGGATGATGGCGTTCATGCCCGGCGCATCGCCGCCGCTGGTTAAAATCCCGATTCTCTCCATGGAAACCTCCGCCTCCCCGCCTCCGGGTCGGCATCCCGGAGGCCTGCGGCGCTATGCCTCCTGCAGCGCCTCCACCCCGGGCAAGGGTTCGCCTCCCAGCACCTTCAGCGCAGCCCCTCCCCCGGTCGAGACGTGCGTGATCCGATCCGCAAGCCCCATCTGTGCAACCGCCTCCGCCGTTGAACCCCCTCCGATCACGGTCGTTCCCGGGAGGGCCGCCAGATCGGCCGCAATACGCCGGGTTCCTTCAGCAAATTCCGGAACTTCGAAGACGCCCATCGGTCCGTTCCAGACGACGGTCGCACACCGGGAGAGCTCACGGGAGAACTCATCGATGGTTTTCGACCCGATATCGGCGACGATCCAGCCTTCAGGAATCTCCGTCACGGGCACTGTCCGGGTACGTGCGCCTGCCTCCAGCCGGTCTGCCACAACGACGTCCTGCGGCAGGAGAAGGCGCACCTGCAGGGTTTCTGCCCTGTCCGCAATACGCCTGACGGCATCCAGCCGATCGGTCTCGACACGCGAAGCCCCGACGTCGTACCCTCTGCTCCTGATGAATGTCGACGCCATGCCGCCGCCGACGAGGAGCAGGTCCACTCTCGTGATGACATTGTCCAGAACGCTCAGTTTGTCGCTCACCTTGGCGCCACCTATGACGGCAGCAAAAGGTCTCTGCGGGCGTTCCAGTATGTTTCTGAAGGTTTCAAGCTCGTTCTCCAGCAACAACCCGGCCACCGCCGGCAGATAGTTCGGAATCCCGACCACCGATGCGTGCGCACGGTGGCATACCGCAAATGCGTCGTTGACATAGATATCTGCGAGATCGGCGAGTGTTTTTGCGAATGCAGGGTCATTTGCCTTCTCCTCGGGATGAAAACGGAGGTTCTCCAGCAGGACGATGTCGCCTTCCGCCATGTGCGCCACCGCCGCCTCCACCCCGGGACCGATGCAGTCGAAGAGAGCGGTGACCGGCCTCCCCCCGATCAATGCTGACAGCTGTTCGGCCACCGGAAGCAGCCGCAGGCGCTCCACCACCCGTCCTCCCGGGCGATCCAGATGCGAACAGAGGATGACCCGTGCATGGTGCTCCAGCAGGAAACGGATTGTCGGCAGAACAGCCCGAACACGAGTATCATCAGTTATTTCGCCAGCTTCATTCAGCGGAACGTTAAAATCGGCGCGGACCAGCACCCTTCTTCCCTGCACGTCAACGTCCAGGATCGATCTCTTGCGCATATCCACCCACCCTCACGATCGGGGACCAGCACGGGAGACGGTTCACCCGCCGGAGAAAACCCCGACGCTCGTCCCCAGCATCCGTCGGGTTCTCCGCTGCCGCACCAGGCCCAGGAGTGGTGCCCCGTACCGACGCCCCCCTCGCACGCTCTTCTCCACCGTTTATGTGCATGCGTACGCGATGCCATATAATGCTATTGTCCCGCTCACCATACGTCCCGTAACATGCTTTTTCGCGGCCGGCTGCGGTCCGCGCGTCCAGTGCGATGCGAGAGGGGGTGTCAGGCCGGCGATGGCACTGCGTCGTGGAGAGAGATCCTCCTTTCCCGAGATCGGCGCAAGAACCTTTCTGGCGCCTTCCATCATGATCCTCTCCAGACCCGTGACCTCCCGGGCCCCTCCCTGACGCATTCTCCCCGGATCCCCTCTGGCCGGCAGGAAACTGCATTTCAGTCTCTTTCATCAAAAAGAACGGGAAAAATTTTGACGGATATGTATCGGAATACCCTGCTCCGTCCGCAGATACGAATCTCCCCGGCGGGTCCACTCCGGGGGGAGGTCGTTCCGTAACTTTCCAGAACACGATCGCGCATGCGATGTGGATCAGCCCCCGAATGAGTGTTCGTACCGGGGCATGCTCTTCTTGAACACTTCGATCCGGCTGAAGAACCGTTTCACCGCTCTTCGTTTCCTGAAGAGTTCCGGATCGAACCCGGTTGTGTCTTCCTTGCTTCGGGTGATTCCGATTCCCCGTGTTTATGGGATATTATCCTCGTCTACGGTTTATAATGCCGGATCTCCCGGAACTCCTGAATGCCTCCACGGCCGGGCAGTACAGCCGGGAATCGTGGATATTCGCCGGGGAAACCGTACACGCGAACTGGATGCGATTCCGATCGACCGGAACGTTCAGCTGGTTCCCTTTGTATTTTCGAGGTTATCCCGTAATGCCTGTGAGGCCGTGTCGCCACAGGCCCGACCGACGAAAGATCGATGATCGACAGACCGGCAACGACCTGCTGAACGTTTCCCGAGAGGTCATTCAAAACTCCTGTGCCGGGAGGAGGTCCCCCTCACGCATGAAGATAGCCCCAGCATGCCCTGATCGAGGTTTTCGGTCGGTATATTCATGGAACACATAGCACCGAAAAGTGTATGTCGTCCCAAAATGGTCTGCAGACCTGGTGCATCTCGATCGGAATACATACATGCAGGTTTTCTGTCATCTGGCCCGTAGCAGATGTCAGAATGTGAGATCGGCTTTAACCTTGGTATCGCCACGCGGGGGGGGGAGGGGCCAGGAGGGGGACACCCCTGCCGGCAAAAATGTTTTGGGACAATCCGTGCTCAAGCTCCGTCCTCCGGCAGTCGCCGCCCCGTCCCCGCCTCACGAGATACTCCTCTCGGTCCACACCCTGCCCCGCATGTGGGTAACGCATTCCGCCGGATCCCTACCCGGTCTCCAGCCCCATCGCATCGGCCAGTCGGAACTCCGCCTCGAACGAGTTCATCAGGTCGAGGTGCTGCTCAAGGCTTCGCGTGAGGAGGAAGTGCCGGCGGACGGTCTCCCTCGCCTCCTTCCCCAGCCGTTCCCGCATCTCCTCGTCTCTGATCACCTGGACAATCCGCTGCGCCGCCTCCTCGACGGATGAGACCAGAAAGCCGTTGACGCCATCCCTGATCTGGTACCTGATGCCGCCCGTGTTCCCCCCGATGACCGGCGTACCCTTCCACATCGCCTCCGCAACCGTCAGGCCGAACCCCTCGCGGATCGATTTCTGCAGAACGACCGCAGCCCGCCTCTGCAGTGCGTTCACCAGCGCACCGTCCTGGCGGCTGAGGATAATGGTGCGCTCATCCTGTTCGGAGAGCAGCGATTGATACACCTCCCCGCCTTCCGGATCGTCCGTCGCCACGTTTCCCAGCAGGACCAGCGTGCAGTCCACCTCCCTTCTCGCCAGTTTGAATGCCTGAATCACGCCTTTCGGGTCTTTCCAGTGGTCGAACCGGGAGATCTGCACAACCAGGGGAAGGTCGGTGGGGATGGCATAATGCTCCAGACGCTCGTCGATCTCCTTCTCGCTCATCTCCTGATTTGTGATGGAGAAGGGATCGATGGCAGGCATGAAGAAGAGCTGGGGGACGTTCAGGCTCTGTCGGTAGTCCCTGGTGCTGAAGATGACCGCATCATACTGCTCGATGAATGGCACTATATAGTTCCAGAGTTCCGGGTTCGGCGAGGTGAGATCGAGGTGGCAGCGCCACACCCAGGGACATTTTTTCCGGTAGTGGGTGATCAGGGGGAGGGGCTGCGGGTCGTGAATGAAGATCACGTCGTGGTCCAGGTGGTTTCTGACGGCGTTTTCATGGATGACCTGTTCGTAGATCTTTTTCTTTCGCCCGGTCAGGTTTATGTCGTCCCCCTGCAGGGCGTTGTGGAACTTCTTGGTCACGCTGAAGAAGTCGGGGGATCCGTGAACCACCCTCCACCCCGTCTTAATACCCAGACTGTTCATCAGGAGCGTGAGCGATGACAGGAACTGTGATACGCCGCCGCCGTAGTAGGTCGAATTGAAATGGAGTACATGGAGGTCCCTGAGCGTTCTCGCCTTTGTTTCAATGCGCCGAACGGTCTCCGATCCGACGTACCGCTTATAATCGTTTACCTTGACCATGGAATCTGTTATCATACCACAAACCCCCAGCAGCCGATGAAACCACCATACGGACGGGTCAGATACCTGTGACCCGCCGCCGTCTCCACACCGCTCCGACGATTCAGGGCCGCGTTATGCCGGCGGCACTGCGCGGCGGTATCCCGTTCGGCCGGTCAGCATCAACGCCGGATGCCCCCGGTATGCCCGTCTCCGGCACAGGTGTCTTTTTAATGTTCTGGACTCTTCACGTAAAAAGATCTCGGGTATCTCCATGTCGTTCGGGACACACCCCGGACCGGATCGTCCCATAATCATACTGGCCCTTGAATGAGATCCGCGCCGTATGGCGTTCCTGGAGATCGATGACGAACTCCCGGGCGATCATCAACCGACGTCTCCCCCTGTCAGAGGTCGTCCCGGAAGTATCCGGGGATGCCGGATCGATTCGGATCAGAGCATTCCCGATCAAGGGAATCAACAGAAATGGGGCGCAATGGGCGTCAGATCGCGAGCACGGTCTGTGTCAGGCGATCTTCTTGCAGGGTAGTGCGACGAGCGACGGGTGTCCGAAGGCCTTCGAGCTGTGACGGTCCGGAGGACCGGAGCTTGAGAGCCTGAGAAGACACCGGGCGGGTAGGAGCGCTGCGGCAGCATGCCCACGCCCAGATCGGCCGCAACACCGAGTACTTCGCCATCCTCGGTGACCAGATCCGCCAGCCGCTCCGGGTGATCCCCGGCATCGGCGACACCGTCGGGCGGTTCGATCAGGGCCAGGTCGAATCCAGGAAAGTCAGCCGGTACGTCGAACGGTACGGGCGGGTGACCCGAGCGACGCCACGGGAACGCGACCATCGCGGCGAGGGCGTCCGCGTGCCGGGTGCCCACGTCTCCTCTCGCCCATGCGCGACGCTTCGGCCGCCTATCGGACCGCCAGGGCGGCATGCGTACCGATGATTCACGCAGGGTCTGGCGTCGGGTCTCGTCCGGAAGGGGACGTGCGGGTTGAATCAGGTTTAAGAGTGTGGAGGCGACAGGGGATCGGAGGCCCCATGAGCCAGATCGCCCTCACCGCCGAGGAAGCGCGGGCAGCGTCCAGAGAGGAGCTCTTCCGGAGACTGGCCTCCCGCCCCGGGGGTCTCTCCGCCGCTGAAGCCGCGGACCGGCTGAAGCGGTACGGCTACAACGAGATACCTGAACGCAGGGTCAACCCGATCGTTCGGTTTCTCTCGTACTTCTGGGGACCGATTCCGTGGATGATAGAATCTGCGGTGCTGATATCGATCGTCCTCGGCCGCTGGGAGGATTTCGCCATCATCTTCAGCCTGTTGCTGTTCAACGCCTTCGTCGGGTCGTGGCAGGAGAGCAAGGCGGATACCGCCGTCGGCATGCTGAAAAAGAACCTGGCGGTGCGTTCGATCGTGTTCCGGGACGGCCGGAGGGTCGGCGTTCCCGCCCGCGAACTGGTGCCCGGGGACGTCGTCCGGATCCGGCTGGGCGACATCGTCCCTGCGGATGTGAAGCTCGTCGACGGCGAGTACCTGCTGGTGGACGAATCGGCGCTGACCGGCGAGTCGCTTCCCGTTGATAAGCACATGTCGGATATCGCCTACAGCGGGACGGTCGTCCGGCGCGGGGAGATGAACGGGCTGGTCTTTGCCACCGGCACGGCCAGCTACTTCGGCAGGACCGCCCGGCTCGTCGCCGAGACGAAGACCGTCAGCCACTTTCAGCAGGCGCTCCTCAACATCGGGAACTATCTGATCAGTCTCGCGCTCGTTCTGGCAGTGGTCGTCTTCATTGTGGGCTTCATCCGCCAGCAGGGCGTGCTTGAGACCCTGCAGTTCGCCCTGATCCTGACGGTAGCCGCGATCCCTGCGGCGCTTCCTGCGGTGCTCACGACGACCATGGCCGTGGGCGCCATGGACCTCGCAAAACGGCAGGCCATTGTGAGCCGCCTGATCGCCATCGAGGAGCTCGCCAGCATGGATGTCCTCTGCTCGGACAAGACGGGGACGATCACCGAGAACCGGCTGGCCATCGCCGGCATCGAGAGCTATGCGGGGTTCACCAAGGAGGACGTGCTGCTCGCTGCCAGGCTGGCATCCCGGGAGGAGGACCGTGATCCCATCGGCATGGTGATCATCGAGCGGGTCGAGGAGACGGGGAACGTGGCGGCGCGCGTCGATATGTATCGCCCGGTCAGCTTCTCGCCCTTCGACCCCGTATCCAAGCGTACGATCGCCGTCGTGGAGGACTCCGAGGGAAAGCGGTTTTCCGCGGCGAAGGGTGCCCCGCAGGTCATCCTCGGCCTGACAAGAGACCGGCAGGCGCTCAGCGCGGGTGTGCTGGAGCTGATCGACGCCTTCGCCACCCGGGGGTACCGTGCCCTCGGAGTGGCGATGACGGACGAACTGGGGCGCTGGAGATTCGTCGGGCTGCTCGCCCTCTATGATCCCCCGCGGAAGGACTCTGCAGAGACGATCGCAACCGCACGCTCTATGGGGGTCGACGTCAAGATGGTCACCGGCGACCACACCGCGATCGCCCGCGAGATCGCAGCCGCGGTGAACATGCCCACGGCGGTGACCACCGCATCCTGCTTCCTGGGAAGGCCCGAACACGAGGCGGAGCAGATAGTCGAGGAGGCTGATGGGTTCGCAGAGGTCTTCCCCGAGCACAAGTACCGGATCGTGGAGCTCCTCCAGGCCAGGGGGCACGTCGTCGGGATGACCGGAGACGGGGTCAACGATGCTCCTGCGCTCAAGAAGGCCAATGTGGGCATTGCCGTCGCAGGGGCCACCGATGCAGCGAGGTCCTCCGCTGCGATCATCCTCACGGAGGCAGGACTGTCCGTTATCATCGACGCCATCAAAAAGAGCCGGGAGATCTTCCGGCGCATGAACAACTACGCAATTTACCGCATAACCGAAACGATCCGGGTGCTGTTTTTCATCGCCCTCTCCATCGTCGTCTTCGGGTTCTACCCCGTCACCGCCCTGATGATCGTCCTGCTGGCGCTGCTGAACGACTTTCCCATCATGACGATCGCGTATGACAACGTCAGGTACTCAAAGACGCCCGAACGGTGGAATTTCATGACGCTGCTGGGCATCTCCACGCTTTTGGGTCTCATCGGTGTCGTATCGTCATTCGGACTTCTCTATATCGGAGTCGTGATTCTGCAGCTGAGCACCGCCGCTCTTCAGTCGTTAATCTACCTGAAACTCTCTGTATCAGGGCACCTGGTCCTGTTCGCCGCACGGACGACGGGCCCTTTCTGGTCGATCAGACCGGCGACGCCCCTGCTGCTGGCGGTCTTCGGGACGCAGCTGATCGCCACCCTGATTGTGGTCTACGGGTTCCTGCTGCCCCCCATCGGGTGGAGCCTGGCGCTGTTCGTCTGGGTCTACGGGGTGGCTCTCTTCCTGATCACGGACTTCATCAAGGTGCGCGCCTACCCGCTGTTCGAGCGCGCCGGCATCCGGCGGTGATCGTCCGAACAGTCTGCTCATCCCCCTGACGCCGCACCGTCGGGGAGACCGATTCCGATCTGCGGGCGGTGGAGAAGCAGCCGCCAGAACACGACGAGGGACGGAGGGCTGATCAGCGCATAGGGCGAGGCGGCTGTCCGAGTCCCACGGGGATGAGGAGGGATGCGACCGGGAACTCCGATATCCGGAAGGGCCCGGCAGCCGTTATTGCAGTTCTCGATCTCCTCCTCAGATCCGCCGCCCCCCCAGTCTTCAGGGAGAGCCGTCCCGATCACCCGGGCGTGCGCCGGATTGCGCCATCCGGGTACTCCGGTTGGCGGATCAGGTGGAAGAGCGTGGAGACAAACGCGATTCCGTCAAGGGCGCATTCCATGAGCATTACCGCGGCGGCCCCTCCCCCCCTCTGCCAGCACGGTGTCGAGTGCACGGTGAGGCCCAGCGAAGCGGCGCGGATCGAGCTGGCGGAGGCACTCGAACGTCCGTTCATCGACGGTGAGCACAGGGGGTGAGGGCCATGGCGGCGGAGTACCGCACCGTCACGGTTCCCTGACAGACAAAGTGCAGTGCGGCCGAGTTTATGCAGTAGCGCTTGTGGGTGGGAGGCGGTCCGTCATCGAAGAGGTGCCCCAGGTGAGCGTCACACCGGGCGCGCAGCACCTCGGTTCTGGTCATGAACAAGCTCCTGTCGATCGCGGTCCGGATATTCAGTTCAGAGATCAACTCTGAGAAGCTCGGCCACCCCGTGCCTGATTCGAACTTCGCAGCCGAGCTGAAGAGATCGGTGCCGCAGCAGACGCCCTCATAGATCCCGTTCTCCTTGCAGTCCCAGTACTTCCCGGTGAACGCCCGCTCCGTACCTTTCTTCCGCACGACGGCAAAACTGCTCAGGCGTTCAGCAGGCGCCGCCACCCGTCGTCCGGTCTGCTGCGAACCTTGTCGACCTCCTCCACTGTGCCGGTCCTGGCGGCGTTGTAGATACGGACTTTCCGACCTTCTGCTTCCATTTGACCTTCACCCACCAGTATCCCCCCGGTACGGTCTGTGGCACCCCTGTCCGGGCAGCGTATTAACAATTCCCCTCCTGTATGGGTGCGTCTGCTGCAGCAGTCGCCACGCGAAACGTCCGGCAGAGGCGTGCATCGATGCAGCAGCGGGAGGATCGCACCCGTCGGCCCGGCCCCCCTTCCGCAGCGTATCACGGCTCCGCAGAAGTCCCCTCTTCTGACCGGTTCCAGCCGATCCGCTCCTGGGCGCAGGTGACAGCGAGCTCGGGAAGAACCGGGGCCTCCTTTTTTCTGGATCTGTTGGGACCGTTTATACCGCCGGCGGCTGCCTGCTGCTCTCCGGGGTATACGCCCGACCCGTACCGATTCGACGGACACTCTTTTTTTCCCAGCCCCGATCGATTGCGTTAACTGTTTCCGTGCCACACATTAACGCAGCATGTTGATCGGATTACCTGTACATACGGAGCTCATCGTTGGAGGCGCATTCGCCCTGACCGTATTCGTGCTTGTACTCTGGGGACTGCGGTTTCGGGTGGTCGCCTGATGGCGGATCTCGTCACGCTCGTCCTGATCGAGCTGTACTTCGTGGTGCTCATCGGCATCGGCAGCTGGGCATCAGGGAAGATCCGCAACGCGGAGGACTACATCCTGGCAGGCAGATCGCTCGGGTTCTGGGTCTTCACCATCCTGATCGTCTGCTCCATCTGCAGCGGCATGACCCTGCTCGGCGTCAGCGGTTTCGGGTTCGCATCGGGCTGGCCGGGAATCTGGGAGCAGATCTTCGTGCCGCTCGCAGCAGCCTTCTGCATCATCGTTTTCGGCGTGAAGCTGCACGCCGTCGGCACGCTGAAGGGATACCTGACGGTGCAGGATTACCTCGCCCATCGGTTCGAGAGCCAGGGCGCGCTCAGGGCCCTCTCCGCCGTTGCCGGCATTATCGTCTCGCTGATCTATCTGATCGGCCAGTACACCGCCATCAGCATCGTGCTCGTCTGGCTCTTTGAGATACAGCACTGGGAGGCGCTGCTGATTGCGGGCGTCATCATCACGGCGTACACCGTCGTGGGCGGCCTCTACGCTGTTTCGTGGACGACGCTCGTGCAGGGAGGGATACTCATCGCCGGCGTCCTCCTGATGGCGCCGCTGGTTATCGCCAGTGCGGGGGGTCTCACCCATATCAACGAGGTGCTCAGCGGTGTCGACCAGAACTTCGTGCAGCCCTGGTTCCCCTCGCCCGCCTACGCCCCGTACGCGTTCGCCACGCCGGAGTTCCTGCTGTCGTTCGGCCTCCTCCTGACGGTGGGTCTCGCCTGTGCGCCGCACGTCATCAACAACGTCCTCGCCGCAAAGGAGGACCGATACTTCCAGTGGGCGCCGCTCGTCGCCTTCGTCCTGTATGCGGCAGTGATGCTCCTGGTGAAGTTCACCGGCTTTGCCGTGCGTGCGCTCGTTGAGGAGGGGGCGATCGTCCTCCCCGAAACGGTGAACGCCCAGGACTTCGCCTTCATCGCCGGCGTCGAGTACGCGATACCGAACGTGATGATGTGGGCGCTCTTTGCGGTGGTCGTGCTCGCTGCGGTCATGTCCACTACTGATCGGCTCATGCTGACCGTCGGCACCATGTTCGCCTGGGACATCTACAAGAACATCCTGCGGCCGTCGGCGGCCGACCGCGAGGTGCTCGTCGTCTCAAAGGTGGCTGTCGTTGCGGCGGCCGGCGGCACGCTCTGGCTCGCGATCAGTCCGCCACCCATGCTGGCATGGCTGATCTGGATGGGCATCGGCGTCATGCTCGCCACCTTCGCCGTCCCGCTGCTCGCCGGGCTCTACTGGAGAGGGGCGACCAGGGAAGGGGCGATCGCCAGCATGTCTGTGGGGCTCGTCTCGGCGGGCGCCTTCGGGTACTGGCACCAGTTCGTGGCGAAACTTCCCGTTCATTTCAGCCTCTACGCCCTGATCCTCTCGGCGGTCGCCATGGTCGTCGTCAGCCTGCTCACCCATCGGAACGATGATGCGGTCCTCGATGAGACCCTGACCGGCTGGTTCATCCAGCCGCGGTGACTTTTCTCTGCGGCTGTCGGTTCCGGAACAGCCGATCCCACCCCTGATCCGGGGAGGGATCGCCCGCAACGCATCCCCGCCCTTCCGGCATCCCCTGTACGACTTCAGCAGACTTCCGGGTTCTCGCCGTCCTTCAGACCCCGTGATTGTCCCGCATCCCTCATCGCCAGAGATAATAGGCGATCCCCATCAGCGCCAGTCCAGCAAGGATGACCACGATCGCGTTCACCAGCGATCCGGGAGTGAAGAACAGCAGGAGCCCCAGCAGGAGCAGCACCACGCCGCCGATCCCCACAGCGGCGGAGACAGCGGCACCTATCCTTCCAGGCATGGATGATGATACCCGCCCTCCTTCATAACCATTCGCCACCATCGACCGGCAGTGCGGTCACCCGGCACGGTGCGCCGCCGATTCCTCTGCACCCGCCCGCACCGCACACGCAACCCAAAAACCTGCTGTCAGCCCCTGCGGCTGCAGGAATGCTTTTTTTTACGGCGCCTGCCTTCAAAACGTACCATACATTACCGGCGGTTCTCCTGCGGCGCGCTGCTCCGTTTCTGCTCGCCCCGCTTCACCCCCGTATACCGAAAGGTTTATAGCACCATCAACAGTGATAGCTTTTTCGTGACTGATGAGTTCACGCTTGCCACCGCGATGGTCAGAATGTGGCTCGGGAACCCTCTTTCGCTGCGGTTGCTGCGCTTCGTTGCAGCTGAAGACGCCTGCGGGAACCGGCTGTCAAACGCCATCGACTACTACCTCGATCAGAAGACGGACGTCTGCTGGAGGTGCCGGCTGGCAGGCAAGATCCTGCGCCATACAGTCACACGGGGCGGGAAGCTCTTCGGCGTCTCCGAAGAGGCGATCCGGGAGGGGCTTGGAGTGACCGTCTTCCGCAGAGGGCTGATCAGCGTCCTCGATGGGATCGCACGCTACGGTGTCACCATGCCCCAGATCATCAACGCGCCGTTCCTGGTGGTCTGGGACTTCACGCACCGCTGCAACCTGAGGTGCAGGCACTGCTACCAGAATGCCCAGACGGCGCTGCCGGGCGAGCTGACGACGGACGAGGCGAAGAGCCTGATCGAGGATCTCTCCGATGCCGGTGTGGTGGCGATCGCCTTCTCCGGTGGAGAGCCTCTGATGCGGAAGGATTTCTTCGAGGTGGCCCGGCACGCCCACGACCACGAGATGTTCGTGGCGCTGGCGAGCAACGGCACCCTGATCTCGCCCGAGGTGGCTGACCGCCTGCGGGATGAGGCCTGCGTCGATTACGTGGAGATCTCCCTCGACGGAAAGGACGCCGCCAGCCACGACGCCATGCGGGGCATCTCCGGCGCCTTCGACCGGACGGTCGGCGGGATCAGAAACTGCGTGGGTGCGGGCATCTTCACCTGCGTCGCCACCACCGTCACGCGGAGCAACTACGCCCAGGCGCTCGACATCTACCGGCTCGCCCGCGATCTTGCGGTGCGCAGGTTCATGTGGTTCAACTTCATCCCGACGGGGCGGGGGACAGAGATGTGGAAGGAGGACCTTACACCTGAACAGCGTGAGGAACTGATGAGAGCACTGTACCTGCAGAACACGGGTAACGGCACGGAGGCGCTCTCCACCGCACCCCAGTTCGCGCGGGTTGCGATGCAGGTGGAGCGGGACGGCAGAACGCCGGTCGGGCACTTCTACCAGGGCGACGAGCTCGCGGGCAAAGGGCAGATGCTCGCCGAATTCATCGGCGGGTGCGGGGCGGGAAGGCTCTACTGCTCCGTCGAACCGACCGGCGACATCCAGCCCTGCGTCTTCATGCCCATCACCGTCGGAAATATCCGGGAGAGACCGTTCCTCGAGATATGGCACGAATCACCCATCCTGCAACAGCTCAGGGACAGGGGGCGGCTGAAGGGCGGGTGCGGAGACTGCGCCTACAAGTACGTCTGCGGCGGGTGCCGGGCCCGAGCCTGGTCGTACTTCCGTGATCTGGATGCGCCTGACCCGGGATGCATCAACAACAGGGAGTACTGGGACGGCATCTGCAAGCGGTAACTCCGGAACGAGCCGCTCATACCATCCAGTTTTGGAGACGGCAGGTCTCCAGGGAGCGCGGCACCTGGTCCTCCCCTGTCCAGGCGAAACCTTACCGGTTCTGGCGCGTGGCGGGACGGATGGTCAATCATATAAGGCTGTGGCGTCAAACTATAGAAACGTGAAAACGGCAATTCTGGGCGGCGGCCTCACGGGGGTCACCCTTGCGCGGCTGCTGCACGGAAAAGGGGAGGATGTAACCGTTCTGGAGCAGGAAGAGACGATCGGGGGCCTGTGCCGTTCCAGAACCGACGCTGGTTTCACGTTCGATATCGGGGGCTCTCATGTCATCTTTTCCCGGGATGCCGACGTGCTCTCCTTCATACAGGACGTGCTCGGCGACAACGGGGAACAGCGCAAGCGGAATGCGAAAATACTCTATAAAGGGCGATACATCAAATACCCCTTCGAAAACGGCCTCTACCAGCTCCCGAAAGAGGATCTCTTCTTCTGCATCAACGAGTTCATCAAAAATCTGATCGCGGTCGAGAAAGGCGAGGTCGCCCCGCCGGAGAACTTCGCCGAGTGGATCACCTACACCTTCGGGAAAGGAATCGCCGAGTGCTACCTGATCCCGTACAACGAGAAGGTCTGGAAATACCCTGCAGCGCTGATGTCCCACCACTGGGTGGACGGGCGCATACCCCGTCCGCCGGTGGAGGATATCATCCGGTCGGCCGTCGGGATCGAGACGGAGGGGTACGTACATCAGGCGGTGTTCACCTATCCGGTGCGGGGGGGGATCGAAGCGATGGTCAGGGCGATCGCCGAACCCGTCATGCCGTTCATCCGGACAGGGTTTGCCGTCTCCTCCGTGCGGGAGGAGGGGAGTGGATTCGTCATCAGCGACGGCACCGCCGAGGTTGCCGCAGACCGTCTCATATCCACCATTCCGCTCCAGAATCTCCTCCCGTGCCTTGAAGACGTCCCCCCCGAAGTCGAGGCGGCCTGTGCTGCGCTCCGGTACAACTCGCTCTGTTCGGTGTTCATCGGCATCCGGGGGGAGGTGCCGGACTTCTCCTGGGTGTACATCCCCGAGACGGAGATCGGAATCTTCAACCGGATATCGTTCCCATCCAACTACAGCGCAGAGGTTGCACCCCCGGATCATGCGTCGATCCTCGTTGAGATCACCTACAATGAGGGGGACGACGTCTCCCGGATGTCGGACACCGATATCGTCGGACACACAGTCCGATCGCTCGAGGTGGCGGGGATTCTACGCAGCGCCGCTGACGTCGTCCATACGGGAGTCGAGCGTCAGCGGTTCGCATACGTCGTCTACGACCTGGACTACCTGAAGAATATCGAGATCGTCCGGGACTTCTGCAGGGAACGGCGCATCGCTCTCGTCGGCCGTTTCGCCCAGTTTGAGTACCTCAACATGGACGGCTGCATCCGCAGCGCCATGGACTTCGCGGGGATGATCTGATGAAGGTGAACATCTTTGTCGAAGATTTCCGGTACCTCAAGTACATCGGATGTTCGACGGCGGCACGGACGCTGTTCGCGCATCTCGCGAAGCTGCCGGGCATGGAGGTTGCCAGAAACTCGTATCGCGGCAGTTTCGACCTGACGCACTACCATACCTTCGGTCCCTGGGCGATGTACCACATGAAGTTCACCAACGGCGTGAAGGTGCTGACCGCCCACTCGACCCCCCGCCTCAACGATGGCAACGTCGCCTTTTCCTACAGGATCAACCAGATCTACCCGAAGATTTACCGGAAGTTCGACCACATCATCACGATATCGGAGCCCTGCCACCGCGAGATCGAGCAGCTGGTGCCGGAGGTATCGAAGACGCTGATTCCAAACGGCATCGACCGGGAGTACTTCAAACGGACCGAAACGAAGCGGAGGGCGTTCCGGGATGCGTACGGCATCGATGCGGACCAGAAGGTGGTGCTCTCGGTCGGGCAGCAGACGCCGCGGAAAGGGATCTACGACTTCCTCAAACTCGCCAACCAGCACCCGGAGATGACGTGGGTATGGGTGGGGGGGTTCCCGTACGGGACGCTTTCCAAGGACTACACCAGAATCCAGATGATCAAGAGCAGATGCCACGACAACGTCATCTTCACAGGGGTCGTGGACGATATCTCCGAACCGTACAGCGGTTCGGACGTCTTCTTTATGCCGTCGTATGCGGAGACGTTCGGGCTGGTCATCGTGGAGGCCCTCTCGTCGGGGCTGCCGGTCGTCGCACGCGACATCTCAGAGTTCAGGGAGATCTTCGGCGATTCGATCCTTTTCTTCTCGGACTGTTCGGAGGCGGGAAAGCTCCTCACCGACGATGATCAGCTGAAGGATCGAGCCACACGGGCGCGGGAGTCCACGGCGAAATACGACATCGGGCATATAGCCAGACAGCATCAACGGCTATACGAAGAGTTGACGGAAAGATGATCTCCATCGTCATTCCGACCTACAACGAAGAGGAGAATATCGTCAGGTGCCTCCGGTCGCTCGCCGACCAGACGGTGCCGCGCAGTTCGTACGAGATCATCGTTGTGGACGGAAACTCGACGGACGAAACCAGGGAACGTGCCGAGCCTCTGGCTGATATGGTCCTCATCCAGCGGAGCAGGAAGGTGGGGGGGGCACGCAACGACGGAGCGATGGAAGCCGGAGGCGCGATCGTCGCCACCACGGACGCCGACTGTGTGGTGCCGAAGAACTGGGTGGAGACGATCGCCAGAAATTTCGAACGCCGGCCGATCGTGCAGCTGTACGGGACGGTGTACCCGATCGAGGACGGGCTCAAACACCGGATATCACTGGCCAGCGCAAACGCATTCTCCCTGCTCGGCTACTGCACCGGGATCGTCTACTTCACGCTGGGCTGCAACACGGCGTTCGATCGGGAAGCGTTCATCCAGGCAGGGATGTACCGCTGCATCGACGCTGGCGACGACCTCGAGATCGCCCGGCGGATGCGGAAACTCGGTCGGGTCCACCTGGATCCGAACCTCCGCGTCGGATTTTCCATGCGGCGATACCAGCAGTTCGGCACGATCAGATCGATCTACGAGTGGCTGTACATCGTCTCGAGAGGCGGGGACTCCCCGGAGGTCACCTATTCGAAGCGCGATTATAAGTGATGGATTTCCAATGCGCCGCACCCGTCTTCTCCCGGATGAGCGTGAAGCCGTCATCCAGCGGTTCGATGCCTGCGCATTCGCCCGCCTGCTCGGCATGGAGGTCGTCGAGGTGTGCGAGAGCGGCGTCCGGGTGGCCATGGATGCGACCGGGAGGGAGAATGCCTTCGGTACGGCGCACGGCGGTGCCGTCTTTGCCCTTGCGGACCATGCCTTCGGGATCGCGGCAAATATGGACGGAGTGCCGCAGACCACGCTCTCGGCTCACATCAGGTACCTGGCCCCGGCCGCTGGCCCCCTGGAGGCGGTCGCACGGCGCGTATCCGAGACCGAACGGACGTCGGTCTTTGAGGTTCTGGTCTACGCGGCCGGCCGGCTCATCGCATCCTTCGAAGGCGTCGGGTTCAAGGTCTGACCGATCACCAGACCCTGTAACCCTCTTTTGATCATCGAGAATATTTAGCGTGGCATCACGGCCCAAATAGAGAATTACGGTTGCATATATCCCCCCTGCTAAAAGTACACCCGATAATCGAACAAAAATCAGAAAGGAACAGGATAAAACCGCAAAATTGATCGTACTGGAGGGAGTATTCAGATTTAGAAAACCACGAACATTTCCATCATGGTTGATCCCGAGGACCCAAAATAGTTACTCCTGAAACAGGTAATTGACATCACCACCACACGTCAGGTCAACCAGGCCATGACACGACAAGGCATAACGCCTGCCAGGAGGGCGGGAGCATGAGCACCCTCCGGGT
>DAQY01000028.1:73088-91156 GCA_002503105.1 Methanomicrobiaceae archaeon UBA206
GGGTGCGAAGTGCGACGGTCCGCAGGACCGGAGCATGAGAAGACCGAAGGTCTTCGAAGGTGTCCCCCTCCCGGCAGAGGCGTTTTGGGATGACCTCTGATGTAAATTGCAAAAGGCGGCCCTGTATCCAACATAGAATTGAATAAAGGAGAATACAGAGCAGGGGATCTAAAGGAAGTCGTACTTAATTACCTTACCGCTAATGAAGAGGGTATGAAACAGCTCCTCACCTGGTTCTTAAACGAGGTGATGCAGGAAGAGGCCAACCAGCAGGCCGGAGCAGGGAGATATCAGAGAACCAGTTCGAGGGGAGCCTACAGAAATGGTCATCGGAAAAGGGGACTCAAAACGCGAGTATGAGATCCTTGTTTCCCGGCTGAAACGTGAACTTGAACGATGGACTGATTACCTGGATATTCGATCACTCATCGAAGATATTATTCAAATTGGCCAAGAATGCTCTGTCCCTTAAGAGATTGCACCGGTATTCCCGGCAGGCTGCCCAGAAATATGTCTGGCTGCAGTTGCACTGCAGCCGCCCCGGATCTCCGATCTGCGGCGGTATGAATGTACTTTTAGCCGGGATCATTATTCTGCTCGGTTTTAACTCAAAGGACCAATTACAGGCTCTGGCTGAGTGGTGAGGGGAAGAGAGGGGTTACCAGATCTTGCAGTGGCCCCGGCCGCACCTCTCCAGGTACCGCTGGTGGTACTCCTCGGCCCTCCAGAAGGTCGATGCGGGCACGATCTCGGTCACGATCCTGTGCCTGAACCTGCCGGAGCGCTCGAGCCTTTCCTTCGACGTGCAGGCGGCGGTCTCCTGTTCCGGCGTGTGGTAGAAGATCACGGACCGGTACTGCGTCCCGGTATCGGGCCCCTGCCGGTCGAGCGAGGTCGGGTCGTGGATGTTCCAGAAGACGTTCAGCAGGTCGTCGTAGGACACTCTCGCCGGGTCGTAGACCACCTCCACCACCTCCGCATGTCCGGTCCGGTCGGTGCAGACGTCGCGGTAGGTCGGGTTCTCCATCGTGCCCCCCATGTACCCGACCGACGTCGAGACCACACCCGGCACCCGCCGGAACGCCTCCTCGACGCCCCAGAAGCACCCCGCTCCGAACGTCGCTTTCTGCAGCTCTGCAGTCTCCGCCATCATATCACTCCTGTGCCATGGACACCTGCCGGTATGCACAAAAAAGTATCGCCGCCGCTGCTGCCGGCCCCGCCCCGCCGACCGGGCAGAAGATCCGCCGTATTATTATGGAGCAGACACCATGTAGATCTCATGAACAGCGAATCGGATGCGGCCGTGATGACGGTCGCCCGCCTCATGGCGCTCTCCGCACGGACCGCCCCAAAGGCACGGGGCAGGGACTCCCTCGTCATCCGGGTCGTCCCGGGCGCAGATCTGCCAGCTCTCGCCGAAGCGATGCGGTCGTTCGGGGAGGAGCACGGCATCGGGTTCTTCCTGAGAGACGCGTCGAACGTCGCGGAGAGCGATGCCTGCGTGCTCATCGGGTCGCGGCTGAGCGATGCCGTGGGCATCGACTGCGGGGGCTGCGGCTATACCGCCTGCGCGGAGATGCTGAAGGCGCAGGGCGAGGCGCCGCAGCGGAACACGCCCTTTACGGGCCCGAACTGTGCTGTCAGAATGGCCGATCTCGGCATCGCGGTCGGCTCTGCCGTGAAAACCGCCGCCATCCACAATATCGACAACCGGGTCATGTACTCGGTGGGCGTCGGTGCGCTCATGCTGGGATGGATGGAGGACTGCGGCGTCGCATACGGCATTCCGCTCCGCGCATCTGGCAAAAATATCTTCTTTGACCGCACACCTTGATAACGAGAGATATGCCAGTCATGAAGATCAGGGGAGGGGATCTCGACCTCGTCGAGTACGAGTTCGTCTCGTTCTCTCCGGGCGAGAACCTCCGGACCCTGGACCTGAAGAAGGAGTACCGGCTGGAACCGGTGAGCGGCACAGTGATGGTGAGGGCTCCCGCCCGCATTCATCTCAGTGTCCTCGATATGAACCGGTTTGCACCAGATCGCCCCGGCGGGGGCGGCATCGGGTTTGCCATCCAGACCTACTGCACGGCGGAGGTGGCGTGCACCGACTCCGGGATCGAGATCGATTACACCCGCGGACCGATCCTGCGCCACTTCGCCGAGGTATTCAGAGACGTTGTGGGGTATACCGGGGGATTTCGGATTCGGGCGAGGGATCACGCGCATGCGCATGTCGGACTCGGATCCACCAGCACCATCCTCATCGCCGTTGCCAATGCGCTCAATGCTGCGGTGGGATCTCCGCTGACGCAGGATCAGCTCCGTCTGCTGCTCGGGAGCAACTTCGTCGAGGAGACGGAGGAGGGGAATGTCGCGTTCGGATTCGAGACCGGCGTCGGCCCCGCCGTCAGCACCTACGGCGGCATGGCAGTGATGGGTGATGAACTGACTCTCGTGTACCGGCGCCCCTTCGCCGAAGGAAGGAGCGTCTATATTACCATCCCTCCCTCGGACGTCTCATCCGCCGGTGAGAAGGAGTTCGACCTCCTGATGAACAAGGCGCGGAACCTCGACTACCGGGATCGCGAGCTGAAGTCGTACCTCATCCTGATGGATCTCGTCCCTGCGCTCGAGCGGGGCGACCTGAGGAGGATCGGCGACGTGATCTGGGAGATGGAGTTCCGCGGCTCGAAGCGCGCGGAGGTGGAGCACCACGGGTTCGAGATCTACCGCTACATGGCGGCGCTGCGGGACGCCGGGTTCGAGTTCGTCGGCATGAGCTCGGTCGGACCCTCGATCGCGATCGTCACCGACCGGAGCCGGGACGACGTCGAGTCGCTGCTCGCGGGCATGGGTCTGAAGATCGCGATCGCCACCCGGGTGGACAACGACGGGCTGACGATCCGGGTGGAAGACGGCCGCTAAATTCTTTTTTTTTTTTGCAATCGCTGGCATGTGCCGCTGCCCGCTGGGCAAACAGGAAAAATATATTTGTAGAAGAATACATTTTTCATATATGAAAAACAGTGCACCGTGGGCGTTTTTGATATTTGCCGTTTTCACAGCAACCGCAGCGTTATTCGCCCTCTGCTGTGCCGGAACGATCGGGGTTGACGGGATCGCCGAAGCCCTGCAGATCGATCGGTTCGCAGCGCAGGCTGAGGCTGCGGCGAACGATGTCGAACGCGATGTCGGACTGCTGCAGGATCTCCAGACCGAGGTTGAACAGAGCGAAAAATCTCTTGAACTGGCGGTGTTCCGGATCGTGGCCGCAGGAGAGCGCATGCTGTCCGAAGGGGGCTATCTGAACATCGTCGACGCTCTGCTGGATCGCGCTGCGGCGATCAGACTGATGCCCTGCATCTCGTTCATGGACGATCTCTTCACCGACGAGGGGCGCATGCCGAACCGATCCGCCACGCACGCGAACGGCCGGTGCCGGTTCGTCGGGTTCTAGGACCTGCGCGGACAGGAGCACTGTCGGAGCAAGGTTCGGGGATTGTTTGAACCCCTCCGAGGCGAGGAGGGACACCCGTCGCTCATCGCAGCTCGCACCTTACGGTTGCTTAACCTCGCCGATGCTCGCACTCACCCTCCATGACGATTCCCATCCCGGTTCACTGTACGGGAGGTATACGCACACGACAGGGGGGATCTCTACGGAGCCTGCGATCCGGACGCATTCAAGGGCATTGCGCAGTCCCGGGACATCTTCTCATCGCCGTGAGCGTCGGGCGAATGCACGGCTGGCCGCTGCCGGATCGTCGCTTCGCAAAACCGGACTGTGGTACCGGTCGCGATAGATGCGGCGATCCGTCCCCCCACGAAACCTTTTTTCCCGCCGCCGTCATACTGACAGGGTATACCGGCTCCATGACCGTGCATGAATCGTTCGGCCACAGAACGGGGATCCCACCGTTCGTGAAGCGCGCCTCTATGAAACGGATGCGGCCGGGACGACGTACAGCCCTCTACACGCGCCACTGCCGTATTCGCGACGGGAAGGCGGGGTTCTGCGGGACACGGATGAATGTCGGCGGCACGCTGTACACCCTGATATACGGCGACATCAACGCCCTCGAAAGCCGGCCTATCGAGATAAAACCCTTCTTCCACTTTCACGCCGGCTCCCGCGCCCTCACGTTCTCCACATGGGGGTGCAACTTCGCCTGCCCCGGTGCCAGAACTACCGCCTCTCCCGGGGGCGCCCGGACCCCGGGAAGGCACGCCTGGTTCCGGCGGCGATGACGGGGTGTGCGCGAGCTTCACCGAGCCTACCATGCTCTTCGAGTACTGCCTCGATCTCTTCCCCCGCGCCGGGGAGCTGGGACTCTATACCTACTCTGTCTCAAACAGTTACATGACGCGCGAAGCGCTCCAGATGCTCGCTGATGCCGGGATGGATGCCATCAACATCGACATGAAGGGTTCTGCGGCTGCATATCAGCGATACTGCGCCGCTGACAGTGAGGTCGTGTGGAGGAATAATATCGGGGAGGCAAAGCGCTTGGGACTGCACGTCGAGGTGGTGAACTTCATCATCCCCGGTGTCAACGACGACGGGGACTCTCTCCCCGAGATCATCGGCAGTGCGGAGCGATCGATCCTGCCATGCCGCTCCACTTCACCAGGTACCGCCCTGCGTATCGATTTTCAGCGTCCGCAACAGATATCGGGACGCTGGAGAGGGCGCACGACCTCGCGAAGCGCGAAGGGCTTCTGTTCCCCTACCTCGGAAACGTGCCGGGCCACGCGTACGAAAACACGCACTGCCCATCCTGCAGAACGGTCCTCATCGAGCGGTTCGGATATGCGATCACCGCGGTCCGCCTCACCGACGCGACGTGCCCGTCGTGCGGGGAGCGCATACCCATCGTCGGGAGCGTATCTCCGCGCAACGCAGTGTGGTTACGGCCCGATGTGGCCGAATTCGGTCTGGCAGACGACGGTCTTCAGTCCTGTCCCCCCGCAATAACTCCCGGACGTCGCGCATCTCGCTGTACCTGGGCCGCACCAGATCTCTCCTCCTGAACTCGGGGCGGTAGTCGAGCAGGCAGACCTGGACCTCGGAGTCGATTCTGCAGAGTTCCTCGCCGATCTCCACCACTTCCTCCTTTGTGATCAGCCTCCTGTTGTACGGAATGCCGATGCCGATGAAGACCAGATCACTGTACCGGTCGATGAGAGCAGCGGACCGCGTCCCACGACGTGCGATGGTACCTCGCTGCCAGAACTCTGTCCTGCAGGCCGGTTATCCTCATGAACGTCTCCAGGTGCGGCCCCTTCAGGCCCGGCCCGATGTCGGTCATTCCCGCTCCGACCAGTTCGTCGATGTAATCCTCCGTGAGGATCGTCGCACTGGACTGGTATCGACGTGGAACCGCGCCCCTGCATCGGGGTTGAGCGCGTTCAGCTCCCGGAGGTACCGCAGCAGCCACGGGCGGTTCAGGGTGCTCTCCACGCCGTAGCGCCGCCGCGCCGCCGTCATGAGCACTGCGGCTTCGTGCGGCGTCAGCGCGCTTTCGATCCCGTTATAGGCCGTCGTCCAGTTCTGGCACTGCGGGCACCGGAGGTTGCGGCCGCAGGCGAAGGCGGCGGCCACCTCTATCGCCTTGCAGAAACCCTTCAGAAACCAGGGCGTCCCGACACCGCCGACCGGATGCCCCCGCCACCCGTGGACGCGCCGTTTCGGACCAGGGGCGTCGGACAGGTCTGCCCGTATCACCATTCCGTTCCGCACGCCCATCACGCAGGACGGCGCAGCTGCAGCAGCCTCCCACGCGACATGGAGCGAATATCTCCCCCTCGCCCGGGGGACGCGCCGACGGTGTAGCCCAGCAGTTCAAGAGCCTTCAGAACCATGATTCACCCCGGAACGGAGACGCGCTCCCCGTTCATGGTGATGACGATCTCTTCGCCTTCCGGCCGTTTGACACCATGCGCACCGCTTCGTTCGGGCATGCGAGGGCACAGGCACCACAGCCGGTGCATTCCTCCATCTCCCCGCGCGAATTTCGTGTACAGTCGATGATACGCTCACAGATACCGCACAGCGTGCAGCGGTACGGATCCCGTTCGGCCCTCCAGAAGTCCCATTGCAATGCCACCGGTCAGGCGCCACAGATGTGCAGGCATCCGCCTTATACTTCATGGCTGGCGGTGCTCAGGCACGGCCGCGCTGGCGGAGTCGAACGGTCCCGTCAGCCTGAGCATCGCACCGTGCGAAAACCGTCCGTATATGAACAGGGCGTTCCCTGTCAGGATTCTCGCCGATCCAGCCGTTTCACCTGAAAAACGACCGTCCCTCCCTCGGTGTAGGGGGTTCCGGGATCGAGGCACTGGATGTACGCGCAGTCCCGGTCGTCGGCGGTGGTCAGGCCGAGTTGAACCGGGCACCAGTCGCGATCGAGTATCGTTGTATAGTGGAGCAGCGAAGCGAGCGCGTGCGTGCAGAGCGCATCAGTCTCTTCCAGTACAATTTCGGGGCCGTCGATCACGATACGGTCGCCGGTTCTGAACACGGGGCATCGTCCTTTTACTTCATGAACACGGATCTCCAGCATGTCCGTCCGTCTCCATACCGCGGTGCAGTCGTGACTGGAGCGCTGATCACGTTAAAAAAAATCTTCTCCAGACAGCAGCCGCGCACTCAGAGATCGCATCTTCGACCGACGCCCATGATCGGAAAAATGAGACGGAAGGGGGGGCTAGAAGTCGGTCATGATCCGGAACTGATCGATCTCTTCCTGCTTCAGCTCCTCCAGGAACTCCTCCACTGCGTGCTTGATATTCTTGCTCGCCGTGATCGCACGGCCGACCACCAGGATGTCGGCGCCGGCGCGGAGCGCGTCCTGCACGTTGTGCTGCCTGATGCCGCCTGCGGTGGCGACCAGCAGCCGTTCGCCGCCTGCCTCTCTGATGGCGGGGATGTCCCCCCAGGCGTGTTCGACCTCCTCCGCGTCGATGGCCCGGTGCAGCTCCACGACGTCCGGCGTTACGGAGAGCCGCTCGATCACGGCGACGGGGTCGTCGACATTGAGCATATCGACCACGCTGTAGATGCCGGTCTTCTTCGTGTCCCGAATCGCCCTCTCGATCGTCGATAGAGGGGCAAGCCCGGAGACCACGACCGCATCCGCACCGGCATCCGCCGCCATGCGCGCCTCGAGGTTGCCGGTATCGAGGGTCTTTAAGTCCGCGATGACGAATGCGGAGGGGCGGCGATCCCGTATACGGGATATGACATCGATGCCGAACTTCTTGATCAGCGGCGTGCCCGCTTCGATGAGGAGGTGATCGTTCTGGGGCAGTTCAGCGAGCACCTTCTCCACCTGGCGCATGTCGACCAGGTCTATCGCCACCTGGAGGTACGGCGGGTCCCACAGACGCTGCACCTTGAAGCCCATGACTGCGTGGGCGGCGCGATCCTTCTCGTACATCAGGGTTTCGACGTCAGGGAATTGATCGAGCGCCCGCCGAATGGCGAGTTTCATCGCACCGTAGTTGAACCGGTAGATCTTGTTGTAGTCCTGCGCCGACGGGTGCAGAAAGACGCTTGCCAGGATCACGGTGTCTTCGATATCGATCCCGGCGAAGATCCCTTCTTCGACGGCGTCAGCGACCGCTTTGGCGACCGCTGCCTGAACAGGCCCGAACATCTGGTTCACCTGTGCCTCCTTTTTCAGGGTGACTTTGGGTATCACCAGGGTGGCCGGCTTTGTCAGCAGGTTCGGGCGCACCACGCCGAGCAGGGGAGTATGCCCCGCCGCGAGCTGCGAGAGTGCGTTTGCAAATGCAGTACCCACCGGCCCTTCCTTATTGCCCAATATGAGGTCGATATGCGCAAGCTCTGCGCCATCCCCCACCAGTGCTTCGCCGATACAATACATGAACATCCCTTTGCCGCTCTCATATTGGCGAAGCATATATAAAAAAGGCAGGCAGATTGTTTCCCGCCCCTCACCCCGGGGATAGCCGTTTCGGCATGCGGTCGATGCGCTGCTCCGCTGTTCCCCGCCGGCTACATGCTCGGGGCTCTGTCGAATCGGGTATGAGTCAGGAGTATGCATGAGAGGTTGCTCATGGCAGTTCCTCAGTACCGGGCACTGTCGAAGACAGACCGCGTTGCGGAACAATTGACAGGTTTTCGTCCCCGCTGCGGCTCCCCGGGCATCCCGGAAACCGGGATGGCGGATCGCCACGCGGGAGATACTCGCATTCGGTCCATGCTCCAGGAATGCCGCGGTGAACCGCGGATAGGGTTGTTCTGGGAAAAAAAAGCAGGCAGCCGTCGATATAGACGGTTTCAACAGCCCATGTTCGATATTCACGCACGGTTTCCCGCTCCTCCCCGCGTCCGGCGTTCCAGGTCGTTCTTCCCCCGCCGAAAGCCGGCTGAAAAACGGGATCGTGGACAATCTGCGGCGGGAGGCAGTACAGCGGAAAAATTCTGAAACGGAGCTGTGAGAGGAACGTTTTCAAAACAGGTTCGACAGATGTGGGGTCGGTGAGATTTGAACTCACGATCGACGGGTCTCTCCGACATGCATCAGTGCTCCAACGGGTCATCATCCGGTATCAGGAGACCCATTGTTCATCATATGCAAAGACCGCTGGAGCCCGTCGCCATTCCTGACTAGGCCACGACCCCTCGCACGTGCTTTATTAAGTTCGCATCCTGAAGAGATAAGAGTTGTGCCGCGTCGGAACAGCGACCGGATATCCCGATCACCGCCCGCCTGGACAGGATGGCCGGAAGGCAGCGTTACGCGTGCGGAAACGTACGGAGGATGCCAAATCGGATCGCAAGCGGGGTATTCGTATAATGAAGCGCTCGTCTCCGTTCATCAGCGCATCAGGCTGGGGGCGGTATACAGGGAATTTCAGGAGCGCGTGAATACGCTCTTCTCCGTGCGCCCGCGACACCCGTTAAAGTCCTGGCGGTCTTCCCAAGATCTCATCCTTCGGAGAGTTGCAACCGAAGGCGTCCCAAAACTCTCTGACGGGAGGGGAACACCCGCCGAAACCCTTTGGGTTTCTCAAGATCCGGTTCTGCGAACAAGGCCGAAAATGTCTTCCAGACACCCATCGCTCGCCGCCCGCCCGGTCCCACATTCAAAAACTCTTCGAGTCTCTCAAGCTCACTGTCCTTCGGACGGGGACTTCCCGCGAATGATACTCCGGGATATGCCTGGATTTAACAGATCGGGCCGATCTTTGAGGCACCGCGAGGAGAACCCGGATGGTCGCTTTGACGAACGGCAGCTGCGATCGGTGTCTGGCATTCGTCTCTTCAGGGGATGGATGCGCCCGGGACTCCCCGGGAGAACGCAACGTTCTGCGAGGTTTGCGTCTTCGGCGGAAATACGCTCCTGAACCGGATCGCCGACCCGGCACCAGACGAATCGTCCTCCGCTGTTAGGGCTGCTGCGACGACCCGAACGCCATCATCGCCGGGCGGCTCAAGGTATGGGTTGTCGTACGGTCGCGGACGTCTGCGGCATCGGGGAGCCGAGGCAAAGACATTTTCAGGGCTCCGCGCTGCGCGATGTGCGGGAGACGGCGATCGGGAAGCCCGGCCTCGAAGACGATATTGCAGATCGAAACGGCGTAACCACGCGTATCCCATCCCTATCATACCCCATCCGTGCAGCGCGTCAGAACTCCAGCGACCGCCGGACGAGCGCCTGCGCCGCCTGCGCCGCCCCCTCCCGTATCTCCGCTTCGCCCGGCACGAACCGGTCGTGCATCACGACCCTGCCGTTGCAGAGCACGGTCTTCACCGCGCCGCCGTTGCAGGCGTAGACCGCATTGGAGTCTGCGTGGTGGAGCGGTGTGTTGCAGACCGCAGCGAGATCGAGGAGGACGATATCGGCGGGCGCCCCCGGCGCGAGCCTTCCCGGCCCGATGCCAAGCGCCCGGGCGCCCGCCTCGGTCGCGATCGCGATCGCCTCGTGGGCGGGAAGCATCGTCTGCGAATTCCAGGCGAACTTCTGTAGCAGCGCTGCGAACTTCATCTCCTCCAGCATATCCAGGCTATTATTGGAGGCGCAGCCGTCCGTGCCGAGGGTGACGTTCACACCGTGTGCACGCAGCCAGTGGTAGGGCATGGCGCGGCCGACGGCGAGCTTCATGTTGCTCGCCGGGTTGTGCGAGACGTGGACGCCCCGATCCGCAAAGAGGCGGCATTCGGACTCGTCGAGCCAGCAGCAGTGCGCCGCCACCGTCCGGGGTGTCAGGCACCCGCACCGATCAAGGTGCGCAGGAGGGCGCCTGCCGAACTCGCGCACGCAGTTGCGGACCTCCTCCTCCGTCTCGGCGACGTGGATGTGGATGCCGATCCCCTGCTCCCGCGCGTACTCGGCGCACCAACGCAGCCCCTCCGGCGAGACCGTATAGACCGCGTGCGGCCCTACTGCGGCGCGGATCCGCGGGTTGCCCATCGATCCGATGTGTCTGACGAGCGCCTCCGTCGCCCGGATCTCGGCTTCCCGTTTTTCGGCATCTGCAAGATCGATGAACCCGTAGGCGAGGGTCGCCCTGATGCCCATCTCGCTGACCGCCTGTGCGGCACGCTCCATGAAGAAGTACATGTCGTTGAAGGCGGTGGTGCCGCTCCTGATCATCTCGAGGCACGCGAGCTTCGTGCCCCAGTAGACGTCGTCGCCGGTCAGGCGGGCCTCGAGCGGCCAGATCTTCTCCGCCAGCCACTCCTGCAAGCGCATATCGTCCGCATAACCGCGCAGCAGCGTCATCGCCGCATGGGTGTGGGTGTTCACCAGGCCCGGGACGGCCAGATGCCCGCGTCCGTCCATGACGATCTCCGCGCTGATGGCGCTCCTGGCCCCGGGACCTATCGCGGCGATGGTGCCGTCGTCGTCGATTGCGATATCCACTTCCTCTCCGTCGATCAGTACCCCGGCGATCAGCACCGGTCCTCTGACCGAAAATATCTCCTCTCTCTCTCTCTCGCTCATGCCAGTCGCTCCACGATCCTGTTGAGGATCTCTTCGGTCCTCCGGGAATGCGCGCGGGACACCGCCAGGATATGCTCGTAGGAGAGCATCTCCCCCCCGAGTCCGTGCGCATAGTTGTCCACCGTGCAGAGGGCGGCAAACCGCATCCCGAGTTCGAGGGCGAGCGTCGCCTCGCTCGCCACGGTCATCCCGACGATATCGGCGAACTGTGCAAGAGCCTCGACCTCCGCCACCGTCTCGATGCGGGGGCCCCGCGTCTGGGCATAGACGCCGCCCACCCGCGCCTCCGGCACCAGTTCGCCGAGCGTGCGCACCAATTCTGGGTCCAGCTCCGGCCTGATGTGGTCGATGGTGTAGTCGTGGACGGAGGGTATGTCCGTGATGCTGAGGTAGTCTGACGGGACCACCACCGAACCGGGCGTGATCTCCGGCTTCAGCGAACCGGCGGACCCGAAGGCGACGATCCGGTCCACCCCCAAGACGGCGAGCGCCGCGAGGCACGCCCGGTAGTTGATGCGGTGAGGAGGGAGGCCGTGCTGGTGGCGCATGAGGAGTGCAAACTCGCCTGCGTACACCTCCGCCCTGCCGAACGGGGTGGCGACCGTCTTCAGCTCGAGCGGCGGGAGGCTGGCGAAGAGCAGGCTCGTGCCGCCGATCACGCCGAGCACAGGACGCCCCCCTTCCTGCTCCGCGAACGGGCAATGCGATACATTTTGATCACCATAATCGCGCGTGCGTGCGTCATCATCTCACAGTATGCGCCTCCCGGCTCAAAAATCCACGTATCTGATCCGGAGAACGGCCCGCACGGAACGCTTCAATAACGCTAAACACCCCGGCAACCAACAGTATGCTCATGGACAGATTCCAGATGGTCGGCGAGGATACGATCGGCAGGGGAGGTGCACCGACGTGTACTTCCGGCGGACTTCGGATGTGCTGGAGGAGGATGGGATCGATCCCGGGATCGTCATGGAGATCATCGCCGCCTCCCTTCCGGACCGGTGGGCGGTCTTCTGCGGTCTGAACGATGCGGCTGCGCTGCTCGAGGGCGTTCCGGCGGACATGGATGCTATGCCGGAGGGATCGATCTTTTACCCCGGCGAGGCGGTGGTGCGGATATCGGGCCGCTGCCTGGACTTCGCCGCGCTCGAGACCGCCACTCTGGGCATCCTCTGCCATGCGGCGGGTGTTACGTCCGCCGCCGCCCATATCCAGGTCGCGGCGGCCGGCCGGTCTACTCCTTCGGCTCGCGCCGCCAGCACCCGGCGATCGCCGCCATGATCGAGCGTGCCGCCTGGATCGGCGGCGTGGACGGCGTCAGCAACACCTGCGCCCCCAAGGAGGATTCCGCTCGTCGGCGCCATGCCGCACGCCTTCGTGCTCTGCGACACCGTCTACGACGAGCGGGTGGAGTCAGTCCGGGCCGCCGCGATGGGGTGCGACGGGGTGCGGCCCGACACCCCGCGCTTCCGCCGTGGGAATATGCGGTCGATCATCGAGGAGATGCGGTGGGAGCCGGACGCGCGCGGGCATTCGGACGTGAAGATCCTCCTCTCTGGCGGGGTGACGCGCGAGGACGTCCTCGCCTGCCGCGACGTCGCGGATGCCTTCGGCGCCGGGGGCGCGATCGCCAACGCGCCTCCCCTCCCGGCTCCCCGGGCTTGCCGAATGAGGGCGAGGCGATCAGTCGGAAACAACCATTTTATCTGATCGCGATCAATATGCTAGGGTAGCGGGCCGATAGATCAGGGGGAGATCGCTACCTTGGCATGGTAGAGGCCGCGGGTTCAAATCCCGCTCGGTCCATCTATTCTTTAAAAACAGCAGGCTTATTCAGAAATTGGTTGGTCTCTCCAGCAGTCCGTTCCTTTGTGCTATCCATGAGGAGAATCAATCGATGGTGGGCAGGGCCCATCAGGTGGCCGGGAGAAGTTATTTAACACCAGGAATCGAATGATACACGCAAGTTACCTCATTCACGTCATCTGGCTCAGAAAACTTGAGGGGGATCGTCATGAGAGTTGCAATGTTTCACTGGGGTTTTCCACCGATTATCGGAGGAGTGGAAACGCATCTGACCATGCTCTGTCCTGAGCTTGTCGGGAGGGGCCATGAGGTCTCCCTGCTCACCGGTTCTGTGGATGGGGGCAGGGAGGATGATTGCTATCATGGCGTGAAAATAAAAAGAACGCCCCTGATGAGTCTGAACTGGCTGTACAAAAGGGGATTTGAAAGCCTGGAGGACAAAGTTGAGGAGATCTTCTCTACCTTTCTCGATGATTCTGAAGCGGATGTTGTGCACGCCCACAATATGAATTATTTCAGCGAGCTCCATGCGGGTATGCTGAAGAGGCTGGCAAAAGAGAGGGATCTGCCTCTGATCCTCACTGCGCACAACGTCTGGGATGATTTACTATTCCTCAAATTGTCCAGGGATACCGGATGGGATCACATCATCGCGGTGAGCAACTTCATCAGAAAGGAACTTGTCGGCATAGGTATAGCAGATGAGAAGGTGACGGTGATCCACCACGGAATAGATGTTGCGAAATACGCCACTGGGGATATGCAGTACCTCGAGAGGTGTCCGCAGCTTGAAGGGAAGAGATTTATTCTTCATCCGGCCCGGATTGGAATCGCCAAAGGCTGCGATGTGAGTGTAAAGGCGCTGGGGCTCATTAAAAAAAGGTTCCCTGATCTGATCCTCGTTTTCACAGGGAGCAAGAATATTATTGACTGGGGGATGTACCAGCAGAAGGATATTGCCTATATTCTGCACCTGATCAAGGTACTGGACCTGGAGGGGAGCATAATCATCGATGCATTCTCCAGAGATGAGATGGCCGGTCTGTTTCAGGCGGCGGAACTCTGTCTGTACCCCTCGTCTTTCGATGAACCATTCGGGCTGGCATTGCTGGAATCCATGGCGGCGGGAAAACCGATCATTGTCACCGACACTGGAGGAATGCCGGAGATTATTCAGGACGGCCGGGAGGGTTTTATCGTCAGGCGCAGGGATTTTGAGGCAATGGCGGAGAAGGCAATCATGCTCCTTGAAAACAGAGGGTTGAGGGAATGTATGGGCAGAGAGGCGAGGAGGACGGCGGAGGATAAATATACCCGGGAGATAATGACTGATAAGACGCTGCGAGTTTATGAAAAAGTGCTTGCGTCCCGGTAATGAATGGCATGCAGATCAACGAATTTCAAATTAAACCCGCAGAGATCAGATTCAGCACCCATGTGTTGAAAGATGATGATCTTTTTCTCAATTTTCTTGCAGATGGAAGTGTCCCGCTGAAAAATAAGAGTGGTTTTGGTCTTTACTGCAGGGATACCAGATTCCTGGACGGGTGGGAGATGAGGATCAACCGCACCAGGCCTCTCCTCCTTTCATCTTCGAGCCACATGGGATACCTCTCCCGGATTGATCTCACAAACAAAGAACTCGAATCGGATGGGATGAGCATTCCCCCGGCGACGATCCACCTCAGGCTGCTCAATGTGTTGAGGGGTGCACTCCTGCAGAGGATCAGATTACTCAATTTCAATGATTTCTGCGCCAGAATTACCCTGGAGTTTGATTTCTCCGCCGACTTCGCAGATATATTTGAGGTGAGGGGTACGGAGAGGAGGAAGAGGGGGCAGGTCTTTGAGCCGGAGATTACCACAAATGGTGTTTTGTTCTCTTACCGCGGATTGGACAATCTGGTGTACAAAACCGCCGTCACCTTCTCGCCCGCACCAGAGCAGATTGTTTTTGTACCCGGTGGCATCAGTGCACGCTTTGATCTCGAGCTGCCCCCGCGCAGGAAACGATATCTCCTCATTACGATCGTGCCGGGTGCCGGCGGTGAGAGCGGCGCGCCGGGCAATTTCGAGTACGCCGCCCGGCGGCAGCGTGAAAGTTACAGGGAGTGGCAGTTTGCGTGCACAAAGTTCCGATCAGACCATGAGCTCTATAATGCCATCCTGATGCAGGGCATCGTCGATCTGCGGGCTCTTCAAAAGTCCACGCCATCCGGCCCCATTCTTCCGGCGGGAATTCCGTGGTTTGCATCTCCATTCGGCAGGGACGCGATCATCTCGTCCTTCCAGGCATTGCCCGTCAATCCAGAACTGGCGAGATCGACCCTCCGGTTTCTCGCCCGTTATCAGGGGAGCCGGCTGGATCGGTGGCGTGAGGAGGAGCCCGGGAAGATCATGCATGAGCTCAGGTATGGCGAGATGGCGAACTGCCATGAGATACCCCATACCCCATATTATGGCTCAATAGATGCGACGCCGCTCTTTGTGGTGCTGCTCTCGGAGACCTGCAGATGGACGAATGATATCGGTCTGCTCAGAGAGATGGCGGGACCATTGAGAGAAGCGCTGAGATGGATGGATGAATATGGCGATCTGGATAAAGACGGGTATGTGGAATACATAAAAAAATCGCCCGGGGGACTGTCCAATCAGGGATGGAAGGACTCGTGGAATGCTGTTGTGGATGAAAGCGGTGAGTTCGTCAGTCCGCCCATCGCACCGGTTGAGGTTCAGGGTTATGTCTTCGATGCGAAGCAGAGGGCGTCCGAGCTGCTCTTCTGTCTGGGTGAGGAGCATGAGGCAGGAAGGCTCCGTCGCGAGGCGGAAGAACTGAAAAGGAGATTTTTGAAGGATTTCTGGCTCGGCGATCGCCTCGCGTTTGCGCTCGATGGGCTAAAGCAGCCTGTGGCGACGATGGTCTCCAACATGGGCCACTGCCTGTTTTCGGGGATTTTAGATGATGAGAGGGCAGGATCGGTCGCCGAAAGGCTGTTTGAGCCCGACATGTTCTCCGGCTGGGGTATCCGCACCATGGGTAAAAACGAGAGGGCCTACAACCCCATGAGTTATCATAACGGTTCGGTCTGGCCTCATGAGAACTCGATTATTTCATGGGGTTTGAAGAGATACGGATTTGAGGAGAAAGCCGGTCTTCTGGCGACGAAATTTTTTGAAGCGGCCGGCTTTTTTGACTGTTGCAGGCTGCCGGAGCTCTTCTGCGGCTTCACTCGAAGGGCATACGGGGGACCGGTGAGGCATATCCTGTCCTGCTCATTTCAATCCTGGTCGGTGGGCAGCACCTTCCTTTTTCTGCGTTCCCTCACAGGCATTGAGCCTCATTTCAACGAAGTGTATATCGATCCTGTTCTGCCTGTCTGGCTGAACAGAATAAAAATCAGGGATCTGGCCGTAGGTGGGGGGGTGCTGGATATCGAGTTCTTCAGGAAGAACGGGGAGACTGCATACCGGGTTCTCAGGAGAGAAGGCAGGTTTGAGGTGATCCACAGGGAGAACCGCTGAATCCAGCAGATCCCGGCATTTCCGCAGTCGCTTTTCCGGCCGCCGCTGCGGCCCCCGCTTGTGGTCTCGCCGGGAGTATCAGAGCCTTTTTGTTCAGCCCTGCTGAACGTATGGCTGTTGCACTATTTGCCGGTGCGGGGAGACGCGGGAGGAGAGGAGTTGATCGGAGAGGCAAAATTGAAACGGACGCTAAGGACTCCTGAGGTGGTCCTCTCCGGGATCGGGGCCATACTGGGTGCGGGCATCTACGCCCTCATCGGTGAAGCGGCAGCCATGGCAGGAAACGCTCTCTGGCTTGCCTTCATCCTGTCCGCAGCCATCGCCGGTTTCACCGGCCTCAGCTATGCTGAGCTCTCTTCCATGTTTCCCATGGCCAGTGCGGAGCACGAGTATACCTCCCGCTCATTCGGAGATGTACTGGCCTTTGTGGTTGGAACCATGGTGATCCTCTCCGGGATTATCGGGGCCGCCACTGTCGCCCTGGGCTTTGCCGGGTATTTCAGGGGCCTCATCGACATGCCCATCGTGCCAGTCGCCGCGCTGGTGCTGGTTCTCGTCTCCACGATCATCTTCACCGGCATCAAACAGTCTGTGGCGTTCGTGATCACTTCCACCCTCGTTGAAGTATCGGGATTGCTGGCTATCATCGCCATCGGCATCCCCTATATGGGATCAGTCGACTATTTCGAAACCCCGGTGGGCATAGAGGGAGTGTTCCAGGCAGCTGCCCTCATATTCTTTGCCTACCAGGGATTCGAGGAGATAGTCAAGCTCTCCGAAGAGACCGTGAACCCTGAGTCCACCATCCCCGGAAGTTTGATCATCGCTCTTGGTGTGATCATTCTCCTCTACGTGCTGGTGGCGCTGGCTGCGGTGAGCGTCGCCGGATGGCAGGGAATCGCCGGCTCCCCCGCACCGTTTGCAGTGATTGCTGAACGGGCGTTAGGTTCCGAAGCCTTTCTGGTCTTCACCGTGATCGCCCTCTTTGCCACTGCCAACACCGTCCTTCTCATGCTGCTGGCCTCATCGCGCATCATCTATGGGATGGCACGCGATCATGCTCTCCCCCGAGTGTTCTGCTATATTCATCCTGCAACCAAGGCGCCAGCGGTGGCTATCATAGCCGCAATGCTCTGCTCGCTCCTCTCCCTATCGCTCGGCAGTATAAGCGATGTGGCGATGGTGACGAATTTTACCCTCTATATCACCTTCACCGTGATCAATGCCGCGGTCATCCAGCTCCGCTTTCGCATACCCGACCAGCCACGCCCGTTCAGGATCCCCCTGTCCATCGGCCGCCTGCCCCTGCTGCCGTGTTTTGGAGTCCTCACATCTGTTCTGTTCCTCTTCCAGCTGGACAGGCGTGTCCTGATCATCGGAGGTACGATCATTGGTATTGCCTGCCTTGCCGGGGAGGTGTTCCGCAGGAGACGGATCTCAGCCGGCAACCCAGAATGAAGGCACCTCAGTCCCGCCGGGCGGGGTATGCCCGCCTGCGATCCCACGGAAAATCGCATGCGGCTCTTGGTAGTGCCCTATCAAGCTACTGATATCATATTTCGGCACACCTTTCACAATGTTCACACCATTTTTATTCGCAGCGATAGATTTTTCTCAGCATGTCCCGTTCTCGCAGTTACAGCCCGATGACCTGCCAGAATTCCGCGTGTCAGTATTACCTAATCGAGAAGTCGTCCCAAAAGTACCTTGTGGCTGGAGATCCACATAGTTTGGAACACTTTTACGTGCGCTCCA
>DAQY01000029.1 GCA_002503105.1 Methanomicrobiaceae archaeon UBA206
TGGAGGAATTCAACAGAGCCGGGAGAACGCAACGTTCTGCGAGATTTGCGTATGTCTTGAGTCGCAATGCATCTGCGTTTCTCCAGAGCCGCTGTGAAAGGCCTGATATACGTCATCGACGCGGCCAGCAGTTTCCGGAAAACGCGGCGCAACGTGCATGGATAGAAAAATATAAAGACATAGAGGCAGAAAAAAATATCACTATGTGTGCCCGCTTTTTGGAGCGCTTTTTCAAACCTAAACCACATATCGTCACCAGCCCCCACCCACCATCCATCATACACGGGGCGGGCATGATGATCCCCGAATATCGGGTGAAACCCTATTTTATCGTGGCTTCTGTGGAGATGGGAAACACCACCACGAAGTGCATTCTGACCGGCACGAGCCTGGAGACGGGCAGAACCTATATCATCAATAAGACGGTAACCATGAGCCGTGACGTTCGCCCGCCGAAGCCCGGCGAGGAGATCTTCGGCGAAACGCTGGACGGCACGAAGCTGACGCGTGAGTCTGTCACCGATCTCGTACGGGATACGCTCATCCGGTGCCACAGGGAGGCGTACCTCTCCATCAAGGACGACCTCGATTTCGTCGTGCGGAGCACGGGCGTGGTGGCGGCGATGGACTCCCCCGACCAGGTCGGGGATTTCGTCATCGCGCTTGCGAACGGCTGCCTGGCGGCGGGCGTCCCTCCCCGGAAGATGACACCCCCGATGTCGGTCGAGAACCTCCCTCCGAAGCTGCGGGAGTACAGTTTCGCCGACCGCCTGGTCTTCGTCGGCGCGGTCGCTGGAGTCGTTCCGCCGGTCGGGTGCACAGGCGTCGAGATGGTGGCGAACGAGATGGAAGGGGAGCTCGCGATGGCCGGGATCAAGGAGGGTGCGAAGTGGACGCCGGTCGACTTCCGGAACCCCTGCATCTCCATCGACTTCGGGACCACGCTCGACGGCCGCATCACCAGCGACGTCGCCCCCGACGACCCGAATCCGTTCGCCAAGACCATCGGGAACTTCTGCGGGCTTGCGGGGGCGATACCCGACGCGCTTGTGCGGGGGACGGGTCTCGTGAAGGAGCAGACCGGAACAGCCCTCGATCTCCTCGGCGACCGCAGCATCGAAGGTAGTATGTTCTCCGGCAAAAAGAACTCGGCAATCCTCGATTACGTCGAGCGCTGCCACAGATATATCGACATCCGCATCGTCCCCCCCGACCGGACCCGATTCGGGAGAGTTCCGGTCTGTGCGGATATGGCTGCGAAATCCAATGTCGCGCTCATCGGCTGCGATTGCGGTGTCAACGGGAGCGACATCAACAAACTCGTTGAGATCGGGCGTGAAGTCTATGAGAACGGCGGCATCGGCATGCTAACGCAGGTGGTCGACCATGTCTGTGCGCAGATGGCGCTGCGCCTCATCGATGTGGCCGTAGAGCAGGGTATGGTGCCCGAGAACTCATCGATAGGCTTCACGGGCAGGGCCGCGATATCGGGGAGGAAACCCGAGTACATCCTGGAAGGCCTCGCGGAGCGGGAGATCTACGACGAGCCGAACGACCACCTCGTCTTCGTCGACGACGGCCTCGCGCGGGGGGCAGCACTCATGGGGCGCTGCATGAACTCGCTCGGAAAACCGAAGGACCCGCTTGGCGGGGTGCGCGGCGGGCCGTGCATCATGGCCCGGCGGATCAAGATCGGAAAGTGAGGGAAGTGAACGGAGTGGCAGAGGAAGAGGAGCTCTTTGATATGATCGTTCCGCCGGGTGTGCCCCGGTCGATGCTGTACGAGGTGCTGGAGAAGTTCGATGTGGAGGTGGTACAACGCCCGCGGAGGTTGAGGTTTGCCAACATGGACGGGGATGTCCGCGAACTGCTGGCGTTCCGGGGGAAGAAAGAGGTGGTCGAGGAGGTGCAGGACTACCTCTTCAAGCGACTCAAGGAGTTCGTGAGCGAGTAGCGCGGGAGAACACGTAACTTCTCTCTTGTGGGCTCTTGTCGAAGACCCCGCGCAGGATGACTGACGGGTTTTCTGGTTCTCCTCTGCTCCCGTCCACGTGGCGGCTCCCGCGGGCGTCCCGGGGGGAAGACAGATTCGAAGATGCTTACGCATCATCTCACGCTCGCTGTCGCTCGCAGCTCGCCTCCCTGGGGCGATTCGGATCCCGGTCCACTGTCCGGGATTCGTGAGGTCATCCCGAAATCGGGGCCCCTATCCTGACGGGTGACGCGTACCCGAAGGGTTTCGACGGGTCCTCCCTCCCGGCGCAGGAGTTTTTGGGATAATCTCAGGGCATCGATAACCCTTCCGATCACGTATATCTTGATCACTCCTCCTCCCTCTCCCCCAACAGTCTGACGAGCAGCGCCTTCTGGGCGTGAAGACGGTTCTCGGCCTGATCCCAGACGATGCTATGGGGGCCTTCGATCACCTCGTCGGTGATCTCCTGCCCTCGGTGGGCGGGCAGGCAGTGCATCACCAGGACATCGGGAGATGCCTGCGCAACGAGCCTGGAATCGACCGTATACCCGGCAAACGCTCTGAGCCTGGCTGCGCGTTCGGGCTCGTCGCCCATCGACACCCAGATGTCGGTATACAGGACGTCGGCATCCCGCGCCGCCTCTGCGGGCTCCGTATGGATGCTGACCCTGCCTCCTGCGGCACGCGCCTGCTCCACGATCGCGGCCTTCGGCCGGTATTCGGGAGGGCTCGCCACCGCGATCTCCATGCCGGTCAGGGCCGACGAGAGGATCCATGAGTTGCAGACGTTGTTGCCGTCCCCGATCCAGGCGAGCCTGACGCCCCGCAGCGAGGCGAACCGTTCGCGGAGCGTCAGAATGTCGGAGAGCACCTGACAGGGGTGCATGCGGTCCGAGAGGCCGTTGATCACCGGAACGCTGGAGTGCCGGGCAAACTCCTCGATGGTGCTGTGCCGGTAGGCGCGTATCATGACGCCGTGGACATAGCGTGCGAGCACACGCGCCGTGTCCCGGATCTCCTCTCCCCTCCCGAGCTGCATGTCCTGCGGGTTTAAGAAGAGCGCATGGCCCCCGAGATCGGTCATGCCGACCTCGAACGAGACTCGGGTGCGGGTGGACGCCTTCTCGAAGATCATGGCGAGGCTCCTGCCCCGCAGCGGTTCGTGCCGGATCCCCTCAGCCCTGAGCGACTTCAGGCGCATCGCATCCGCGATCAGCCGGTCCACGTCGCCTTCGTCCAGGTCGACGATCGAGAGGAAATCCTTCTTCACAGAATCTCCTTCATGTGCTGGCAGCGCCTCTCCAGGAGTTCCCTCGTGCCGATATCGCTCCTGTGAAAGACACGGCCCGTAACGGACGATGCGGCGCGCTCCGCGATCTCTTCTGCCTCCTCGAGGGTGTCGCCGACACCCACGAACGCCAGCGTTCGCGAGTTCAGGGTGTAGAGGGTGCCGTTCCGCTCCTCGATGTTCGCGTAGTACAGCAGGGCGTCTCCGCAGTCGCCGATGGTGAGCGGCTGGCCGGAGACGGGGGCTTCCGGGTAGCCTTCGGGCGCCAAGTATTTGCAGACGGTCGCCTTCTCTGCGAACCGGACGTCCGATGCCGAAAGATCGCCCTCCACGATATGGTAGAGCACGTCGACGAAGTCGGACTCGAGCAGGGGGAGCACGTTCATCGCCTCCGGGTCGCCGAACCGCGCATTGAACTCGACGACCTTGGGCCCTTCGCGGGTATTCATGAACTGGCCGTACAGGATGCCCCGGTACGGGGTTCCATGCGCCCGCATGGCGGCGACGGCATCTTTCATGATCTGGAGCGCAGCATCGTACTCGCTCCTGCTGACGAAGGGGAGCATATGGTCCGGCATCGAGTACGACCCCATCCCCCCCGTATTGGGACCCGTATCCCCTTCATAGGCCCGCTTGTGGTCCTGCACGAGCGGCATCGGCACGAGATTCCTGCCGTCGACGAAGGCCTGGAGGGTGAACTCCTCGCCGTCCAGGCGCTCTTCGAGGACGACGTCGCCCCCCAGCCGCTCCACATAGGCGATGGCGCCCGCACGATCGACGTGCTCACCCATGATGCGTACGCCCTTCCCGCCGGTGAGTCCGACGGGCTTGACGGCCAGGTCGCCTTCGTACTCCTCGATGAACCTGCGTGCCGCTCCGGCGTCGTGGAAGACGCGATATCGGGGGCACCCGGCGATGCCGTGCCGCTCCATCATCTGCCGGCAGAACGACTTGTCGGTCTCCAGGCGTGCCGCCATGCGCGTCGGCCCCACGCAGGGGACGCCCGCTTCCTCAAGCGTATCGACGATGCCCGCCTCGAGCGGAGCCTCGGGCCCGACGATTGCGCCGTCCACCCCGCATTCCGTGGCAAATCGGGAAATTTTGGAGATATTGACCTCTTTTTCGAGGAGCACCCGTTCCGCAAGGCGGGCGATGCCTGGATTCCTTCGGGCCATAACGGAAAAAATTTTCACGTTACTGTTGCAGGAGAGCGCTCTGGTGATCGCATGTTCCCTGCCACCACCGCCTACAACGAGAATCTTCATATCCATCTATTTGAACCGCCTTTTCACATATGTTTATCCGTTTAAAATCTCGCTTACTCGCACGAGCGCAGAAAGCGTTGCGCCGTTTTGAGCGAGCGCCTCCGCAGCGCCCGCTTCACGGTCGACCACCGTAACCACGTCGCTGACGCGTGCTCCCGCATTCCGCAGCGCCGCAAGGCCGTAGAGTGCGCTGCCGCCGGAGGTGGTGACGTCTTCGACCAGCAGGACGTCCCTGCCTTTGACGTCCCCGATAATGGTGCCGTCCTTTCCGTGCTCTTTTACGGACTTCCGTACGATCGCGAACGGTTTGCCGCTTGCAAGCGAGACCGCAACGGCGATCGGGACCGCCCCCACCGCCACGCCTGCTACCACGTCAAAGTCGAAGCGGTCCGCGATCTCTCTCCCGATAGCGCCGAGGACGGTCGGGTTGGTCGTTGCCGTTTTGATATCGATGTAGTAGGTGCTCCTGGCGCCCGACGAGAGGACGAAGTCCCCAAATTCGATGGCACCGCATTCGGTCAGCAGTGCTGCGATGGTGGTCACCATGGTACATCCTTTACTCTCAGTATATAGCCGATAATGTTTACTGCACGGTGGAGGAGCGGCGTGAGGACGACAATCCAGACAGCGACAGGCAGGGTTATATTCACGAACAGCCACTGCGGGTTGAATATGAGGACGAGGAGGAGTGCACCGATCACCAGGTCGTACTGGTCTGCAAGGAACCACGCCTCGCCGCGGTCTCTGCCGAATCTCCGCTTGAAGAAGCTCTTGGCGAGATCGCCTAGCAGCGCTCCCGTCGCGAGGAGCGTCACCGAAAGCAGCGTCTGTTCCGGGAACATGTACCACCCGTACCGCTCACGAAGCCAGATCTCAACCGCACCTGCAAGGATGCCGGCGATGACGCCAGCAGCGAGACCGCGATAGGTCTTCCCGTCGCCAAACAGTCTCCTTCCGTCGCGGAGGCTGATTCCGAGATCTACGGGCGTCCCGCCACCGAAGAATGCGGCGGCGGGGTTCGGCACGTAGGCCGGAATCATCATCCATACCGCGAAAGGCAGGGAGAGCACCCAATACGCGGGATCCATACTGTTGAGCGCCAATATGCTAGTATAAAGAGTAAATATAAACATTAAAGTATCGAAATATGAGATACGATTGAATGACGACACCGGTGATACCATGTTGATCAAGAGGACGAAGAGCCTCTGTCCGACCTGCGGCGCGATACTCGATGCAGATGTCGTGGAGGACGGAGGGGCGGTCTGGCTGGTTCGCACATGTCCCGAACACGGCACGTATCGGGGACTTTACTGGTCAGATATCGATATGTACAGGAGATTCGACGCGTACGAAGTGATCGGAACGGGCGTGTCAAATCCGCAGAAGATCGCCCCGCTCGACGACTGCCCCAGAAACTGCGGTCTGTGCAACAACCACCGGTCCACGACGCTGCTCGCCAACATCGATCTGACCAACCGGTGCAACCTCTCCTGTGACTTCTGTTTTGCCAATGCCCGAGCATGCGGTTTTGTATACGAACCGACGTTCGATCAGATCGTCGATATGATGCGTCTGATTCGTGAAGAGAAGCCTGTGCCGGCACCCGCAGTCCAGTTCTCCGGAGGTGAACCCACCATGCGCGAGGACGTCCCCGAGCTCGTCGGAAAGGCCAAAGAACTGGGATTCCAGCAGGTGCAGATAGCGACGAACGGCGTCCGGCTGGCGAAGGATATCGAGTACGTCAGGGAACTGAAAGAGGCGGGTCTCTCCACTGTATACCTCCATTTCGACGGCGTTTCGCAGGAGACGAACCCGATGCTGGCGCTCAACGAGCGGGCGATCGAAAACTGTGCGGAGGTCGGCATGGGTGTGGTGCTGGTGCCCACGGTGATTCGCGGGAGGAACGACCACGAGGTGGGCGCCATCATCACGTACGCGGCCGACCGCATCGAGGTGGTGCGGGGCGTCAACTTCCAGCCGGTGGCCTTTACGGGTGCGGCCAGCGAGGACGACGTGAAAAAAGAGCGTATCACCATTCCGGAGCTTGCCGAACGGATCGAGGAGCAGACGGACGGCATCATCAGGAAGGAGTATTTCTACCCCGTGCCCTGCGTGGTGCCGGTCTCAGAACTGGTGGAGGCGTACACCGGCAGGCCTCAGATCGTGTTTACCACTCACCAGCACTGCGGCGCCGCCACCTACGTCTTCGTCACCGGGGATGGGATGGTTCCGGTCAACAAGATGATCGACGTCGACGTCTTCTTCGAGTCGATCAGGAAGATGGCGGCGAAGCTGCGGAAAGGCGGGTCGATCAACAAGTACGTGACGCTGGTCGAGGGGGTCAGGGATCTCTATACATCGGTCAAGACGGCGGAATACGGAAACACCGCCGAGTTCTGGAAACTGATCGCGAAGGCGCTCGTGATGCACGATTTTGAGGCATTGCGCGATTTCCACTGGAATGCCCTCTTCATCGGCATGATGCACTTCATGGACCGGTACAACTACGATATCTCCCGCGTGCAGCGCTGCTGCATCCACTACGCCACGCCGGACGGGCGTCTGATACCGTTCTGCAGCTACAACAGCGGCCCCGTCTACCGGGAGCAGGTGTGGAAAGCGTTTGCCAGGCCCCAGAACACAGAATAGGGTCGACCCTACTTTTTTTTGCCCGTACCGGTCTCCACGCCCCAAAAGGAGCGTGCGGGCGGCATCAGGGGAACGGCAGTTCGATGCCGCCTTCCGTATCCACGACAAGCCTGGCGACGGCGAGATCCTGGATGGCAAGCCCCGTGGAGTCGAAGATGGTGATCGCCTCAGGGGACGATCGGTGCTTTGTCCCGTTCACCACCTCGCCCAGCGTGCCTGCGATATCGTCGGGCGAGTAGAGCCCTTGCCTGATCGGCACGTTGATCTCTCCTGAGTGGATCGCCTGTTCGCGGTCGTCGACGAAGACCTCTGCGCGCAGAAGGAGGGCCGGGTCCAGCTCCTCCTTTCCGGGGGCATCGGCACCGATGGCGTTGATATGGGTCCCCTCGTGGATCCACGCCGCCTGCACCAGCGGCTGCGTGGAAGGGGTGGTGGTGACCAGCACGTCGCAGTCGCAGGCACGCACGATGGAGACGCTCCTGGCGTTGTATCGTGCGTGCCGCTCAGCGAACATCTCCGCGTGCTTCTGCGTGCGGCTCCAGACGAGGATCTCTTCTACGGCCGCGACGTCGGCGATGGCGGCCACCTGCGCATCCGCCTGCCGTCCGCTGCCGATAACGCCGAGCGTGATCGACCGCTTCGGCGCGAGATATTTGGCGGCAACCGCGCCCGATGCGCCCGTTCGCATGGCGGTCAGTTCGGTGGCGTTGATCAGCGCCTTCGGCAGACCGGTATCGACATCGAGGACGACCGTGAGCGCCATCACGGTCGGGAGCCCCCGTGCGCGGTTGCCGGGGTGGACGTTGACGATCTTGACGCCTGCGATATCGAGTGCCGGAAGGTAGGCGGGCATGGTGCGGAAATCTCCGGCGTCGAACGTGATGTAAAGTTTCGGGGGCATCTGCACGTTCCCCTTCCCGTGCTCGGCGAACGCCGCCTCGACCGCACGGTTCACGTCAGCAATCGCGATAGACTGTTCGCAGCCTCTGTAGTACTTCATGGATGCATTCTCCTGCCGGGTAGCCGATACCCGGTCTTCTTCCTTTTGGATCTCAGGCGCGGTCGCCCTGCATGCTTCGTATGGCGAGCCGTATCAGTCCGATATGTGCGTCTGGCCGTGCGAGGACGCAGATATAGAGGTCGCCGTACGGGGCAATGATGAGTTTGCCTTCCAGGGTCTCCAGAATCGTCTGGTTCAGGTTCCCCATAGCCATATCGGTGGTGATCTTCATACCCGCTCTGAGCAGATCCTCGGCGACGGCCGCCACCTGTTCGAAGTCCGCGTCGCCCAGCGACTGCAGCGCGAACCCTTCGTGGAAGACCGAAACCGCGATGACGCCGGGCTGTTTTCCGATCAGCTCCAGCCTCCGCTCACTCAGCTGCACGACGTCCGGGACCCCTCCGGCTGGCTCTGCATCACCGATGAGGCAGCCTGCGTCCCGGTACAGGTTCCGGGCGGTGCGGAGTTCTGCTGGCGTGTAGGCGACAAGATCGCATTCCAGATCGGGTTCGCCGAGGAAGCGCTCGTAGGCCTCTTCGCCTCTGAGCGCATCCGATTTCCCGTCCTCCTCGAACCTGGCCGCGATCGGATGCCCGCTGTCGATGAGAAGCACCCCTGCCCCGCCCGGCCCGGTAATATGCATTGCACCGGTGAAGTTCTGGGTGAGGCCCATGAGGTTCTGCAGGGCTCCCTGCAACCTTCCGAGAGGAACGCCATCGGGCAGCATCGATCTCACAGGGCGGCGATGATCCGTTCCCGGTTCTTCTTCAGCTCGTATCTGATCCGTCCGACGTTGACGTCCGCATCGGCGACGATGGCGATCAGCTCGTCCTCGGAGAGAGGCGAGAGAAGGATCGGCCCGTTCTCCAGTTCCACGAGCATCTGGTACATCTCCCCCTTCCCGAGCTCCGCACTCATCGCCTCCGACGTGCCCATGCCCGTCGAAGCCATGGCTCCGAGCGCTTCGATATCGACATCACCCGCACTGACACTCTCGATGACGAAGCCATCCCTCCCCGCCACCACGGCGGCGGTGACCCCGTCAAGCTTCAGGAACTCCCCAAGAATCTGCTTCAGCATCTTATCACCTCCCCGGTATCACCTCCATACCGATCGGTATGCGGCCGATCGCGTGCGTGGCGCACGAGATGCAGGGGTCGTACGCCCGGATCACCATCTCGATGCGGTTCGCCGCCCCGTCGGTGAGCGCACCGTTCTTCACCACGCGGCGTGCCATCTCCTCCACGCCCCTGTCCATCGCATAGTTGTTCTGGCAGGTCGCGACGATCAGGTTGCAACGCTCGATGATCGCCGCCTCATCGACCGTATAGTCGTGGATCAGGGTTCCCCTGGGCGCTTCGACGATCCCGACGCCGCGTCGGTTCACCACCGCTCCCGCAGGCGTCCTGACGTCCGAACCGGTGACGGCGGCATCGGAGAGGATCTCCACCACCTTCTCGCAGCATGGGATGGAGGTCATCCCAAAACTCTCTGACGGGAGGGGGGCAC
>DAQY01000001.1 GCA_002503105.1 Methanomicrobiaceae archaeon UBA206
GTTCCATGGTAAAACCTCGGACAACCGAGTTTGTGGATTCGGAATATTTAAGTAATTTCATTTAATTCTGTTTAGTAGTGGTGATTATTGGTGGACGACAGGGATCTGCAGGTTTATCACGCATGCATACCGCCACACAGACGGCGCTTCGGACGCTATCACATAGGAGAAGGCAATAGAATGAAGAAGATCCCGATACCCCCGATGCTCACCGATCTGGTGGGTAGCGCGCTCGCGGCCATGGACGGGGTCGAGTTCAGCCGGCTCGATGCGTGTCCCTCCTGCGGAGGGGTGGTGGCCGGCCACGATACCAGGAAGAAACGATTTGCAGTCATCCTCGAAGACAGCAGGCAGAGGACGATCCATGTCCGCGTCAAGCGCTTCCACTGCATAAGGTGCGGCAGCCTCTGCTACGCCGATGCGCCGTTCTATCCGGATACCCGCCAGGGTTCGCCCGTCGTCGATCTCTGCGTGCTTCTCTCGGCGAGGATGCCCTATCACCGGGCGGCACGCACGCTGAAGGCGCTCGGTATCGTCGTGGACCGGGGCACCGTCAGAAACTATGCCAGGCGGGACTTCGGCCGAATCCCCTGTCTGGAACTGTTCGGCGTCCCGCTACCACTCTCGCTGCTGAACCTCTTCACCTTCGGGAGCAAGCGGGGTCCCGTCGTAGGGGCAGAAGCGCTCGCTGCCTGCGGTTTCCCAGCCGCAGTCCGGGCAGCGCTTCACTACCGGAGGCCTCCTGAAGAGCGGGATCAGCGGGATGAAGAGAAAGACGAAGAAGAACGGAAAGCCTGCGAGCAGTGAAACCGCCGTGATGCCAGCGGATACGGCCAGCAGGAGAACCGTCACCGTCCACCGGTTCGTCGTGCCACCTCCCTGACAGCGTATGCGGGCAGTGCGTCCGCTACCTCTCCCAGCTCCTCCCTGAGCGCAGTTCCGCCCAGTTCGCGGGCAAAGAGATCCGCACCGATTCCGGCGGTGACGATCCGGTCCGCACCGCTCTCCGCGACGACCTTCTCGACCGCGCGCGCGATCAGGCCCCGCTGGACCTCCCAGAACTGCTCTGCGATCTGCACCGCGCCCTCCTCCCCGATCTCCTCCAGATCGGCGCAGACGACGCGTGCAAGGCGGCGGAGCGCTGCCGCACGCGTTGTTCCGCCGCCGTCCGGGGCGGGGCAGGCATAGCCGGCCTCCGGGATGTGGCCGAGCACGAGGTGCACGTCGGCGCTCGCAGCAAAGTACTCGGTGCTCACCGGTGTTGCGACCCTGCCGACGGTCGCCGACTGCAGGAGAGTGGCGACGTTCGTCCGCAGCATGCCGGTATAGACGAGGTACCGCTTCTGCAGGCGCGCAAGGTCGGTCAGACCTATGAGATCCTCGAATCGCCCCAGAGGGACGACGTCCGCCGTCGTGCTTCCGACGTCGAGCAGCACGGCGTCGGGAAACCGTTCTCCGAGGCAGTCCGCAGATGCCAGCCAGTTGGCGGCGGCGAGCTGCGGCACAGGGGTCCGATGGAATGCAGCGTCGGTGCCGTAAAAGAGCGCTTCAGGGAAGACCTCGCGGACGGTCTGCACGATCCACGCAATTCCCTCCATTTTGCTTGAAAAGCAGTCGGCGAGCTCGCCGCTCATGACGACGGCCGCCGGCCCCGTATAACGCCTGAGCAGGTCGGCAAGCGGCGCCCCCTGCCAGAGGGGGCAGTAGTGGATGTGCACGCCGGCATCGTCCACCACCTTGAGGTTCGCACCGCCCACGTCGATGCCGATCATACCCGCCTGACCCTCCCGTCCCTGTCGAAGACGACGCGGCCGGTGAGGTGCACGCAGGACGGCGCCCTGCCGTACGATGCCGCGACGAGCGTATCGGCGATCTCCTCCTCCATCACCGCCGCGATGCCGACCAGGCTCGTCGTGGGGCGGGGATTGACGTCCACCACGAATACCCGGTCGGCGACGACCAGGTCGACACCCGCATACCCCTGACAGCCGAGCACGGAGACGGCTCCCGCTGCGGCGGCGACGACCTCCTCCTCCCGCGACGGGTGGACCGGCGTCTCTCCGCCCATGTAGCGGAACGCCCCGTCGTCCCCGACCATGATCTCCTGCCGGTTGATCGCGAGCAGGAGCGGGGGCGCTCCGCCGGAGAGCTCGCAGACGTTCCCCGTAACGCGGCTTCCCACCAGGGAGACGCTCATATGCGCCCCCTCGATATACCGCTGGCCGATCTCGCCGTCGCCAGGCGTGTCGTCCGAGAGCCGCACTCCCCGGGCGCCGCAGCCCCGAATCGGCTTGATGACCTTCCTGCCGGTGCCCACCTCCTCGGGCACGGCGATGCCGTGCTTCGCAAGAATCGCTGACGTGCGCTGTTTGTTTGCACAGACAGCCGCGTTCATGCTGCCGCACCCGATATTGTGCGTATACTGCTCCAGGAGGTGGGTGAAGCGGAAGAGCAGATGGTCGGGTGCGATGACCAGCCCTACGTCGCACCCCGGCGCCAGCCGCCGGATCTCGCTCTCAAAATCGGCGCGTTCCGGCGATACGACATCGTACCCGCACCGCTCGAAACTCCCGGAGAGGACGGAGAGCATGGCGGCGCCCTCCGGTGCGAGGTCGGGATCGCTGCACACCGTATATTCGGCGAGGAATGCCTTCATCATATATGTGTTGACGCGGGATCACTTCACCCTGACGATTGGACAAATATTTCGTGCGTGCGGGCAATCACTGTGAGGGAGGATGAAACCGAAGATACTGCTCACCAACGACGATGGTATCACATCCACGGGATTATGGGCAGCGTATGAGGCGCTCTCGCCTATCGCGGATGTCACGGTGGTCGCACCTGCAACGCAGCAGAGCGCCGTCGGGAGGTCCATCTCCATCTTTGAGCCTATCCGCACCTATGATGTGACCATCAACGGAGTGAAGGCATACTCGGTTGGCGGGAAGCCGACCGATGCGGTGATCATCGGTCTGTACGCCCTGCAGCTGGAGCCGGCACTGGTGGTCAGCGGCATCAATATCGGAGAGAACCTCTCGTACGAATCCATCATGACCTCGGGCACCGTCGGCGCTGCGCTTGAAGCATCCAACCAGGGGACGCCCTCGATCGCGTTCTCGCTGCAGGTGGAGGATCAGGGCGACAAGTTCGACGACCCCTCGCAGGTCCCGAACCGGTTCGACGAAGCGAAGCGGGTCGTCCGTGACGTCTGCGAAAAGGTTCTGAAGACCGGGTTTCCGCAGAACGTGCACGTCATCAACGTGAACATCCCCTCCACCGTACGTGGCGGATACGAGATCACGCGGCTCGCCGAGAAGCTCTTCTGTACCGGCGTGGAGAAGCGCCTCGATCCGCGCGGCCGACCCTACTTCTGGATCGACGGCCCTCTCTTCGAGGATGCAGAGGAGGGGACGGACGTGCACGCGGTGCGCAGGGGAAATGTCTCCATCACCCCCATCACCCTGGACTGCACAGCGCTCCGGGCGGCAGAAGATCTCAAAGCGCTCTTCGGCTGACGGAACCTGACCCGGATGCCGTCCGATCCGGTCGGGGAATCAAAAGAGGCATGGATAAGAGGGGGGAAGGTACAGGTCTTGCTGATGGATACAGCAACGCTACTGGAAGCGAAACGGAACGCCGGATATCGGGCCGCCGACATGGTCGAAGACGGGATGGTCGTGGGCCTGGGCACGGGCTCGACCGTATTCTTCGCCATGGAGCGCCTGGGCGAGCGCATCAGGGAGGGGATGGCGTTTGCAGGGGTCCCAACCTCGTACCAGGCAGCCATTCGGGCACTGCACTACGGCATCCCGCTCACAGGCCTGGACGGTCATCCGCGGATCGACGTCGCCATCGACGGGGCCGATCAGGTCGATCCGCATCTCCGCCTGATCAAAGGACGCGGCGCAGCGCTGCTCCGGGAGAAATGCGTGGCAGATGCGGCGAAACTGTTTGTCGTCGTCGTCGATGCGACGAAGATGATCGGGCGTCTGAACGCGCGCGTGCCGGTCGAGGTGCTGCCGTTCGCCTCCGCTCTGGTCTCGCGGCGCATCGCGGAACTCGGCGGCGTTCCAGTGCTCCGTGAAGGGGTAAAGAAGGACGGCCCCGTCATCACCGATAACGGCAACTTCATTCTCGACTGCGACTTCGGGGAGATCTCGGATCCCGAACTGCTGGAGGCGCGGATCACAGCCATCCCCGGCGTGCTGGGATGCGGCCTGTTCACCGCCTATGCGGAGAAGACGAAGGTTGTGGTGGGTGAAGGACAGGAATGTCGCGTCGTATCACTGTAACGAGATGCACTCTCTCATCTTCTGAATGAGGTCGAGCAGGTGGCGTGCTTCCTTCCTCTTCTCCTTTTCGATCGCATCCATGATGTCGGTGATCGGGCGGGAAAGCGCGTATATCTTGACCGGTCTTCCCTTGCTCTCCGATTTGCTCTCTCTGGTCTCTACCCAGTTGCACTCTTTGAGATACCGCATCGCGATACTGACCTCCGGCTGCCGGAGGTCGGTGCCGCGCTCGATATCCCGTGACGTCGCCTCAGGCGTGTTTGCGAGATACACCAGCACTTTGGAGACGTTTCGTTTGATTCCGATACCCATGAGCAGCTCGGCGAACTCTTCGTCCTTTTCTGTGAAGTACCGTACCTTGTCTGACCTCATCCGTTCACCATCAAGTTGTATTTAGTGTTTTAAATCTGACTATAAAAATATTATTATTCCTATACGTGATTTACCGATTATCGCCATTTAAAAAAGCTCGATATCAAATCGCAAAATTCTGGTAAATTTTCTGGATTCTGGCGGAATGATGAAGTGTTTCGACACGTACCGCAGATGAACGTTCATGACACGGCAGGAAAAAAATGAGATTGATACGTTCGTGTACGAGATCGGTTCGTTTCCGTCAGATAAGGCCCAGGTTCGAAAGTTCGGACAGGATCCTCTGGACGGCTCTCTTTGCGTCCTCTGGCTGCTTCCCGCCCGTAATGATCAGCTTGCCCGAACCGAACAGCAGCACAACCACCTTCGGATCGTCCAGCCGATAGGCGAGCCCCGGGAACTGCTCGGGCTCGTACTCGATCTTGTCGAGATTGAAACCGACTGCGATCTTGTTCAGGTTGATGGGCGTGCCGAGATCCGCCGAGGTGACGATATTCTGAATCTTATAGGTCAGATCCTCGGGGATCTCAATATTCAGCGCCCGCAGCTGATCGCCGAGGATCTGGAGACCCCGGGAAAGGCTGTCGATGCTCTTTGCGCCGGTCAGCACCACCTTGCCGGAACCGAATATCAGGGCGGCGATCTTGGGTTCCTGCATCCTGATCACGACACCGGGAAATCTCTTCTTATTGTATTCGGCATCCTTCAGCTGGGAGGCAAGGGACGGGAGATCCAGAAAATCTGTCACTTTGGTGGAGGCAACGATATTTTCTATCTTGAGGGATTCCTCAGGTCTGTGATCGTTCATATTTATGAAATGCTTAAAACAGTATATAAAGAGCTGGGTATTTCAGTCCCCAGGGGTCGAGATATCTCCGGGATACATCCCCCGCCCCCGTGCTTTCAGGAGCGACGTGCCGTATAGAGTTTTCCGTGCATCCTTCGCCTGGCGAGCAGTAATCCGCCCCTTCCGGTTCGACGCAGAAGTCTTCCGTCATCCTCACCCTCACCCCCTCTTCTCCAGTGTTGCAAGATCCCCCAGGAACATCTGCCGTTCCGCCAGGCACAGTTCGAAGACCTTCGGTCTTCTCGTGCGCCTGCCGTTCCGCCAGGCACAGTTCGAAGATGCTTACGCATTTTCTCAAGCTCCGGTC
>DAQY01000015.1 GCA_002503105.1 Methanomicrobiaceae archaeon UBA206
GAAGATCTGAGACGTTACCGTCCAGCTCTGCCAGGTCAGCCAGCTCCCGCTCGTTTACTTTAATAAGTAGGATGGGGTATCTTGGTCTGATGATCTCACACAGTCTCGCCCATGATATTCGATCGCTGGCCTACGATATTGCTGCGCTTTTCTTTTCGGCGCTATCCCGGCTCGTGCCGAAAGATGCGCATAAAATCATGTTCTTTTCGGTACCCGATTACTCGGATAACGCAAAGTACGTCTACGACAAAATGCTCGAATCAGGCTTCGATAAAACCCATCAGCTGATCTGGTGCGTCTATTCACCCGTTCACGCAAATCACGTCATCCGGCGATCGTGGAGTTATATCTACCACGCGTTGACGGCAAAGTACATTATCAGCACCCATGGAACGCCCGCATGGAAGTCAAAAAACCAGGTCAGCATCGATCTGTGGCACGGCCTCCCGCTAAAGAGAATTGGCTACTTTACCAGTATCAATTATCCAAACACCATTGCACGGCTCTCTGCAGCATACAGGCTGCAGAGGTTTACAAATTCCGTGGACTATCTCATCACAACCTCGGAATTCGAGCGGCTGGTCTTCTCTTCCGCCTTCCTGATCGATCCCAGGAAAATTCTGGTTCTCGGGCAGCCCCGTTGTGATGCCCTTTACGAGCCCAGAGACTCCGGGATGAACGTACTGTGCCGTATCCTTGGGAAGAATGATACGGTTGATAAGAGGGTTGTGCTATACCTTCCCACCTACAGGGAATACGATGCCGGTGCGAGCCGTAGAGTTCTGGAAGAGATCCTTGCAAGCGAAGAATTTCACGGGTTCACGAAGGACGAGAACCTGCTGTTTATCTGTAAACCGCACCCCCACGATGAGGATGTGTTTCAAGCGTACAACGGAGAGCACATTCGTATCCTCCTAAACGACGACCTGCAGAAAGCTGATAGTACTATTTACGACCTCCTGAACGCTGTCGATATCCTGGTTACCGATTACTCGTCGGTGTACTTCGATTTCCTTCACCTGAACCGGCCAATCGTCTTTCATGTTCCCGACATCGAGGAATACCGGATGCAGAGGGGTTTCATTCACGAACCGTTTCACGACTGGGCACCGGGGGAGATCTCTACGAATGTCGATGAACTGATTGAGGCCATTACGAGCTCCCTCACCAATCCCGACAGATGGGAGCCCGAGCGAATCAGGCTACGAAGGCTGGTGTTCAGGTACGCCGACGGCCTTGCAAGTGAAAGAGTCTGCAGACTGATCGAGCAGCGCTAACGCGATCGGGTTGGAGTCGCCGCAGGATCTCCTGGCGCGGGGGACCTGCCGGAAGACCTTGATCCTCTCAAGCACCCTCCGGCCGCGGCTCGCACCCGGTGTTTATGCATCTACCGAATGTATCTTCCCGCATATGCCGCCAGGATAAATGCCGTGCCCATTTCAGACCACAGCATAGTCCGCACGGCAGGAACCCTACACGGAATCGTCCTGCACGAGGTATGGTCAAAAGGCTTACAGGCTGGTTTTGGAAGAACTTCAACAGCATGATAGGTGGACACGCAGTTAATATCCAAATATGTTTATAATCTGCTGGTGTATACCGTTCGATAAATAAGGCGGTGTTTCGTTTGATTGGGGTAATCCTGGCAGCAGGACGTGGACGAAGATTGAGTGGGGACATCGATCTCGAGAAGATCGGCCCGAAATGCCTGCTTCCTATCAACGGTCGCACGCTGCTGGAACGAATGGTATCGGATCTGGTGTCATTCGGTGTGGACACGATCACCATCGTCGTCGGGTACAGAGCGGATATGGTACGGGAAACATGCGCAGCACTGGGAAGGAAGTATGGCGCACAATTTAATTTAGTTCGCAATGACGACTATCTATCAACGAATACGGCCTGCTCTCTCCATATCGGGCTATCCGACGTCCATGACGATGTCGTTATATTTAACGGCGACGTGCTGTACGATCGTGCCATCCTGAATAATTTATTGGAGATAAACCGGACCGCGATTTCGGTTGAAAATATAAAACCGCTCACCGAAGAATCATTCAAAGTGAGAATAGTGAACGGCCGGATTGAAGAGATGGGAAAAACCGTCCCGATAGAAAGGGCGACCGGAGAGTTCATCGGCATCTCAAAGATCGCCGAAGGAGATCTCAAGGCAGCAAAAAGGCTGCTGGGCGTCCTAGTTTCAGACAACCCAAATAACTACTACGATTTCATATACCAGTCCCTGTCAAAGAGCGGGAACCTTGCATATTCGTTCACGAACGGGTTAAAATGGACGGAAATCGATGATCTCCACGATCTAAAGTACGCCGAAAGCATTGCAGGTGTAGCCTGTGATGCATGGGGGCGGTTTTGATGATATCGACCGTCGGCGTCATTGGCGCCGGAAGCATGGGCACCGCCATCGCACAGAGCATCTCCAGGAGGGCCGGAGAAGTAACCATATTCGGAAGGAGACAGGAGGTTGTCGACTCGATTAACCATGACAGCTGTAACACGAATTATTTCCCGGGCCTGCGCCTGAACCCCAATATCCGTGCAAGACTGATGAACGACAGACAGGATATCGCGGACTGCGAGGCCATAATTATCGCTGTGCCCTCCAGCGAGGTTCGGTCTGCCGTTAACGCCATTCATGACGAACTTGCAGGCAAGATCCTCATCACGGTGGCCAAAGGACTGGAGTACCCGTCGCTTAAAACCATGAGCGAGATTATTCGCGGCGAAACGGATAACCTGGAGATAGCCTGTTTCTCAGGGCCAACTTTCGCCGATGAAATTGCATATGGCCATATCGCCGGTGCTACAATTGGTGTCGGCGCCGATCCGTCACTGAGAACAACGATATCAGATCTCTTCGGGGAATTCATCCTGGATTTCTCGGGCGACATCAGAGCGGTTGAGTTGTGCGGCGTGCTGAAGAACGTATACGCTATCGGAACAGGTATGTGGGATTCTGTTTACAGCAATCATAACGAACACTACACCTTTCTGAATATGTGCTACAAGGAGACGTGCGTCTTTCTGAAAGCGGTATCTCATGATAAAGAAATTTTCACAAAATTCTGCTGCTTTGGAGATTTTAACCTGACCGCTAACGTGGATAAAAGCCGTAACCGGACACTGGGGCTGATGGTCGGAAAAAAGATCGTAAAAACCCCATATTTGGAGCCGGGAGTAACATTCGAAGGCTCCAGGTCGGTTAAAGGGATCATCGAGCTGGCCGAGAGACACAATATCGATACGCCCATCGCAAGGTTCGTCTACGATGTCCTGAGCGGGAACAACATACGGGAATCCGTTGATACGCTCATCAGGAGGCAGTCCTGAGACGAACCTGGCAAATTCCAGGAGCAGAAACCCGGATCCCCCTATATGGTTGCGTACTCGTCCCCCTTCGTCGTGGAGAACAGCTCCATCAGACCCACTCGAAGATCCGGATCATATGGGTTTTTCCCTCGATAGTGGCACACATTGCGCCGGCCATGCCGCTTGAAGAGGCCGTGAAGATGTAAGGACCCGGGGAAATCACATACATTCTCTTCATTTTTTCATCACATCGGGCAAATCACCTCGATCATAACCCCCTCATTGGCTGAAAAAGGATAACAGCGGCGATATGGCGTATGGCAGAGATGCAGGGGCGACCCTGCAGTGCAGCCGGTCGCTGATACCTCAATTCCCGGCACATTCCGATACGATGCATCTACAAGGGTTCGTTGGTTCACGGCCCCCTCACCAGCGCTCGTATCGCACCAGATCGGACAGATCCTTCCTCGTCTTCGGCCGGGGTCGATCCGCGGGATACCCGAGCGGGACGAACGCGACCGGCTCGACATCCTCCGGGATGCCCAGCACCTCACGGGCCGCACCGACATCGAAGGCAGCAACCCAGTGAGTGCCCAGACCGAGGCTCGTTGCGGCAAGCGTCAGGTGGTCTACGGCTATGGCCACGTCCACGTCGCTGTAGTTCTTCCCGTCGGAACGCGTCCACGCGCGGGATGGAATGGTGCAGGCGCAGATGAGAACAGGCGCCCTCCAGAAGAACTCCTTTCCATAGATCCGTCTGATCTCGTCCTCCTTTCCGGCAGTGTGGACCACAATGAACTGGATGGGCTGCAGGTTCGCGGCCGTCGGTGCGAGGCGGGCGGCCTCCAGCACCCGCCGGAGCTTCTCCTCCTCAACGGGATCCGCTCTGAACGACTGAACGCTATAGCGGTTCGCCGCCAGGTCGAGGAAATCTGCGGATGATCTCTCGGATGAAGGTCTGCTGACGAGGGCCAAAAGTACCATGGGCCCCTCCTCGTCTCGCATGCTATTTATGCCTACTCCTTTCCGGACAATGCAGCCACCTCTACAGAGGAACGTCCGTTTCCCCGTCCCATTTGAGATCCCCGCACCGACCGGACCCGGCGGATGGTGCCGGCACAGGGGTGTCTGACAGGAACAGAGCAGAGACCGCGGGCTTTTTCAGATCCTGCTCAGGTTATAAATACTTTGTCCCCCTGCATTCTCCTTGAGAGTTTCGATTCGTATATAATCACCGTGAACATATACTGTACCTGATCTGTGTGGGCATCAGAGAATGGGTCGTCCCCCAGGACAGGATATTCTTCGATCTCTTCGACAAACTGGCAGAAACAGTGACGCAAGCCGCCGATCTGCTGGTGACGCTGGTGGAGAACTACACCGACGTGAAGACACAGTGCCACCGGATGAAGCAGCTGGAACATGCGGGCGACGAGATCACGCACGAGATCTACGAGCAGCTGAACAGGACGTTCATCACCCCGCTCGAGCCGGAAGAGATCTCGCGCCTCGCATCGGCGCTCGACGACATTCTGGACTACATCGACGGCACCGCGCAGCAGATGTACGGCTACGGCATCACCGAGACCGATGCGGCAATGAAGGAGCTCGCCAGGCTGATCCAGGTGAGCACGGTCGAGATTGAAGCGGCGGTCAAGGGCATCCGGACGATCAAGGACCCGAAAGGCATCGAAGAACGGTGCATCGAGATCAACCGGCTGGAGAACGTCGCGGACAGCGTGCTCGGCCACGCGATCATGGACATCTTCAAAACGCAGGACGCCGTCACCATCATCAAACTCAAAGATATCTACGAGAATCTCGAGCTCGCCACCGACAAGTGCGAAGACGCCGCCAACATCCTGAGCGATATCGCCATCAGACACTCCTGATCGCTATGGAGCCCATCGTCGTCCTCGGTATCGCGCTGGCGCTCCTGTTCAACTTCTCCAACGGCCTGAACGACGCTGCAAACTCCATCGCCACCATCATCGCAACAAAGGCGCTGACGCCGCTCCAAGCGGTTGCACTCGCAGGGGTGTTCAACCTCATCGGTCCTCTGCTCTTCACGACGGCCATAGTAGAGACCATCGGGAAAGACATCGTCGATCTGCTGTACCTGACGCCGCAGCTCATCCTCGTGGGCCTCATCGGTGCAGTCCTCTGGGTCCTGTTCAGCTCGTACTACGGTATTCCTGTCTCAAGCAGCCATGCCCTGATCGGCGGGCTTTTAGGTGCGGGAATCGCGACCGCAGGCACCGAGGCGATTCTCTGGCCGACGCTCGGAACGATCGAGCAGACGCTGGCGTTCGGGGCCGCAGGCGCAGCGTTCGGGGCTCTCGTCCTCGGCGCCGTGGCGCTGGCCAAGGGGGAGTCGCCTTCAGGTTACCTGGGCTTCGGCGCCCTCATGGGGCTGGCTCTCACCATACCGCTGTTCATTGCGACCGGGATCCTGAAGATCAGCGGCATCCTGGCGATCGTCATATTCATTGTGGTATCGCCGATACTGGGGCTCATCTCCGCCTTCGCATTCGCGATCCTCATTGTCAGGACCGTTCGCAACTACCCTCCGCGGCGGTTGAACGCATCCTTCCGCTACCTTCAGATCTTCTCGGGTTCGTTCCAGGCGATCGGACATGGGAGCAACGATGCCCAGAACGCCATGGGCATAATCACCGCGATGCTGGTCGCCAGCGGGCTCCTTGCGGACTTCATCGTGCCGCTCTGGGTGATCCTTTCCTCATCGCTGGCGATCTCACTCGGGACGCTGCTCGGCGGATGGCGGGTCGTGGACAAAATGGCTCATAAAATCACAAAAATTCGCCCGTACCAGGGATTCTGCGCCTCCACCTCCGCAGGAGGCGTCCTCTCGCTGATGACCGCCTTCGGTGTGCCGGTGTCCACCACCCACGTGATGAGCGGCGCGATCATGGGTGTCGGCGCGGCGAGAGGGTATTCTGCTGTGAAATGGGGCATTGTGCGGGAGATCGTCATCGCGTGGGTACTCACCATACCCGCCGCTGCGCTGGTGGCGGGTCTCTGCCAGCTCGTCGGCCAGGGGCTCTTCCCTTAGGGCGCCGCGGTCACGCTCCCGTGCACTCCGATCGCCGCTCGTTGCAGTACCTGCAGAGCGAACGTACGAAGCACCGATCGTGCTTCGGACTCCGCGCCGTGCAGATATCGCGCCCGAAGCGGATCAGGAGGTAGTTGAGATCCCCCCAGACGTCGCTCGGGAAGAGATCCATCAGGTCCCGCTCTATTCTGGTCGGGTTTGCGCTGTTCGTAAACCCGATCCGCTGCGAAACTCTCCTGACATGGGTATCGACGGCGACGCCGACGTCGATGCCGAAAGCGTGGGAGAGCACGATGTTCGCCGTCTTCCTCCCGACACCTGATAGGGACCGCAGCTCTTCCAGCGTCTGCGGGACGTCACCGCCGAAGTCCGAGACGAGCTTCCGCGCCGTCTCGACGACGTGCCGGGCCTTCGTCCGGTGAAACCCAACGCTGCGGATCAGCGGTTCGACCTCCTCGGGACGGGCGCGGGCGAGCGCCTCCGGGGTCGGGTACCGGGCAAAGAACGGCCCGCGCACCTGGTTCACCGTGCGGTCCGTCGTCTGGGTCGAGAGGATCGTGAGGATGAGCGCCTGAAAAGGGTTTTTAAACGGGATAAAATGGCGTTTGCCGCCACGCATCGGGTATTTCTCCACAAGACGGCGGTATATTTCGAGTGCAGTCTCTCTCTGCATGGAATGGGGCAGGGCAGATTCGAACTGCCGTCAGAGCGTCCCAAACGCTCTAGGATGGACCAGGCTACCCTACTGCCCCGATGGCATTATAAATAGGCGACAGAAGCAAAAATAGTTACCGATGGGACAGAGAGAGGAATTCAGACCGGCAATGGGCAGAAATCCTCTTCACTGACGACGGTTCCGATGAACCGGCCCTCCACGATCGCCCGGTACAGATTCTCCGGGTTCCGCCCGTCCAGCACCAGGAGCGGAATACCGCTCCGTTCGATCACCTTCCCCGCCACGATATCCAGCACCGTATTCGCTCCCGCCTCAAGCCTGTCGCGGGCGATGATATTGAGGAGCTGCGCGGGCGTCAGGTGTTCGTGGCGTACGGCGCCGGCATGCTTCTTTGGATCAGCACTGTAGATGCCGTTGACCGATGTGGCGTTGATCAGCAGGTCGGCGCCGACGGTCTCGGCGAGCACCGCTGAGACGGCGTCGGTCGTCTGCGCCGGAGTAACGCCTCCCATCACGACGACCTTTCCCGACCCTGCAAACTCCTTCGCCTGCGTGTAGTCTCCAGCAATCCGGGGATAGGCCATCTCACCCAGCGCACCGACGAGGAGGCGCGCGTTCAGCCGGGTCACGAGAATGCCGAGCTCGTCCGCCGTCGCCTCGTCGATGCCGAGCTGCCGCGCGGCGGCGATGTACCGGCGTGCCTCGCCGCCACCCCCGACGACGATGAAAATCTGGCACTTCTGGATCAGTCTTTGAAGAACAGAGACGTATCGTCCGACATTATTTGCTTCGAGAGACGGTACTAGAACCGAACCGCCTAGAGAGATTACGATCTTCTTCATCTCACTGTATTATTTTTCCTCCATATCCTCATATAGCTGTTGAAGATGCTGCACTGTCCGGCATGCGGGAGCACAACAGTATTCATGATCGCCGGCGGCTATACAGGCACCAGGTACGGCTGCAAGGACTGCGGGTACTGCGGTCCGCTGGTCGTCGAGTACGACGGAAACAGCGACGAACGCGACGACCACAGAGCTGCCTGACACCATCACTACTTATATATCTGGCTCTCTCTCATCCTCATGGTGAACGTATGCACGAGGCACGACTATACGAACGGGTGGAAGACGGGACCGTGCGCTGTTCGCTCTGCCCGCATCGGTGCACCATCAGGGACGGAAAGCAGGGCGTCTGCGGGGTCCGGATCAACCGCGACGGGGCGCTCTATGCAGCGACATACGGCAAGATCCTCGCCGAAGCGGTCGATCCCATCGAAAAGAAGCCCCTGTTCCACTTTCTTCCCGGCTCGTTCTCGTACTCGCTCGGAACCATCGGTTGCAACTTCCACTGCGCGCACTGTCAGAACTGGCACCTCTCCCAGCAGACGCTCGAGATGAAGGCGCTCCACGACTTAAGTCCCGACCAGGGCGTCAAGCGAGCGCTCGAATCAGGTTCTGCAAGCATCTCCTGGACCTACAACGAGCCCACGATCTGGCACGAGTACGCCCTCGACATGGGAACGCTCGCGCGGCAGGAGGGGCTCGGCACGGTGTACGTGACCAACGGCTATATCACGGAGGAGGGGCTGCGTGAACTCTCCGGGATGCTGAACGCGTTCCGCGTCGACATCAAGTCTTTTTCAGACGATTTTTACCGGAAGGTCTGCGGAGGGCGCCTCCAGCCGGTCCTCGATTCGACCGTGCTCGCAGCCGAACTCGGCATGCACGTGGAGACGGTCACCCTCGTCATACCGGGTCTGAACGACTCGATGGAGGAGATGGACGCCCTGATCACGTGGGTGCTCGAGAACCTCGGTCCTGATACGCCGATGCACTTCACCCGGTTCCACCCCGAGTACAAGATGCAGGACCGCGGTCCCACCAGGGTCGAGACGCTGGAGAAGATCTATGAACACGCAAAAGAACTGGGCCTCCACTACCCGTACCTGGGCAACGTATTCGATCACCCGTACGAGAGCACCTACTGCCCGGTCTGCGGGCAGCTGGCGATCGAACGTTCCGGCTTCGTGAGCAGGATTCGGGGGCTTGAAGATCACAGGTGCACGCAGTGCGGTGAATATATCGCGTATGTCTCACAGATCGACTGACGTAGAAGACTGCAGATTCCTGACGGACCGGATGCTGGGGACCCTCACCCGGTACCTCCGCTTTATGGGCTACGATACCATGAGCGCCAACAGCCTGTCCCGCGGCAACACCCGTGAGGACACCCTCCTCCTCGAGATTGCGCAGCGCGATCACCGCACCCTGCTCACCCGCGACCGGGCGCTCGCCCGCCGGGGCGATGGAGCGGCAGTATTCATCCGGTCGGAGCATATCATGGCGCAGATCCGGCAGCTCGTCGAGATGGGGCTCATCCAGCCGGCGATCCGGATGAGTCGCTGTTCGCTCTGCAACACCCGGCTCCGCCCGGCCACGCAGCGGGAGGTCAGGCAGACGATATATGCCCCCAGGGCACATGCAGGCAGGGATTTCTTCTGGTGCCCCGAGTGCCGGAAGCTCTACTGGATGGGATCGCACGGCAAGAACCTGGAAAAACGGCTGGAAGCGATATATAAACCCTGAGATCGGGGTATGGCGATCTGGCGCCTTCATTTTTCCCATATCCCGGCATGCCGGCTCACCGCTTCGGTGCTGCCGCACGCTATGCCGGAAAATCAGGAATCTGGCAGAATGCTCGCACCGATGGACCGGACTTAAGTAATCTATATCTGTGGGTATGGAGTATGAACCCCGGATGACTGCATGGACCGTCGCTCCACGCCATGACGATGAACGTACCGGCATCGCTCACGGGCAGCACCCAGGGTCGGGACAAACGCGGTCAAACTGCGGCACCTGATCACCCGGGCACCATCCGCGCTCGACCGGATCGTGCACGCCGGGTGCAGGCGTTCCGTCGTGCGCAACCGTTCGAATAATTTCAAGAGTGGATCGATATGGAAAGTCTGAAGATTGCATTTTTCTGCTGGGAGTCCCTCTACTCCGAGCGGGTGGGCGGGCTCGCATCCGCTGCAACACAGCTTGCGGAGACTCTCGCGCAGCGTCATGAAGTCCATTTTTTTACGAGAGGATGGGAGGATACCGAGATCAACGGCGTGCACTACCACTGCTGTCAGCCGACCGGGGACGATATCATCCAGTACTGTGCAGATATGAGCCGGGGGATGGTCGACCGGTTCCACACATTCGATGCACCCTCATTCGACATCCTTCACTTTCACGACTGGCACGTCGTCGAGGCCCTCCACCATCTCCAGGACCGCGAAACCATCTTTACCTTCCATTCCACCGAGTACGGACGTAACGGAAACCACTTCGGAGACGGATGGGTCTTTCGCGAAATATCGGGCAAGGAATGGTACGGCGGGTTGATCGCGAAACGCGTCACGGCGGTATCTGCGACGTTGCGGCACGAAGCCATGCAGATCTACAATGTTCCCGACTGGAAGATCGACGTCGTTCCGAACGGCGTCGTACCCCACCAGTATAAGGCGCACGTCGACCGGGGCGCCGTGAAACAGCGCTACGGAATCGATCCCTCCTCTCCGCTCGTTCTCTTCGTGGGGCGGCTTGCCTACCAGAAAGGACCGGATATGCTGGTGGATGCGGTACCGACGCTCCTGCAGCACCATGAAGACGGCCAGTTCATCTTCATCGGGGACGGCGATATGCGCCGGACGCTCGAGGAACGCACCAAGACGCTTCCGGTTCGTTTCCTCGGGCGTGTTTCCGACGCGGAGTACATATCGCTGCTCAATTCCTGCGACATCGTGGTCATCCCCAGCAGAAACGAGCCGTTCGGGCTGGTGCTCCTGGAGGCGTGGAGCGCGGAGCGGTGCGTCGTGGCATCGGATGTCGGCGGTCTTGCCGAGAACATCGAGCACGGCACAGACGGCGTCAAGGTGAGGCCGAATCCCGAAGCGATCGCCGACGGGCTTGTATCGGTCACGAACAGCCAGGAGCGAATCGATGCACTGGGCAGGAAAGGGCGTGAGAAAGTGGACCATCATTTCCGCTGGACCAGGATTGCGGATAGGATGGCCGACTCGTACAGAAAGATATCCCGCAGCGACAGCATGCTCTGTTAGCAGACGCTGCTTCCCCACATCTTCAGGCTGTCGAGGGGCGCCGGGACGATTCTCCGGACAGGGCGCGGTATGTGAGGCCGCCTACCCCGGTTGCATCACCGCGATCAGATGCTCCATCAGCCGGAACGGGTCGGACGAGACCACCGGTGTGCCGGCATAGAGTTCCATACCGCCGATATCCGATGTCCGGGAGGCAATGTCGCCGCGATCCACGAGCCGGGCAACGTAATAACCCTCCTCATGGAGGGGGGGCATGAAGATGGCCGCGTTGTAACTCTGGATGCCCATCCGCAGGTAGCACTCCAGCACCCTGGCAATCGCCGGCGCAAGATCGGGCAGAGTTCTGGCGACCATTACCACTTCGTGCTCCTTCTTTGGCGTGAGATGCGCCATCACCTCCGTATTCAGGTACGTGATCCCGAGCCCCAGCTCCGTATGCACCGCAGACAGATCCGCGTCGTACTCCGAGCCGTACCGGTTCCGGTACTCCCGCCGCACCTGCTCCATCCACGCCGGCGCGCTGTAGGGTGTTCTGGCCAGCAGGATGTGGGCATGGTTATGGACGGTGCTCGCCCCGGCCCGCCAGAGCACGTTCCAGAGGAAGAATGGATAGCCGGCCTGGGGGTATGCGCGGTTCGCCTCCCGGCACCATCGAACGGCGACATCGAGAAGATCCTGTATGAAGGGCTCTTCCGTCACGATGGGGGAGGTGTCCTTCAGAATGATCACGCCATGGAGCGTATCATACTTGGCGATGTTGCTCGCAGTAACCCAGTACTCTCCTTCGACCCTGTCGAACGTGTCGTACGGAGTCTCTTCGAAGGGGCGGACGAATGGTCCTGTTCCGGTCAAACGCATCACCTCGCCCGCCGCCTCCACTCGGGGCGTCAGGAGCGGACGTCTGGCGCGTATGGAATTGAAGAGCGCACTCTCCCCCGTCTGCTTGTTTGTAACCCGAACGATCTGCTGCGTCTCAATATCCCCGTACTTCTCCCGCACCCACGGCACCATGCCCTCCGGAAATACGAGATACCCGGGTTCGATGTAGAACGAAAAGATGCGATCGAAGAGATCGGCCTTATCGGCTGAGAGTTCGTCCACGATGGCCGGTAAGCGGGTGATCTCCAGCAGCACCATAGGGTCACCGTATACGGCGACCTTCGGATAAAGATTCTCATCGCCTCGATTCCGGCGCTGAACCGGACGCGGATATCGGCGAAGATCAGTCTGCCGGTCTCCCCTCTTCGATCCGCTCCGGTATCAGGCCGATCTTCTGCCAGTGTTCGTACTCGTGGTGCCACCGGTCCTTGTTCGCCATCACCAGGCGTCGCATACGCTCGGTCATGGCGGCATGGATCTCTTCCTGTTCCGGATACGTGGTCCGGTTCCGGATCGCCTCCACGAGCCTCCTGCCCAGTTCGTAGGCGTGCCGCTCGGCAGGCACGATCACCTCCGGGTCGGGACCCAGCACCACACCCACGCCGCCGACGGTATTCGCTCCCAGTATCTGCAGTACGCTGTTGAGGTACTCCACGACCTCCTCGGCACCAGATCCGCCGGCGGTGGAGACCGCACACCCGTATTTGCCTGCAAACATCTGGCAGTGGATGGCATCCGCCATCCGGTCAAGGAGTGTCTTGAGCTGCGCCGTAATCGAGTTGATGTAGTTGGGCGAACCGAGGACGATGCCGTCGCTTGCCAGCATCTTCCGGTACAGTTCGGCAAAATCGTCTTTTTTGACGCACTCCCCACGCTGGTAGCAGACCTGGCAGCCGTTGCAGTACTCGATATGGAGACCGCAGACGTCCACCAGCTCGACCTCCGCCCCCGCCTCTCTCGCACCGTTGAGGACGCCGTTTACCAGCCGCAACGTCTGGCTCTGCGGCCCCCGGGGACTTCCGTTGATGCCCAGTATCTTCATCTCACGTATCCTCCGTAACGTTCCCCCTGGAGATCCTATCTGCTCTCGTCACCGGCACTCATGAAATGTCCCATTCCGTCTCGATCTCCGCGTAGCAGGTGCGGTCGCAGTCGCCGTCGAGATGCTTCGTGAACTGCTTCTGTTCGCCGACCCCGAACCGTGCGATAAACTCCGTCTGCGTGGATCGCACCACGCCGCTCCCCTCGTCGACGAGCCTGAACCTGACGACCACGTTCCGGCCGTCCGCATCGCCGGTATTGGTCACCGTGCCGATGACCATGTGGTGGCAAAGGCGAGTCGGGACGGTAGTGTCTCACGGGAGCCGTCACGGCCGTCTCAAATTTCGGGTGCGGACCGGTCGGCACCGGAGTCGCGATCGGCCGCGATCGCGTCGGAGTGGGAGACGGGGTGGGGATACCGGTGGACTGGCTCGTGCATCCTGCTGCGAGAAGGGATGCCGCGAGGCAGACTGTCAGGACCAGGGAGATCTTGCTCTTCATCGTCGTCACCTGATTCTTGTGGAGAATCGACCGCGAGGTTATTTAATACATACGATGCGCGGCTCTGCAGAAGAACTTTCTCAGGGACCACGAAAACCCCGGGGACTCCGCGAGTACCGTCCCGCGAAGAGGAGAGCCATCGAAGATGTTTTCGCATCTTCTCAAGCTCGCTGCCGCTCGCAGTCCTCCGGTCTCCTCATGCTCTCTCCTGTCTCATTCCCCTCACCCCACTCCACCGTCCGGGATGGTATGCGCACACAGGGGCATGGGGTGTCTCTGTAGCGAACCCGCTGGAACTGGTCGGTACAGGGATTTCTACAGAGAGCCAGGATATTATTTCGCGCTCTTCACGGTCTTTGCACCGCGGAGAATCGCGATCTTGCCTGTCCTGACGAGTTCCTTGATGCCGTACTGGCGCAGCAGCTTCTCAAGCGCGTCGATCTTGCCCGTATCGCCGGCAACCTGCAGCACCAGGGTCTTTGAGCCGACATCGACGATCTGGGCCCTGAAGATGTCCGCGATCTGCATAATCTCCGCACGGGACGTGCCGGCTTCGGCGGCCACCTTGATCAGGGCGAGCTCGCGCTCGACGCTCTCCCGCCCGGTGAGGTCCGAGACCTTGATCACGTCGATGAGCTTGTTCGCCTGCTTTATCACCTGTTCGACCTGTGAGTCGTCGCCGTTTACAACGATGGTGATGCGGCTCATCTCCGGCTCCTCGCAGGTGCCGACGGCGAGGCTCTCGATGTTGAAGCCGCGTCTGGAGAACATACCCGCCACGCGGCTGAGCACACCCGCCCGGTTCTCCACCAGGACGCTGAGCGTATGGGACTTCATGGCTGGTGCACCCCGATCATCTCGTTGATGGCGGCACCTGCAGGGACCATCGGGAAGACGTTCTCCTCCCGCTCGATCCTGAAGTCCAGGACGAACGGACCGTCCGCCTCGAGGGCCGCCTCGAGGGCCTCCCTGACTCCGTCCTTCGCGTCGACCCTGATGCCGTCGACGCCGTAGGCATCGGCGATCTTGACGAAGTCCACAGGCGGCAGCTCGGTGTAGGCGTACCGGCGGTTATAGAAGAGCTCCTGCCACTGCCGCACCATTCCGAGGTACATGTTGTTCAGCACCACCACCTTCACCGGTATCCTGTTGTGCGCCACCGTGCCGAGCTCCTGGATGTTCATCTGGAAGCTGCCGTCTCCGGCGATATCGAAGACCGGCTCGTCCGGCCGGGCATAGTGCACCCCCATTGCGGCAGGGAACCCATATCCCATGGTACCCAGGCCCCCTGACGTGATCCAGGTGCGCGGCTTTTTAAAGCAGTAGTAGAGCGCCGTCCACATCTGGTTCTGCCCCACCTCGGAGACGATGATCCCGTCGCCTCTGAGGAGGTCGGAGAGCTGCTGGATGATATACTGCGGGCGGAGGCAGTCGTCATCGCGGTAGCGCAGCGGATGGTTCTGCTTCCAGGTAGCGATGCGGTTCAGCCAGTTCTCGGTCCGACCCGCTTTCTGCATCCGCTCGAGCATCGTCTGCAGCACCGTTTTGACGTCCCCCACGATCGGGATGTCGACCCTCTTGTTCTTGCTGATCTCGGCGGGATCAATGTCGATGTGGACGATCGTTGCATTTGGCGCGAACGTGTCGATCTTCCCGGTCACCCGGTCGTCGAACCTCACGCCGACTCCGATCAGCAGATCGCATTCGGTGACGGCGTAGTTCGCATACTGGGTGCCGTGCATCCCCAGCATCCCCAGGTTCAGGGGATGGTCGCCGGGAATGCAGCCGAGACCCATGAGCGTCGTCGTCACCGGGATCGCTGTCCGTTCGGCGAACTCCACCAGCTCCTGCGATCCGTTGGAGTGGATCACCCCTCCGCCGGCGTATATCAGGGGCCGCTCCGCCTGCGCGATCATGTCGAGCGCCTTATCGATCTGACGGACGTGACCCCTGTAGGTCGGCTGGTACCCGCGCAGCGATATGCTGTCCGGGATCGGAGTCTCCGCGTACACCTGGTCGGTGGAGATGTCCTTGGGGAGATCGATGAGAACCGGCCCCGGTCTGCCCGTCCGTGCGATGTAGAACGCCTCGCGCACCACCCGGCCGACGTCCGATGCGTCCTTCACCAGGTAGTTGTGCTTGGTGATCGGCATGGTGATACCGGTGATGTCCGATTCCTGGAACGCATCGTTCCCGAGCATACCGGTGGGCACCTGTCCGGTGAGCGCCACGATAGGGACGGAATCCATGTAGGCGGTCGCGATGCCCGTCACCAGGTTGCACGCGCCCGGACCGGAGGTGGCAAGGCATACACCTACCCGGCCGCTGGCCCGTGCATACCCGTCGGCTGCATGGGCTGCTGCCTGCTCATGCCTTACCAGAATGTGCCGAATCGACGAATCATAGAGTTCATCGTAGATCGGCAGCACGCTGCCGCCGGGGTAGCCAAAGATCGTATCCACCCCTTCACGCTGCAGCGCCTCGATGAGTATCTTCGCTCCGGTCTTCATGCTCTTCCCTTAACAATCTGTTCATACCTGCGATAACAGCTTCGACGCTCGCCATGATGATGTCGGTACGGGCGCCTCTTGACGCAACAATCTTCCCGTCCTTACTTAATTTTACCGTTACGTCGACGAGGGCATCTGTGCCGCCCGTGATCGCGTCGACGTGGTACTCCTCGAGTCTGACCGTGCCGACATCGGCGACGGACTTCTGGAGCGCCTTTACAGCCGCATCCACCGGTCCTGTTCCGGTTGCAGCGCCGGTGATCTCGCCGCCTTTGACGAGCATCGTCACCGATGCCGTCGGCACGGTGTTGCTCCCGGAGACGATTGTGAACTGCTTCAGCTCGATCGCCGGCACATAGTCGACCTCCATCACCGTATCGGCGATCGCCATGATGTCTGCATCAGTGATCCGTTTGCCCGCATCACCGAGCCGCTTGATCCTGGCGACGATCTCCGCCAGCTGCTCCTCATCGGGTCGGTACCCCATCTCGTGGAGCGCCGCCTCGACGGCGGCGGTGCCGGAGTGCTTCCCGAGCACGATCCGGCGCTTTCTTCCGACCAGCTCCGGCTGTATCGGCTCGTAGGTGCTCGCGTCCCGCATCACGCCGTGGGCGTGGATGCCGGATTCGTGCGTGAACGCCATCTCCCCGACGATGGGTTTGTTGGTCGGCAGCGCAACACCGGTCAGACGTGAGACCAGCGTGGAGAGGTGGTAGAGTTCCTCCGTGCGGATGGCGGTTCTGTACCCGTAGAGCACTTCGAGCGCCATCACCAGCTCCTCAAGCGCCGTGTTCCCCGCCCGCTCCCCGAGGCCGTTGACGGTCACATGGGCACAGGACGCCCCCGCCCTGATGGCGGCGACCGAGTTGGCGAGCGCAAACCCGAGGTCGTCGTGGCAGTGGATGGATAGCGGGGCGAAGATGAGCGGCGGGATGACCTCCGCGGTCCGTTCGGGCGTCAGGAGGCCGACCGTATCGCAGAAGCAGAGCCGATCGGCGCCCCGCTCGATACCCCCGCGGAAGATCTCGCCGAGGAATACCTGATCGGCGCGGGACGCATCCTCGCCGGAGAGCTCCACGATGAGCCCCCGGGACTTCGCGTACTCCACCGCGCCCCACGCCATCTCGCAGACTTCGGCGCGGGTTTTGCGCAGTTTCTTGGTGATGTGGAGATCGCTGACCGGAACTACGAGATGCACCGAATCTGCACCGGCGTCCGCCGCCAGGTCAATGTCCTGCTCCAGTGCGCGGACATACGCGCAGCATTCGGCGGCGAGGCCTGCGTCCGATATCAATCTGATGGATTCGCGCTCGCCCTGCGAGGCAGCCGCGGAACCTGCTTCGATTACGTGTACGCCGATATCGGACAGCTGCGACGCGATCTCGAACTTCTCTGCGGGCGTCAGGGAGACACCGGGCGTCTGTTCCCCGTCCCGGAGCGTGGTATCAAAAAAGCGGATCGATTCACCGAATAAAACAATCCCTCATGGGCAATCGTCACCAGTAATGGTTGTGCATGACGTCTACTTAAAGGTTTAACATTCACAGGCGGCTTATGGGTGGTTACGTGGAGAGGGTGGGAGAGCTATGCCGAAACCGACCCGCATGCCACCGCCCCGGGCGGGCCGGAGCAGCCGTCGACGTTGCAGATCGGTGCTGCACGCTGAACACATGGCGGGGAGTGCAGGAAGTACGGGAGTGGAAGAACGATCCGGCGGTTTTGCTCACCGGCGGATCGTATTTCGCGCAGCTGGGCGATGGATGCTTCGATGATGGTTCCCACGACCAATGCATCGCCAGGCGGGGCCGCGACTGTGAATCTGCGATAGATGTCTCGGAACTGTTGTCGATGCGTGTAAAACCCGGAACGATTGAAAAAAGGCCCGGGTAGGTGGGGATCGCCCTCCCTGCCCCGGGCCTTCGCGCCATCGTGGTCACCGACGGCGGTCGCTGTACGGTCACTCGGGCGCTGGAGCGCTCTCGTAGACATGGACCATGTAGCGGGCCCAGAAGATGGTGTACACCGGGTCGAGGAAGAGAGCGATCAGCCAGCCGATGAGCGGGATGGGAATGCTGACGACGATGATCACAATGAAGAAGACGATCCCTACCAGCCAGAGGATGATCCGGGCTCCGATATAGTTCAGCCAGCCGATCTTGCCGATATGCTCCAGAATGGCTCCGAACGCGAACGCCTGCCCCATGCCGCCCTTCCGGGCAAAGCGAATGGCGCCGATGGCCCCAATCAGTGAGATGATGATGTCGATGACGATTGCGAGTCCGACGCCGATAAGCAGACTCCCGAGGGCGGCTGCGGCAGCGTTGCTGCCCGATGCGAGGAGGGCGATCGATCCGCCTGTGAAGGCGAACAGCACGAGGATGACAGGGATGGCGTATATGATGCCGATGATGAAGAGCTTGAGGCCGTCGATGAAGAGTTTTCCCCACTGCTCCAGTTCAGGCGCCGGTTTTTCTCCGGCGAAGATCCGTACGATGTAACCCATAATGAGAGGGAAGATGATCGTGCTGATGACCAGGAGGATCCACTTACCCCACTTACCCCATATGGCTTCCTTCGCATAATCGATAGACTCACTAATCATGTTGCCATAATCCATCGAGTTATCACCCGGTTAATTGTAAGAATATACTCTACATATACATATTGGAACAGATTCAAAAATTACAGGGCTTTTTCCCCCTAAAAACAGGTTCAGTGGCGGAAGTGCCGGGTGCCTGTAAAGACCATCGCGACGTTCAGGCGGTTGGCGGCGTCGATGACCTCCCCGTCCCTGATGGAACCGCCGGGCTGCACCAGCGCCGTCGCGCCGGCCTCCGCCGCCGCCTCCAGAGTGTCGGGAAACGGCAGGAAGGCATCCGAAGCGGCTGCCGAACCTGCGAGGGGGCGCCGGGCCTTCTCGATGGCGATCTTTGCGGCGTCTACCCGGCTCATCTGTCCGGCGCCGATGCCCAGAACCGACCGCTCGTCCGCAAAGACGATCGCGTTACTCCTGGTGTGCTTGCAGACCTTCCAGGCAAGCAGCATCGCCCTCATTTCATGGGCGTCCGGCTCCCGTTCGCTGACCACTTGCCAGCGCTCGCAGTATGGCGGTGTGCGCTGGAGGAGAACACCGCCGTCGATGCTGCGGATCTCGTCGGCCTCGACCGCCGCAGGGAGGCGCAGCACCCGCATATTCTCCTTCGATCTCATCACCTCGCGTGCCTCGGGCGTAAACGCGGGAGCAACGACGACCTCCACGAACGTCTTTGTGATCTCCCGGGCGACCTCCTCCGTGACCTCACGGTTGAGGGCGACGATCGAGCCGTAGGCCGAGACGGGATCGACATCACGGGCGGCGATGTAGGTCTCAAGCAGATCGTCTCCCACCGCAACGCCGCAGGGGTTGTTGTGCTTGACGATCACGGCGCAACACTCGTCAAACTCCCGCAGCAGCCTGACAGCGGCGCTGACGTCGAGATAGTTATTGTACGACATCTGCTTGCCCTGCAGCGGTTCTTCGGCGGCGATGCCGGCATCTCCGTAGACCGCCCCCACCTGATGCGGGTTCTCGCCGTAGCGCAGGACTCTCCCGTTCCGGAACTGTATGGTGAGGATCTCGGGGAGCGGTCTGTCCAGCGACGTGATGTAGCCGGTGATGGCGCCGTCATAGGCGGCCATGCGGGCGAACGCCTTCGCCGCAAGAGCCCGCCGCTCCTCCAGGGTGAACCCGCCCCGCCGCACCGCATCGATCACCATGCCGTAGTCTGCGGGGTCCACCACGACCGCCACATATCGATGGTTCTTCGCCGCCGCGCGCACCAGGGCGGGCCCGCCGATATCGATGTATTCGGTCGCCTCGTCGAGCTCAAGCCCCTGACCGCTCATCGCCTCGAAGGGATAGAGGTTGACCACCACCAGATCGATCGGCACGATCCCGTGCCTGGCCATGACCTCATCGTCGATGCCGCGGCGCGCCAGGATGCCTCCATGCACCTTCGGGTGCAGCGTCTTCACCCGCCCGTGCATCATTTCGGGAAAACCGGTGTAGGACGAGACGTCGGTATAGGGGATGCCTGCCTGATCAAGCACCGCACCGGTTCCTCCAGAACTCAGGATACGAATCTCCTGCTCGATGAGGGCTTTTGCGAGATCGACGATACCCGATTTGTCCCACACAGACAGCAGTGCCCACTCCATAATCCCATGTGAGCTGGGTACGACGATATACATTTGGCGAACACCCGCAGCAGCGCCCCGTCCCCGCCGTATGTCGGGTCGTGCGGAATCCGCCCTTTAAACAGCCCTCCCCCGGTGCAGGCGCCGCAACGTGCCGCCCGTTGCCGGCCGGTGCTCGTCATCGATATGAACCTGCTTACCCGCCCCGTACCGCGAAGGCGTTGCGGAGATCACCGGGGCTGCGGCAGGCGGGAACCGCTACGGTGCCGGACAGCTTCGGGACGGGTACCGTGCGGGTTAAAGCAGCTTCGACCGCATCGAGCCCGTTTCGTTCCCGGACCCGTCGTGGGGGATACCATCAGGTACACCAGACCGCACGTAAAAAGAACCTGAAGCGGCACGCGGTCCGGTTCACGGGGCGATACATGCACGACCGGCCGTGCGCGAGCGACCCCTCCCGGGCGGAGGTGAAGGAGGCGTTGACTTCGCGAATGGGGTTTCCGGAGACGATCGCGCCCGTTCGACTGCGGTGGAATCGCGCGAACTCCCGATGGAGAAGACTTCCGGCGACATCGCGAAGAGATGACCGCTGTGCTGCGAGGAACTCAGGCCGAAGCCTGTCAGGGAGTGGCTGGCGTCGGCCGGAGAGTGCGCGACCATGTAGGGGACCGGTGTTCACCACGTGTCCGCGATCGCCGAAATCGCCCTGCAGGGGGGAGTATCTCTCACCCGGTGCGGGCACCGCCGATCGGCGGTAAGGGGGAAGCGCCGGGATATCGCTGCCGGGTGGGGAGAAGCAGGCGATGATGCACAGGCGACCGGTATATTTCTATTTAAATATTAGTTCAGATGTGTCGAATTTGGGAAAAAACTGTTTTAATAAGTCTGTCCCCTGCACATAAGCGAAGTGCTATATAGAACTACATTGCAATAGTTATCTATACCGATTGGGTACACAATCAATCGTCAAAGTGGGTAGTCGTATGAAGGAGGGTACATCCAAACAGAACGCGGTGAGAGAGGCGGATCTCACACCTGATGAGGATGCGGTATCTCCGGCCATCGCTGAGCCGCAGCAGGCGTGCGACGAACTTAAAGACCGCTACCTGCGGCTTGCGGCAGATTTTGATAACTATCAGAAGCGGATGGCCCGGGAGATCGAGACCCGAACCACATTCGCTATTGAGAATTTTGCGGTGGAGCTGCTCACTGTTCTCGATAACCTCGAGCGTGCCTTACAGGCGGACGACGTTGGTCTCCGGGAGGGTCTTGTTCAGATCAGAAAGCTCTTCATGACCATCCTCGAGCGGCACGATATCAGACCCATCGAGTGCAAGGGCCGTCCGTTCGATCCGAAGAAGCATGAGGCCGTCGCCTATGTCGTTTCAGATGCTGAAGAAGGGACGGTGATCGATGAGCTGATTCGTGGATACTGCATGCGGAACAAGATCATTAGATGCGCAAAGGTTGTGGTTTCACGAGGTAAGGAGGAGTAACAATGGTATCGGAAAAGGTTCTAGGTATTGATCTGGGAACGACCAACTCGTGCATGGCGATCGTAGAAGGCGGGCGTCCCGTGGTGATCCCGAACGCCGAGGGCGGCAGAACGACCCCGTCGGTGGTCGCATTCACCAAGGATGGAGAGCGCCTGATCGGCGGTGTCGCCAAGCGTCAGGCGATCACGAACCCGAAACGCACGATCCGGTCGATCAAGCGAAAGATGGGCACGAGCGAGAAGATCGTCATCGATGACAAGACCTACACGCCGCAGGAGATCTCGGCGATGATCCTGCAGAAGATGAAACTGGATGCGGAGGCGTACCTGGGCGAGAAGATAAAAAAAGCGATCATCACGGTCCCCGCCTACTTCAATGACGCACAGCGCCAGGCGACCAAGGATGCAGGCACGATCGCCGGGCTTGAAGTCCTGCGGATCATCAACGAGCCGACCGCAAGCGCTCTCGCCTACGGCATCGACAAGGAAGACGAGGCGACTGTGCTGGTCTACGACCTGGGCGGCGGCACGTTCGACGTCTCCATCCTCTCGCTCGGCGACGGCGTCTTTGAGGTGAAGGCGACTGCGGGCAACAACCACCTCGGCGGAGACGACTTCGATAAGAGGATCATCGATTACCTGGTCGATGAGTTCAGGAAGCAGGAAGGCATCGACCTGCGCAAGGACTCCGTCGCCATGCAGCGCCTGCGGGACGCTGCGGAGAACGCGAAGATCGAGCTTTCGACCGTCCAGAAGACGAACATCAACCTGCCGTACATCACCACCAGCGAGAGCGGGCCCAAGTTCCTGGACATCGACCTCACCAGGGCGAAGTTCGAGCAGCTGATCGGCGATCTCGTCGAATCGACAGTCGGCCCTGTCAAGCAGGCGCTCGCCGACGCCAAGCTCAAACCCGAGGATATCGATCATGTGCTGCTCGTGGGCGGATCGACGCGGGTGCCGCTCGTGCAGGAGACCGTCAAGAAGATCCTCGGGAAAGAGCCGGACAAGGGCATCAACCCTGACGAGTGTGTAGCGATCGGCGCGGCCATTCAAGGCAGCGTGCTGACCGGCGAGACCAAGGATGTGCTGCTGCTCGACGTGACGCCGCTTTCCCTCGCCATCGAGACGCTGGGCGGCATTGCCACCAAGCTGATCGAGCGGAATACCACCATCCCGACCCGCAAGAGCCAGATCTTCTCGACCGCGGCGGACGGACAGACCAGCGTGGAGATCCATGTCGTGCAGGGCGAGCGAGCGCTCGCCAAGGACAACTTCTCGCTCGGCCGATTCCAGCTGACGGGTATCCCGCCGGCGCCGCGGGGCGTCCCCCAGATCGAGGTGACGTTCGACATCGACGCCAACGGCATCGTCCACGTCTCGGCAAAGGATCTCGGCACCGGCAACGAGCAGTCCATCACCATCAAGCCGCAGGACTCCAGGCCGTCGGAGGCCGAGATCGAGCGGATGATAAACGAGGCGAAGAAGTTTGAGGAGGAAGATCGGAAGAAGCGCGAGGAGATCGAGCTGCGGAATGCCGCAGATACGGCCATCTTCACCGCCGAGAGGACCCTCAAGGACGCCAAGGATGTCGTCGAGGCCGCCGACCGGCAGAAGATCGAGGCGGCCATCGGCGATCTCAAGAAGGCGCTCGACGGAGACGACCTCGATGCTATCAGGAAGGAGATGGACACGCTGACCGAAGCCGTATATGCGGTGACGACCAAGATGTACCAGCAGACCCAGGCGCAGCAGGCGGGACAGAAGGACGACAGCGTCGTTGATGCCGAATACGAAGTCAAAGAGTGAGTTTGATGGGTCCGGAAAGCTACTATGATATCCTTGGCGTGGCTAGAAACGCCAGCGAAAAGGAGATCAGGAAGGCGTACCGTGACCTTGCTCGAAAATACCACCCCGATGTGTGCAAAGACCCCGGGGCAGAGGAGAAGTTCAAGAAGATCAACGAAGCGTACAGCGTCCTATCCGATCCCCAGAAGCGTGCCCAGTACGACCGGATGGGCCACGACGCCTTCAGCCGCGCATCGAAGGGATCGTATACGGGCGGTGGAGGGTTCAGCGATTTCCATGCCGATTTCGCCGGGTTTGGAGATATCTTCGACTCATTTTTCGGCGGGGGGTTCACGGGCTCCCGGCAGAGCTACGGTCCCCGGCGCGGTGCCGACCTCCTGCAGAAGATATGCATAACACTTGAAGATGCGGTTTTCGGCACCGAACAGGAGATCGAACTCGTTCACTCCGAGACATGTCCCGACTGCGACGGCACGGGAAGCGCGACGAAGCGGCTCTCTGCCTGTGCGACCTGCGGCGGCACCGGCCAGATGAGGCAGGTGAGCCAGACCATCTTCGGCCGTTTCGTCCGCATGAGCACCTGTACCGCGTGCGGCGGGCGGGGCAAGATGCCCGAGGTGCGTTGCAGGACCTGCGGCGGCACCGGCCACACCCGGGTGCGGCGGACGGTGAACGTGCATGTTCCGCCGGGCGTGGATACGGGGACGCGTCTCCGCATGGAGGGCTACGGCGAAGCCGGTGACTACGGGGCGCCGAACGGCGATCTGTTCATCGAGATCGAGGTGGCGCCGCACAAGCGGTTCGTCCGCCACGGCGACGATCTCGAAACCACCCTGGAGATCACCCCCTCACAGGCGGTACTCGGGTCGACGGTTGAGATCGAGACGATCGACGGCAGGACGATCTCACTGAACGTTCCTGCCGGCGTGCAGCACAATACGGGCCTGAGGATACCGGGAGAGGGCGTGCGCTGGCGCGGTAGACCCGGCGATCTCCTGGTGCGGGTGAAGATCGTCGTACCCACCCACCTGACATCGGAGCAGCGCGAACTGTACCGGCGGCTGCTCGAGATTGAGGGGGGGGTGCACCCGCAAAGTCGTCGAAGAAAGGGATTTTTTTTCCAGGACGTCGTCGATAAAGTCAAGGAATCGGTGAAGTGAGGCCGCCGGTGCCAGCGGCGGCCCGCCCTTCTCCAGCGCTTTTCACCATCCGTTTGAGGCGGGTCGGGGATGCCGGCATGCCCGGCAGCTGCCCTGCGCACCAGGCAGACCTGATATCGGTCGGTGGCGGACCGGCGGGCTGGCATACACTCCCGCTTTAATAAGCTCCACCGCCTCAACAGTACCGGGATGAAGCTGATCTTCGAACTCTCCGGTGAGCACCCCGACCTTCCGGCAGCGGAGCTCGACTGCGTCGGGACCGTGGTCGACCGGCGCACCCAGGTGGCGGTTGCCGAGTGCCCGAACCCGGCAAAGGCCGGCAGGCTTGCGCTCACGCACGTGGTGCTGGAGTATCTCGGCGAGTGCGGCCCCACTCTTGAGGCGTTTGCGTCGCTCCTGCAGGATCTCTCCATCCGCACCGCACGGCCTTTCGCGGGACGGGCAAAGAAGATCCACGGGAGCCAGATGCGGGCGTCGCAGCCGGAGATCGAGCGGCTGATCGGGAGCATGATCGCCGGCCCTGTCTCGCTGGAAGATCCGCAGGAAGAATACCGCGTCATCGCCTCCGAAGACCGCTGCTACTTCGGCCGCGTCCTGATGCGCATCGACCGCGGATCGTTCAATTACCGCAACCCCATGCGCCGGCCGTTCTTTCATCCCGGCGTCATGATGCCCCGCATGGCGCGGGCACTCGTCAACATATCGCTGGCGGGCGAGGGGGATCTGCTCTGCGACCCCTTCTGCGGGACCGGCGGGATCCTGCTCGAGGGACGGCTGATCGGAGCGGAGACGCTCGGGAGCGACTTCGACTCGGCGATGGTGGAGGGGAGCCGCCGGAACCTCCCCGGTGCAGATGTCATGCTGGCGGATGCGACGCACCTGCCGATCTGCGATCGCCGGATCGATGCCGTGGTGACCGATCTCCCGTATGGGCAATCCGTCCGTATCAGGGCAGACAGCATGGAGCGGCTCTACGACGGCGCTCTTGCAGAGATCCGGCGGATTTTGAAACCCGGGAGGCGGGCGGTTGTGGTCGCGCACCGGGACATATCAGAGATTGCGGCGGGTCGCTTTTCGATCCTGCAGCTGCACGAGCAGCGGGTGCACAAGAGTCTGACACGGCGGATACTGGTGCTGGCGTAATGATGACCGGGATCTGCAGCCGAACTCTGTGCTGCAGAGCGCGGCCGGTACGGCACCATGCCCGGTTTACGAAGTTACAAGGCAGCACTTTATATATGCACGTCGCTTTTAAACTATGAAGTCATCCCGAGGTATCCGGTGATCAAAGATCCACACGATTCAGAGCACTCTTACGCACGTTCGCGGAGAGCTAAGTCATATCTGGCGTCGGATCACCGACACGGCTTCCCACTGGGTATCGCGCCTCGGGGAAGGGACGACCTCGATGCCTCGAACCCATCCCAAAAAAGTCAAACGTTTGAGGATCAGTGTGAATCTGATCACTATAGCACTATGATGGTTCTGTTCTTCGAGCTGCGACGGTCCGAAGGGCCGGAAGCTCGCATCTCCCGGTTTCACCCCTGTATGATTCTTTGCGCATCGTCATGATCTGCAACCCCCGACACTCGCTCAGATCCGGAGGGGTACGGCAGAGCGCCGAGGGAACGAGGGGTTTCTGCAGAGCACGCGATCCGGTATCGAACGCGGTACCGGATCCGGCGGGACCGGATGCACGAAAGAGATCTTCTTTGTCGGGCAAAGCGGGATGATGTCCTGTTCATGGCATGGGGCTCATATGCCGTCTGCTGCCCGATCGGCTGCGAAAAAGGCAGAGCGGCACAGTTCAGGAGCGGGCTCCTGGTGATCGACGCGCCGATCCTCGCGCGCGGCGGCCTGTTCCCGGTGTTCCGATGCTTCCGCCCAACCGGCCTGCGCGATGGGCCCTCCTCCAGGGACTTGTTGCGGTAACATCGCCCGCCTTCCGAAGCGGATGCCGGCGATGGTGGCGACGCTGTCCAGCACACCGAGCGTGATCAGGCCGATGACGATGAGCTGCGGGCCGAAGACGACGAAGCCTTGGAGGGGCACTTGCCGGATCGCTCCGCCCCGTCGATGAGCCGATCGAGGGCGGGAACGGCGTATCCGCGGGTGAAAGCATCGCAGATGATGAACATGACGAAGAGGATGGAGGCGAGAAATACAAGGGCGGTCTCCTGGCTGGCGGTGAGGATGATCGCCGCGCCGAGGAGGGCCATGAGCAGGTGAACCGTCTGGCGGAACTACTCGTCCATGGCATGGGGCATGGCCGCCATGACCTTTTAAATGCTCCGAGCGGAACGCAGAAGATCCCCTCTGGCCGGATCGGAGAGGGTACGTGAGAATCGCGCCCCTTCTGGCGTTACCTTAATCACCTCTCCTCTCATCTTGCAGCAGTACGGAGGGTAGTGGTATGGTGAAGAAGTATGCGAATCCCCCCGTCGCAGAAGCGGTGTGTGAGTTCCGCTTCTCGCAGGAGAGCCCCTGGGACATGACATTTCCGGGTATTCTGTTCGAGAATATGAAGGACGAATACCCGAAGCGGGACCAGCGGTGGGTGCGTGAAGTGGTGGTCCTGCTGGGACCCGAGGGCCTGCGAGAAGAGCTCCTCGTGACAGAGCGTGCACAGTTCTCCACCGAAGATGACGGCTGCGCCATCCAGGTCGGTCCCCACCTGATGTCGGTCAACTGCCGGAAGGAGTATGCCGACTGGGATTCCTTCAGGTCGAGGATTGAGGATGCCTATACCCGCTTCCGGGACGTCATCGGCGTTGAGGCCATCCGCACGATGAATCTACGCTACATCAACCTGATCGAGATTCCGGAGGAGGTGGTCACGCTCTCGGATTATTTCGCTTTCTACCCCCTGATCCCCGTCGGGCTGCAGCGGACGCCCGCTGGTTTCATTACGGGGTGTGAGTTCACGTTCCATGATAACCGCGACAACTGCCGGGTGGAGCTGACGGATGCAGTGCCCGAATCTCCGGGAGCCAATGCGTATCTCCTGAATCTCGACTACTTCCTCGCCCGGGAGGCGGCCATCTCCCCGGACGACGTGATGGACTGGCTCTCGACAGCGCACACGGAGGTGGAGCGGATCTTCGAGGCATGTATCAAGGACCCCCTGCGGGAACTGTTCGGAAAGGTGCAGGAGAAAGCGTTGCCTGCCACGTGAGGCCTGTCGCCCGGCATGGCGCCTTCCCGTCAGGGACCGTCTCCTGCCTCTCCGCACTGCAACGTCCAGGGAGATCCGGCCGCGGAACGGGAGGAGATAGACCGCCGCAGCCAGAACCTTCCCGTGCGTTCGTACCGGCACGCCTTCGAGGAGCGGAAGCGGCCAGATCTCCCGATCGCTTCGTATGCGCTTTTTTTCAGTATGAGAATGCCGAAATTACCGAAGAATGTCTGCGATTATCCGTGCCTTCAGGTCTGCTCCGCGAAGCAGGAGATCGGGCTCTCCGAACGTGTGCCGAAACGCTGCCGCCGGTGACGCCCGGCAGGGTGCCGACAGGAGTAAGGCGCCTTCGAAGACCTGATCGGTGCTCACGCTCCGGTCCTGCGAACGGTCGAAGACACATTCGCGTCTTCTTCAGCTCCGCCTGCCCCCCGGGCACCCCTCGCTCATCGCGCATCGCCTCTGTCCCCACCCCCATGGCGATTCCCATCCCGGTCCACCGTCCGAGACGGCTGTCGAGGGTCATCCCGGAACCCGGGAACCGCTCGTACGGGAGGGATCCATATCGAAACCTTCCGGTCTTCTCATAGCTCCTGCCCTTCGGCCAGTCGCAGCCGGAGCTTGAGAAACCCGAAGGATTTCGATGTGCAAGCGAATGCGAGCTCAAGAAGACCTGGCGGTCTTCGATATCCCCCTCCCGGTCCCTCCCCCCGCGTGGCGATGCCCGGCAGGAAGCCGTGTCAGGAATCCGGCGCAGTATATCGCTTAATTC